>JAFGJQ010000405.1 GCA_016929015.1 Phycisphaerae bacterium | reverse complement strand
GTTTCCCGGACTCGCGGCGGCCGGGCGGGGCACCCGCCAACGTGGCATATCAAGCCGCTCAACTCGGCCATCACGGCGTCGTGGTGTCGCGGGTGGGGGATGACGTGTTGGGGCGTGAGCTCCGCAAGTACCTCGATGAACGAGGGCTCGACACGCAGCGCATCCAGACGGACCCCGATCGGCCCACCGGCAAAGTCACCGTCAGCACGGCCAACCCGGATCGTCCCACCTTCGTGATTCACGAGGACGTGGCCTGGGACTACCTCGCATTTGCTGAGGAGTTGGAGCAGGTCCTGGCCGGTGCGTCAGCGGTCTGTTTCGGCACTCTGGCCCAGCGCGGCGATACTAGCCGCGAGACCATCCACCGTTGCCTCGCCGCGGCCCGCAACGCTCTCATTGTGTACGATGTGAACCTGCGCCAACTCTGGTATCGGCGAGAGTGGATCGAGCGATCACTCCAGGCGGCGGCGGTGGTCAAGCTCAACAGCGATGAGGTCGGCGTTCTGGCCAGCCTGCTTCAGATCGGCACGTCGGAGCCGCAGGAATTCGCAGCGGCCCTGCAGCGGGGGTTCGGGGTCCAGATCGTCTGCATCACGCGATCCGAGCACGGATGCCTTGTGGTCGGGCCGGACGAAGTCGTGGATGCGCCGGGCCGGGACGTCGAGGTGGTGGACGCCGTGGGGGCCGGCGATGCGTTCACGGCGGCTTTCATCTCCGGCATTCTACGCCAGTGGCCCCTGAGCGCGGCCACCGCGTTTGCCAATGAGGTCGGGACGTTAATGGTCACGCGTTCCGGCGCGATGCCGGCCATCGCAGATGAACTGGCGGAGCTGGTCGCCCGATTCAAGCCGAGTTCGGCCGAGTGACCGTATGCTGCCGTCAGGGGCCACCCGTGGCAGGTCCACTTCTGCCCACAGCTTGCGATCCGAACGTGCGTTGCCCCCCGTTCCCACCTGTGAATTCTCGTCCCCACCCGTTTCCGGGATCGCTTGCGGGTAGCCGGCATCTCGGTTAAGCTGAGTATTGGCGGAACGTTAAGCGCGGCGGCGGCTTCGCCAGGCAAACGAGGGTCGGTCTAGCGCGGTTTCGCATCGGACGGAGGTTCACGCAGGCAAGCTGGACGGCGGGAGGACCGACATGCCCAGCGAAGAAGGGCGATACATCGTGCTGATCAGCCCACACGGGCTGATTCGCGGGACCAACCTGGAACTCGGTCGGGATGCCGACACCGGGGGCCAGACGAAGTACGTGGTGGAACTCGCCCAGACCCTGGTTGAGCACCCGGATGTGGCCCAGGTAGATCTGATCACGCGGCTCATCGAAGATCCGCGGGTAGACGCCGGGTATGCGGAGCCCTTTGAGGATCTGGCATCCGGTGCCCAGATCGTCCGAATCGAGTGCGGGCCGGCTCACTACATACCGAAGGAGTCCCTCTGGCCCCATGTGGACGGCTTCGTGGACAACATCGTCCAGTACTTTCGATCGCAGGATCGTGTTCCGGATTTGCTACACGCCCATTACGCGGACGCCGGGTTCGTCTGTTCGCGGCTGGCGGCGTTGCTGCATCTGCCAATGGCCTTCACCGGGCACTCGCTGGGGCGTGTCAAGCGCCAACGGCTGCTCGATGGCGGGATGAAGGCCGAAACCATTGAGAAGCGGTACAAGATTTCGCGGCGTATTGAAGCGGAGGAGACCGCGCTGGACCACGCGGGGTTCGTCGTGGCCAGCACCCGGCAAGAGGTGGATGAGCAATACGCCCAGTACGACAACTATCAGCCCAATCGGATGGTGGTTATTCCGCCGGGCGTGGATCTGAGTCGGTTTCGTCCGCCCTCCCGGCGTGACGCTCGGAACGCGCCGATATTCAGGCAGATCGTGCCGTTCCTGATGAACCCGGACAAGCCAATGATACTGGCCCTGTCCCGGCCGGACCCGCGCAAGAACATCCCCACGCTGATTCGCGCATATGGTGAGAACCCGCGTCTGCAGGAAGCGGCCAACCTGGTGGTGGTGGCGGGCACTCGCGAGGACATGCGAGAAATGGACAAGGGAACGCGGGAAGTCCTGCAGGAAATCCTCTATCTGGTCGATTTTTACAACCTGTACGGCCGGATCGCGTATCCGAAGCATCACCAAGCGGATGACGTGCCTGACCTGTACCGGCTGGCCGCAAGCACGCGTGGCGTTCTCATCAATCCGGCGTTGACGGAACCGTTCGGGCTGACGCTGATCGAGGCTGCGGCCAGCGGGCTGCCGATCGTGGCAACCGAGGACGGCGGCCCCCGGGACATTCTGGAGGCGTGCCAGAACGGGGTGTTGATCGACCCGCTGGACGTCCCCGGTATGGGCGATGCGCTGCTGAAGGCCGTTTCGGATCGTGACCAGTGGAAACGATGGTCCCGGGCGGGAATCCGTGGCGCGAACAATACTTTCTCGTGGTCAGCGCACGTGAATCGATACGTAAAGGCGGCCAAGCCCACCATGGCGCAGGCCGAGCGAAAGCGGGCGTTCTACAGCAAGAAGAGCCGGCTCATCACGGCCGATCGCATCGTGGTGTCCGACATCGATAATACGCTGATCGGTGACCGGAGAGGTTTGCAGGCGCTGCTGCAACGGGTACGGGAAGCGGGTGACCGCGTGGCGTTCGGGATTGCGACCGGCCGGAGCCTCGATCTGACGCAGGAAGTGCTGAACGAGTGGAAAATCCCGACGCCGCAACTGCTGATCACGGGCGTCGGCAGCGCCATCCACTACGGATCGCGTCTTGTGGAGGACACGGGCTGGACGGAGCATTTGAGCTATCGCTGGAACCCGGACGGGCTTCGCAAGGCGATGAAGGGGATTGCCGGGCTGAAGCTCCAGCCGCCGGAAGGGCAGGGGCCGTATAAGATCAGCTATTTCACGAGCCGAAACAACCCGCCGAAGGTTCGCGACATCGTGCGAAAGCTCCGTCGCTCCAACCTGCACGCCCGCGTGATCTACTCCCACGGAGCCTACCTGGATTTGCTTCCCATTCGGGCGTCCAAGGGCATGGCCCTGCGGTACTTCGCCTACAAATGGGGCTTCCCGCTGGAGCACTGTCTCGTGGCGGGCGATTCCGGGAATGACGAGGAGATGCTGACGGGAAACACGCTGGCCGTGGTGGTGGGCAACCACGATGAGGAATTGGACCATCTGCGCGGTGAGCCGCGCATCTATTTCGCCGAAGGAGACTACGCCTGGGGCATCGTGGAAGGAATCGACCATTACAACTTCTTCGGGGAAATCCGAATTCCCGAGTTGATCGAGGGTGAGAATGAGTAACCATCTGACTGAGTTCCTGGCGTCACACCGCGAGCAGGCGTATTCGCTGTTCCAGCACTTCATTTCCCTTGGGCGTCCGTTCCTGCTTCGCTCGGACCTGACGGACGGGTTGCGGGCGTACTGCGCATCCAATGGTGACGGGGATCTGGCCGATTCACCGCTGGGAAACGCCATCGGCGCGGCGCAGGAGGCCGTTCTGGATCCGCCCTGGGTTGCGCTGGCGGTGCGGCCGGCGATCGGGCGGTGGCAGTACCTGCGTTTTCACGCGGAGTCTGCCGACGTGGAGGAGATTCCCGTCTCGGAGTTTCTTGCGTTCAAGGAGCGGCAGGTCCGCGGCGCGGCGTCGGATGACTGGCCTCTCGAGATTGATCTGACGCCGTTCAACCGCGGGTTCCCCCGGCTGCGCGAGTCTCGATCCGTGGGACAGGGCGTTCAGTTCCTCAACCGGCGGCTCTCCAGCGAAATGTTCCAGAACCTGGATACGGGTGACCAGACGCTACTGGAATTTCTGCGCGTGCATCACGTGCGGGGCATGCATCTCATGCTGAACCAGCGCGTTCGGGACGTGACGGAGCTTCGGCGGGCCGTGCGAAAGGCGGAAGAGTTCCTCTCGGCCCAGCGGCAGGACGCCTGCTGGGACGACGTGAGCGAACGCATGGCCGGCTTCGGGTTTGAGCCGGGCTGGGGCAAAACGGTCGCTCGCATGCGCGACACGCTGCGATTGCTCTCGGACATTCTGGAGGCGCCGTCGCCGGAGGTGTTCGAGGAGTTCCTGTCCCGAATCCCCATGATCTTCAGCATTGTGATCCTCTCACCGCACGGGTACTTCGGGCAAGCCAACGTGCTGGGCAAGCCGGACACCGGCGGGCAGGTGGTGTACATCCTCGACCAGGTCCGGGCCCTGGAGAAGGAGATGCACCATCGGATGGACCAGCAGGGCATCGAGATCGAACCGCGCATCCTGGTGGTGACCCGCCTGATTCCCGATGCCGGGAACACGACGTGCAACCAGCGTCTGGAGCACATCACCGGCACCACGCATGCCCGTATCCTCCGCGTGCCGTTCCGGGATCGCGCCGGCGAGATCGTGCCCCACTGGATCAGCCGGTTCGAAGTCTGGCCTTACCTGGAACAGTTTGCCATCGAAGCGGAGAAAGAGGTCCTGGCGGAACTGGGTGGCCGGCCCGCGCTGCTCATCGGAAACTACTCCGACGGCAACCTGGTGGCATCGCTCATGTCGCGTCGCATGCAGGTCACCCAGTGCAACATCGCACATGCCCTGGAGAAGACGAAGTATCTCTTCTCCGATCTGTACTGGCGGGACAATGACGGTCATTATCACTTCTCGTGCCAGTTCACGGCCGACCTGATCGCCATGAACACGGCGGACTTCATCGTCACCAGCACGTATCAGGAGATCGCCGGTACGCCGGACAGCGTAGGCCAGTATGAGAGCTATTCGTCGTTTACCATGCCGGGACTCTATCGGGTGGTGAACGGCGTCGACGTGTACGATCCGAAGTTCAACGTGGTCTCGCCGGGCGCGGACCCGGACATCTACTTCCCCTACACGCAAAAGAAGCGACGAACCAAACGCATGCGCGGGGAGGCGGAGGCGGTCATGTTCGGCGACGGCAACGGCTCGCCCTCGCGAAGCCACTTTGAGGACGCAACCAAGCCCGTCGTCTTCACGATGGCCCGGCTGGACCGGATCAAAAACATCAACGGCCTGGTGGACTGGTACGGCCGGTGCCCGCGGCTGCGGGAGCTGGCCAATCTGCTGATCGTCGGCGGACACATCGACCCGAACCTGTCGCTGGACGACGAGGAGCGCGACCAGATCCTGACCCTGCACCGGCTCATCGACGAGCATCGGCTGGAAGGGCAGATTCGCTGGGTAGGCTTTCAATCCAACCGGCGGCTGGTGGGCGCGCTCTACCGCCGTGTGGCGGACACCCGAGGCGTGTTCGTCCAACCGGCACTGTTCGAGGCCTTCGGCCTGAGCGTGATCGAGGCCATGACCTCCGGGCTGCCCACGTTTGCCACCCGGTACGGCGGGCCGCTCGAGATCATCGAGGACGGCGTGTCCGGGTTCCACATCGACCCGAACCACGGGGACCAGTCGGCCCAGAAGATCGCGGACTTCCTGGATCGGGCCGCCGTTGACCCCAAGGAATGGGAAGGAATATCCAACGGGGCCATGAAGCGGATCGAAACCCGGTACACGTGGCAGCTCTACGGGCAACGAATGATGACGCTGGCCCGCATCTACGGCTTCTGGAAGTACGTCACGAACCTGGAGCGGCAGGAAACGCGCCGATACCTGGAAATGCTCTACGCGCTGCAGTTCCGCGGGCTGGCCGACGGCGTGCCGCACTGATGCAGCCGGCTGATCCGCCTACCGCTTGGCAACGGGAAGCGGACTCGATCCCTCCAACGGAACCATACGGACCGCCGCGTGCGTGAGTTGAACTTCGCCCGCCTCCACGCGAGCGGCGAGGCGAACACACTCTTCGTACAGCGCATCGAGGATCTCGGCCTCGGAGACGGTGCGAACCTGTTCACCCTGGACGCAGATCACACCCCTGCCCTTCCCCGCAAACACGGCCACGTCGGCGCCCTCGGCCTCGCCCGGGCCGTTCACCACGCAACCCATGACGGCCACCTTCAACGGTGTGCGGATGTCCGCCAGCTTGCGACGCACGTCCTGCACCAGCTTCAGCAGGTCCACTTCGATCCGGCCGCAGGTCGGG
>JAFGJQ010000404.1 GCA_016929015.1 Phycisphaerae bacterium | reverse complement strand
GCATCCGGTGCCGCGTGTCGAAGCAACCGTAACCACCTCAGACGATGCCGGTTGCGACACTGATTCACAGTCAGAGCGGCCAGCCAGGTGGAAAGCCGGCACTCCCCGCGAAAGCGGGCCCGATGGGTCCAGACCGCCAGGAACACGTCCTGAACGATGTCCTCAACCTCGCCAGCCCATCCCGCCAGTCGATAGGCAAGCCGGGCAACGCGGTCCTGGTGGGTGGCCACAAGCCGAGCGAAGGCAGCCGCATCTCCGTCGGCACAGGCCGACCAAAGCCTCGTCTCCTCGCTGGCCGAAACATCCACCCGTTTGCCACCCGCGATGACCAGGGTCCCGGTCATGACCACCCTATTAGACCCGGACCGGGGCGTGGAATGACAGAGAAATCCGTCGGCGGCGGGCTGGTCTGCAGGATTCAGGATGGGATTGCCGCGAGGGCATCGCGTATTTCGCGGAGAACGGCCGCGTGCCGGGGGGTCCAGGCCCGGCCCGGCCGAAATTCGGCCTCGTCGTCGCCCAACCCGGCGGTTTTGGACTCCCGAAGCCGGGCCATGATGAGAGCTCGGACATGTTGGGGGTCTTGGATGCCTTCGATCAGCCCCTGGTTGGTGACCTGGAAGCCCTTCTCATGGGAATCGCTGCCCGCGCCCGCCGTCTCGACAACCACATCCGCGATACCGAAGTGCCGCTGCACCGGGCCCTGCGAGACATGAATGTTCTGGACGTTCTCAAAGGTGATCGTGACCTCCCGTATGATCCAAACCCCTCGTCGAATGCGAAGACTGCGCCGGGTCATGACGTACCAAGTAGTGTCGTACCGCAGGTGCAGGGCCACGTACACGACGATGTCCGGCACAACGGCCAGGACGAACGCCACCGGAAACAGCAGAACGCCCAGCCAGGGCACGAAGACCGTCACGACGATCCATCCAGCAAAGATGGCCACGTCCAGCGGCAACAGGCCGAGCCAAAACCAGAACTTCAGGTACCGCAGGAAGCCCGGGGCCGGCTGGAACGTCTCGATGACGTCACCCGGTTCCACGGGCAGTGTCGGCGGTTCCTTCGGCACGCGGAACCAATCGACGAGCACGCGCCAGACGCCCCGGTAGATCCACTGCGACGCATGATCCGTTCGGCCGCTCATGCCTCGGCCCTCCCCTGCCGCGCCAGCCGGCGCACTTCATCGCGGATCTCACAAAGGACCTTCAGGGTCTCGTCGCCGGCGTCTCCCGCAACGGCCGGAGTCTCCTCATCCGCGTCGCCCCTGGCCCCGCGCATCTGCGCGTAGAGGTAGTCTCGCAGGGCCTCCGCCTGCAGAATGCCCTCGATGTTCATTTCCGCCCCGGCCGAGCCGGATGCCGTCTGAACAGAGATCGTGGCCAGACCGAGCCATCGGTGCAGTATGTTGCGCGTGACATGAATGTCCTGAATTCGCCGGTACGTCAGGTAGATTTCGCGGCGGAACAGCACGCCCCAGGACATGGAGATGCCCTTGTCGTCAAAGCGGTACTGCAGCGTGTGGTACTTGCACCACAGGACGATGATCGCCACGGGAAAGGCGACGGTGGTCAGCACCGAAACGACGATGTAGTAGGTCATCAGCACCGGGTCGGGGCGGGTGATGGCCTGCGGATCGAAAGGCGTTTGTGTGCGCGACATCGCGAGGCCTCCATTGTGATCCGTCCGACAGGCGAACCGATCATACCCTCATGCCTGTTCTTTCGCCACGACCGGGGCGATAATCAACGGCACCGACGATACAGGACCCGCGCCGGACCCGAGCGAGGCATGCACATGGCCGTGAACGAGTCTCTTCTTCCCGCAGTGGAGCGCGTCGCGGAGCTTCTGCGCGGCGCAGAGCACATCGCATGCCTGACCGGGGCGGGCGTCTCGGCGGAGAGCGGCGTGCCGACGTTCCGCGGAGTGGGCGGCCTCTGGGAAGGCAGACGCCCGGAGACGCTGGCCACGCCCGAGGCGTTCGCAGCCGACCCGGAGGAGGTTTGGCGGTTCTACCTTTGGCGGCGCCGCCTTCTGGTGGCCTGCAAACCCAATCCCGGGCATTACGCGCTCGCACGGCTCGAGCGGCGGAAACCTGGACTCACCCTGATCACGCAGAATGTGGACGGACTCCACCTGGAGGCCGGCAGCCGGCGCGTCTTGGCCGTCCACGGCGACATCTGGATCGACCGATGCACGCGCTGCGGACACGAGGCACGCGCCACCGACAAAGACCTCCAGACCATTCCCCACTGCGGCTCCTGTGGCGCCCTGACCCGCCCCGGCGTGGTCTGGTTCGGCGAGATGCTGCCGGCGGACGTCTGGACGCAGGCCGAACGGGCAGCGGCGTCGTGCGACCTGATGCTGGTCGTGGGAACCAGCTCGCTGGTCTATCCGGCCGCCTCGCTGGCCGACGTCGCCCGGGCGGGTGGCGCCACCATCGTCGAGATCAACCCGCAGGCCACGCCCCTGACATCTGAGGCGGACGTGGGCATCCCCTCCCCGTCCGGCGAAGCCTTGCCGGCCATCGTGGACCGCCTCGGCGACTCTTGAGACGGTGCGCCGGGCGCGGCGGCAGGCCGCGTTGACGGGAATTAGCCCCGCCAGTAGCATCACCCGGTCCCGGACCCCTCCGGAGCCCGACCGGGGTACGGAAAGGGAGGGGGGAGCGTACCCCGGCAGGATCGATGGCCCACACGAGACCGGTTGCCGCATGTTTGCCGTTATTTCGGACATCCACAGCAACATCGAAGCGCTGACGGCCGTCTTGACGGATATTGACCGGCGCGGCATTCGGGAGATCCACTGCTGCGGGGATATTGTGGGGTACGGGCCGAATCCCCTGGAGTGCCTCGATCTTCTGATCGAGCGGGACGTGAAATCAGTCTGTGGCAATCATGACATCGCGGTATTCTTTGAGCCGCTGAACTTCAACGTCAGCGCCGAGCGAGCAGCCTATTGGACGCGGCAGGTTCTGGAGGACGAAGACCGCAAGGCGCTTCGCAACCGGCGATGGGAATTGCTGGGGAACATGCCCGAGCGGATGGAGGTGCACGGGCTGCTGCTGGTGCATGCCTCCCCCCGCCGGCCGGTCAACGAGTACCTGTTCTCCGAAGACGTGTACACGAACCCCAACAAGATTCTGGCGAACTTCGACCGGCTGGCCGCGAACCACCGCGCGTGTATTGTCGGACACACGCACGTTCCCGGCGTGTTCCTGGACGATCCGTATTTTGACGCACCGGGCGACCTGGCGGAGGCGGATCGGTACGAGCTGACGTCCGAGGAGAAGGCGATCATCAACGTCGGCAGCGTGGGTCAGCCCCGCGACCGCGACATCCGGGCGAGTTACGTGGTGGTGCACGAGCCCGCCGACGACCCGGCGACCACGAGCGACGACTTGCACGCGGTCATCGAGTTTGTGCGAGTCGAATACGATGTGGAGAAGACGGTCAGGAAGATCCTGGCCATCCCAGAGCTTGACGACTTTCTCGGTACCCGTCTTCTGGACGGCCGATAGCGTCGTGCCCCCCGGCGGATGGCGCAGCGTTGCGGCGGGGACGTACGTGCCGTCCGCGAGAGAGAATCCCGGAATCACCCGCGATCGAAGACCAAAGATCGCAGAGGAGCAGGTTTGACCGTGGATCGTCGTTCCTTCATCCAGGCCATGCTGTGGGCAACCGCCGCGTTCTTCCTCTTTATCCTGGTCTCGCAGCGATACCTCGTGCCCAGGACGCGCCCCGGGACGCCGGCAGAAGCGGTGCCCGCCGGCCAGGCGAGCGGAGAATCGGCCGATGCCGCGCCAACCTCTCGCCCGAACATCCCCGGTGTCACCTCTTCGCCCGCGACCACCCAGGCGCTCCGCGCCGTCTCGGCCGAGGACATCGGGCCTGTCGCGCTGGGGGCCCCGCCGGATGATCCCAAAAGCCCATACCGCATGCGTCTGGAGCTATCGCCGCGCGGCGCCGCGATCCGCACGGCCACTCTGACGGACTATGCCGCCAAGTATGCCAGTGACAAACGATACGAACTCCTCCAGCCGGAGAAGGGCTCGGAGGGCCCGGAACACGTTTCTCTGGCCCTGGAGACCATCACGGTGAACCTGCAGACGATCCCTCTGGAGGATGCCGTCTGGCAGGTATCGCGGTCGGACAGCGAAGAGGAACAGGCCGTCCGGTTCACGCTGGATGTCGTGGACGGAGAGGACCGCCCCCTGCTCCGAATGATCCGCGAGTACGCTCTGCAGCCCCAGTCCGTGGAGTCGGGCCGACATGATTTGGCCGTGAACCTCTCCCTGGAGAACCTCACGAACGAGACCCTGGATATCCGGCTCGCGCAGCGGGGTCCGGTGGGTATCCGGCAGGAGTACAGCCGGGCGGACGACCGGTACGTGTACACGGCCGTGAGCCCCTCCAGCGAAGCGGACCTTCCCAAGCTGAACGGGGTCGCCTTCCGCAAGATCGCATCAAACGAAAAGGCATTGACCGAATACAAGAGAGACTCCGGTGATCACTTCTGGTGGCACGGCGCCGGAAACAAGTATTTCACCTTTCTCACGGTTCCGCTGGACGGGGCGGACGGTGAGCGACCCGACTGCGTCGTACAGGCGGACGCCCTGGATCTGAATCGCAAGAATGAATCGCATACGGGCGTGACCACGCGTCTGGTCCTGCGGGCCTCGGTCCCCCCGGGCGGCACGTGGGAATCCGCACAGACGTGCTACGTGGGGCCGAACGACAAGGAATCGTTTCTGCGAGAGAGCAACGCGGACTATGCCCGGCGCGGATTCGCCGAAATCCTTGGCGTGCAATACGGATCCTGCGCCTTCGGCTGGCTAACGAACCTGATGGTGTGGCTGCTGGACGGCCTTCACAAGGCTGTTCCGAACTACGGCGTGGCCATCATCGTCCTGGTGATCATCGTGCGGGCCCTGCTTCATCCGTTGACGCGCAAAGGCCAGATCAACATGGTCCGCATGCAGGAGCGCATGGGCAAGCTCCAGCCCAAGATCGAGCAGATCAAGAAGCTCCACTCCAACGACAAGGTCCGGCTCCAGCAGGAAACCATGCGGGTGTACAAGGAAGAGGGAATCAATCCGGCCAGCTCCATGTTCAACTCCTGCCTTCCCATGGTAATCCAGATGCCGATCTGGATCGCCCTGTACACGAGCCTGGCCAACAACATCCAGATGCGGCACCAGCCGTTTGTTCTCTGGATCCACGACCTGACCGCTCCGGATGCGCTCATCCCGTTCAGCCAGTCGTATCACGTCCCGCTCCTGAGCTCGCTGACCGGGCCCATCGAGGCATTTAACCTGCTGCCCATCCTGATGGGCATCACCATGTATCTGCAACAGAAGCTCATGCCCAGACCGCAGACGCCGGCATCGCCCCGCAGCACCGGATCGAGCCCGCAGTTCGATCAGGCTGCACAGATGCAGAAAATGATGCCCGTCATGTCGGTGTTCTTCTCCCTCATCCTGTACGCGATGCCCAGCGGCCTGAACCTGTACATCATGACCAGCAGTCTCTTCGGCATGCTGGAGCAGTACTACATCCGCAAGCACATCCGCAAGGTGAAAGAACAAGACAAGGGTGCAGGCGGCGCGGGCATCGACCGAAACCGTCCGCCCAGACCGCCCAGGCCACCCTCCTGGTTGGCCCGAAAGTTCCAGCAATTGCAGAAGCGGGCCGAGGAAGCCCAGCGCGTGCAGGGCCGCAGGAAGCAATGAGACATCGCACCGTCAAAGCCGCGTCGCGTCCGTCGCAGCGTGGCACGCCCGACCCGCACGCTCAAAACGTGCTCCGCAACCAGATCGGTGGGCCATCCCCGTCATTGCACAGCCGCAACATCAGCTCCTGCACCTCCGCCAGGTCGAAGTACAGCTTCCATCGCAAGAGAACGAACCCGTACGCCACCGTCATGGCCAGGGCCGCCAACTCCGCCACTCGCTGACGGCGAAGCATCGCCAACCCGCCCGTCCCAACCCCCACCAGCAGAAGCTTGAACACGATGACGGCCCCCGGCCCGGCGCCCATCACTGCGGCGGCGATCGGGTTCGCCTCGGCGTAGATGCCCAGCAGGAGGTACCGGTCCGCGAACAGCGTACAGGCCAAGTCCAGGGTGTTCAGGCCCCACAGGACCGCGATCAGCACCCAGACACGCTCACTGCGGCGGCGCAGCCACCATGCCGCCAGCCGACTCCACGTGCCCGACGCCTCCGGCTCCACAACCCACCACTCTGCATCTGCTGCGATCGTCACCTGCGAAACCCTCCCGCCAAGAGGTCTGCCTGGGTAACCGGCCCGTTGTTCCCTCCAGTTAGATTCGGTTTCCGGGCAAACGGTGACGGGAAACTTGTCGGATTCCGCATGAACCGCACGCGGCGACACCGGCCGGGCCCCTCAAGGGGGGGGCGGGCCCCGGCATTTTGACTCCGCCGGGCACGCGGGTAGGATACCCGTCGGCAGACATGAAACCCGGCGTGTTGCCGTCCCGGGCGCAAACGCGGCCGGCGTCATGCCTCCAGGAACCGGAGATCCCGCATGCCACAGGAGATTCAGGGCAATCTGGTCGTCCAGCAGCAGCGTTTCGCCCTGCTCGTGACGCGTTTCAACGATTTCATCACGTCCAAGCTCCTGTCCGGAGCGGTGGACACGCTGCAACGCCACGGATGTCCGGACGGGCAGATGACCGTTGTGCGGGTGCCCGGATCGTACGAGTTGCCCCTGGCCGCACGAAAGCTGGTCGGGACCGGCCGATACGATGCGGTGATTTGTCTGGGGTGCATCATTCGCGGCCAAACCCCTCATTTTGAATACATCGCCGCCGAGTGTGCCAAGGGGATCGCCCAGGTCGCGATGGAATCGGGAACGCCGGTCACCTTCGGCGTCATCACGGCCGACACGCTGGAGCAGGCCATTGAACGAGCGGGCACCAAGGCCGGCAACAAGGGTTCGGACGCGGCCATGGCTGCCATCGAGTTGGCAAACCTCTATGCCCAACTCCCGGCCGCCGGCGGCCGTGCAGGCAAGAAGGACTGACCGCACCCGTGAGTCTTGACCGTCACCAGGCCCGTATACTGGCCATGCAGTTGCTCGCCCAACTCGATGTCCAGGGAGACTCGTTCCTGGACGAATTCGACGGGTTCATGGAGGCCTCGGAGTCGGCCCCCCCCCGAGCAACCCGGGCCTATGCGGCCGACCTGGCCCGACGAAGCTGGGCTGCGCGTCAGACGTGCGATCGACGCATCCAGAGCGTTGCCAAGCATTGGTCGCTCGAACGGATGTCGCCCGTGGACCGCAACGTGATTCGGCTGGCGCTGGTGGAACTGGAGGCCGGCTCGGTGCCGCCTCGCGTGGTCATGGATGAGGCCATCGAAATCAGCCGCGAATACGGGTCGGCGGAATCGCCTCGCTTCGTAAACGGCGTGCTGGACGCGCTCTACAAGCAGCAGCCCGCCGCGGGCGGAGAGGACACAGCATAATGG
The DNA here is from genome assembly GCA_016929015.1 of Phycisphaerae bacterium. Lineage (GTDB taxonomy): Bacteria > Planctomycetota > Phycisphaerae > UBA1845 > UBA1845 > JAFGJQ01. The sequence goes on along the minus strand of JAFGJQ010000404.1, from coordinate 8,570 downwards.
GTCTCTTTGATCGTTTGCGTAAGGGCCTGGCGAGGACGCGGGAGAAGGTCGCCGGCGGCGTACGTGCCATCCTCCCGATCGGCAAACCGATTGACGACAAGCTGCTGAACGATCTGCAGGACACGCTTCTGCTGGCCGACGTCGGCCCGACCACCGTCGCCAAGCTGATCGACGTCACCCGTCAGGCCTGGAAGCACGGCAAAATCCGCGAGGCCCAGGAGATCGCTGCGTTCATCCAGGAACACGTGGTCGCGATGTGGCCCCCTGCAGACCGCTCCATCCGGTTCGCCCCGGACGGACCCACGGTCATTCTCGTCACGGGCATCAACGGCTCCGGCAAGACGACCAGCGTCGCCAAGCTCTCGAATCACCTCACCCGCGAGGGCAAAACGGTGATCCTCGGCGCCTGTGACACGTACCGTGCCGCGGCCATCGAGCAGCTCACCGAATGGTCCAACCGCATCGGCGTCCAGATCGTCAAGCACAAGCACGGTGCGGACCCGGGCGCCGTGGCGTACGACGCGTGCGACGCCGCCCTCGCCCGCAAGGCCGACGTCCTGCTCATCGACACCGCCGGCCGCCTCCACACCCAGGACCACCTCATGCGCGAACTGGGCAAGATCCAGAAAGTGGTCGAGCGTAAGATTCCCGGAGCGCCGCACGAAGTACTACTGGTCCTGGATGCGACCATCGGCCAGAACGCCGTGAACCAGGCCCGCGTGTTCAGCCAGCACGTTTCCCTGACCGGGATCATTCTGGCCAAGCTCGACGGCAGCGCGAAGGGAGGCATTGTCATCGGCATCCGTGATCAGTTGAACGTGCCCGTGAAGTTCGTCGGCCTGGGCGAGACGCCGGAGGACATCGAGCCCTTTGACCCCGCCCAGTTCATGATCGCGATGTTCGCCACCGAGTAGCCCGACCCGCGGGTGGCCGCCTCCATCGGATGGTCGTTCATGAGCCTTGGATCAGACGAGATCAACCGCCTTATGACCGAGTCCGTGCCCGGTTGGGGAATCAATACGTCCCTGTTCTGCGGCACGTGCGGCTACAACCTGAGGGGCCTGCCCTATTCCGGCGTATGCCCCGAATGCGGCCACGCCTACAACGCGAGTGACCACCGTCTCACGGGAATATTCCTGCCGAACGCCGTCCCGTTCCCCGGCTCCGACTTTGCGTGCTCCCTTCTGAGCTTCGGCATGGCCGGGCTGCTGACGCTCATCGCGCTGTCCGACCCCGGCTTCTTCCTGCTCGTCATTGTGTTCGCGGGCTTCGGTATTGCGTTTGCTTTCCTCACCTGGCGCAAGACCCGGCTGTTTGTCCGAGCCCAACGCATTCTCCGTCGGATTGAACAAGAGCAGAGCTGACCATCCCTCCCCACGCCGACCAACGAGAGTCTAGAAGAACCAGTGAAACACCGTCGCGTCAGCGATCGCCAGCATCGCACATCCCAGCGAGACCTTCACCCAAAGGGGCCACGATGCGGTCGCTTTCGCCCCGTCCCCGGGCGGAGTCAGACGAAGCGCAAACGGCTCCGCTCGCTCGATGGATTCCCGGGCCTGCGCGATCACTTCACCGGCCTCCACCGCGGACAGATCCAGCAGCGCCCCATACTGCACCAGCCGTTGCCAGCGCCTGCGCGACATCCCGCCGCGTCTGAGCTCGCCGGCCACCATCTCGCGAAAGACGGCATGGCGCTGCGGGCGCGTCAGCCCCAGGCTGGGCCGCGTGTCCGTCCCAATCAGACGGAATCCGGACGATTCGCCCTCCGACATGAGCTTTCCTCCTCCTGTTCAACCCTAGGCGCGCCGAACCGACCTCGCCACCGTCACAGCCCCTGCCCTTCCGCCCAGTACTGCCAGGGCACCGTTCCTGTGGATAGTGAAGCCAAAACCCTGGAACTCCAGTGGCACTTCTATTGCTTGAGTGGTTCTGACCATTCGATCAACGGAAATCGCCGTTGCGTGGATGGAATCCGTCAGTATAATTCCGGTTCCAGTCGCCGAGTGTGCGATATCATTCAAACTGACGCGTGTGTGGGATCGAAGGCCGTGACTGCACAGGATCGCCAGAAAGAGATGTCCGCCTACCTGGCTGAACGCGGATACGCATCGATCGCCGACCTGATGGCCCGCTTTGCGGTATCGGAGTCCACCGCACGCCGCGATCTCCAGGAGATGCAGCAACGCGGGCTTCTGCGCCGGACGCGTGGTGGCGCCTACTACGTCGGGACTCGTGAGCATCCGCTGAGCTACGCCATCCGCGAGGGCCGGTTCACCCGCGCGAAGGAAGAGATTGGACGGGTGGTCGCCGAGATGGTCCGCGACGGCGACTCGCTGATCCTTGACGGAGGCACGACGACCTATCAGGTTGCCCGGCGGCTGCGAGGGCGACCGTTGCAGGTGGTGACAAACTCCCTCCCCATCGCCAACCTGCTGGGCAACGCCCCCCTGACGGAACTCGTGTTCCTCGGCGGATACATCATGCCCCAGGCGGGTGTGGCGCTGGGACCGCACGCCGAGAACATGCTTCGCTCGCTCAACGTGCGCATGGCCATCATGGGAACGGCCGGCGTCACCGAAGAAGGATTGTTCAACTCCCACCTTCTCATGGTGGAGGTCGAGCGGCTGATGATGCAGTCGGCGGAGGAAGTGGTCATCGCGGTGGACCACTCCAAGTTCGGGCGGAAGTCCATGGCCAAGCTCTGCGACCTGGGCGAGTTCAAGTACCTCGTCAGCGACGACGAGCTGGAGAGTTGTTGGGTGAGCCTCCTGCAGTCGCGCGGCACGGAGGTCCGGCTCGCCTCCACGGCCGACGGCGAGGACAACGACCCGGGAGAAACGCCATGACCCAAACCTCCTCGCCGTCCAACCTGGACCGGGCCCGGATCGAACGCATCGTGCGAGAGATTGTGGCGGACCGTTTCCAGCCGCGGCACACGGCCGGCCCCGCGCAGCTCGTCGTGAACGTCTCGGCCCGCCACTTGCACATTTCCCAGGAACACCTGGAGCATCTGTTCGGTCCCGGCGCAGAGCTGACCCCGTTCAAGCCGCTGTACCAGACGGGAGAGTTCGCAAGCGAGCAAACGGTGGATTTGGTCGGACCGCGCCGACGCATCCTGGCGAACGTACGCATTCTGGGCCCCGTCCGTCCGGCCACGCAGATCGAACTGGCATTCACGGACGCGGTCGGCCTGGGCATCGACGTGCCGGTTCGCATGAGCGGCAATCACGAGAGCACCCCCGGCTGCCTGGTGCTCGGACCGGCCGGACGGCTGGAGCTCGCCCGGGGAGTGATCCGGGCACAGCGGCACGTACACATGAGCCCTAAGGACGCGGAGCGCTACGGCGTTCAGGCGGGCGATTCCATGAACCTGATTGTCGAGCACGTCACGTGCGCCGCAACGCTGCAGGGCGTCATCGCACGCGTGCATCCCGGCTTCAAGCTGGAGGTACACATCGACACGGACGAGGGCAACTGCTGCAATCTGGCGCAGGCAACGAACATACGCCTGGAAAAGACGCGATAGATCACCACGAGTAACGGCCTGGCCGGGCAACAAAACACGGCCGACGGAGAAAGCAACATGGCAACGATTCAGGCACTGGGAATGATCGAGACGCGGGGGCTGGTGGCCCTGTTCGAGGCGTCCGACGCCATGCTGAAGGCAGCCAGCGTGGACATGCTTGGCTGGCGGAAGGTCGGACGCGGCATGGTCACCAGCTTCATCGTAGGTGACGTGGCCGCGGTGAAGTCGGCCGTGGCCGCGGGTGAAGCGGCCGCCGCCAAGGTCGGAGAGGTGGTGGCCGTACACATCATTCCGCGGCCCCACGACGAGCTGTCGGGGCTCTATCCCGACCGCAGCAGGGCAAAGAAGGGCGCAGGCAAGTAGACAGTCAAGGTTCGGTTCTTCGGTGCCGGCCCGGCGTAGTGTCGCGGGGTCGGCGTCCGGAGCGTGCCGAGCCCGGAGACCAAACATGGATCAGGCAATCGGACTGGTGGAGACCATCGGCGCGAACCCGTCCATTCAGGCGGCGGATGCGATGTGCAAGGCGGCAAGCGTGACCCTGGTGGGCAGCGTGGAGATCGGCAGCGGGTACGTCACCACGATCGTTCGCGGCGACGTGGGCAGCGTGAAAGCCGCGGTGGACGCCGGGGCGGAAGCCGCCAACGCGGCCGGCGAGCTGGTCAGCGCCCACGTCATTCCGCAGCCGCACGAAGACCTGATGGCCGCGATGATGGGGTAGTCGGTCCCGCGCGGCGTGACAGGAACCATGAACGTACTGGTCGTCAACATCGGCAGCACGTCTTTCAAGTTCCGCCTGTTTGACATGGCAGAGGAGAGAGTCCTCGCGCAGGGCGGTGTGGAGGGCGTCGGCAGGCCGGAATCAGCGGTCACGCTCCGCATCGGCGACAAGCCGCCCGCGGTGACGCATCAGCCGGTGCCGGACCAGGCGGCGGCCGTCGCCATCTGCACCGGCGGGCTGCCCTGCCGCGTTGACGCGGTGGGCTTTAAGGCCGTGCATGGCGGCTCCATCGCCGACCCGACGCCGGTGACGGCCGACGTGCTGCGCGTGATGGAGGAGTTCGCCGACGCGGTGCCGGCACACAATCCGCCGTACATAGCGGCGATGCGGGCTTTCCAGGCGAAGATGCCGGAGACTCCCCTGGTGGCGGCGTTCGAGACGGGCTTTCACCAGACGATTCCGCCCACGCGGACGACCTTCGCGGTTCCGCAGAAGTGGCGGACGCAGTTCGGCGTGCGGCGTTACGGATTCCACGGGGCATCGCACCGGTACATCGCCGTGCGGACCGCCGAGCTGCTGGGCCGGCAGGATCTGCGCGTGATCTCGTGCCACCTGGGCGGCAGCAGTTCCATCTGCGCCATCCGGGACGGTCGCAGCGTCGCCAACAGTTTCGGCATGACGCCCCAATCCGGGCTGCCGCAGAACAACCGTGTGGGCGATTTCGACCCGTACGCCATGCTGCTGGTTCGCGCCCGAACAGGAATGGACCTGGATGCCATGCTCGCGGCCATGGCCGGCGAAGGCGGGCTTCTGGGCATCAGCGGACTGACCAACGACATGCAGAAGCTGGTGGAGGCAGCCCAGGCCGGGCACGAGGGGGCGCAGCTTGCCCTCGGCGTCTTTGCGGAAAACGTACGGCATTACATCGGGGCGTACCTGTTGGCGCTGGGCGGGTTGGACGTGCTCGTGTTCACCGGCGGCATCGGCGAACGATCGCCCGAGGTGCGGCGGCGGGTGTGCGCGGGCCTGGAGTTTGTGGGCATCCGCCTGGACCCCGCGCGGAACGAAACGGGCGGCGCCGAGGCCACGGTATCGGCCGACGGCGCTCCCGTTCGCATCCTGGCGATGCAGACGAATGAGGAGTTGATCGTCGCCCGGCAGACGAAACAGGTGCTGGCGACGCGATAGATGGGCATTCGGAGCCACCCCGCCCTGCGGGGTCGGCTCCTTCTGAAACGACGAAGCAAGGAGATGGCTATGGCAAGGCAGGCACTGGGCTTGATCGAAACGCGGGGCCTCATCCCGGCCGTGGAGGCCACGGACGTCGGGCTGAAGGCGGCAAACGTCACCTTCGCCGGCGCTCGTCAGACCGGTTCCGGATTGATAAGCATCAGTCTGGTGGGTGACGTGGCGGCGGTGCGGGCGGCCACGGAGGCCGGCTCCGCGGCAGCCGCACGCCTGGGCGAGGTGATCTCTGTTGAGGTGCTCTCGCGTCCGCACGACGAACTCGAAAAGATCATGCCGAAGAAGTAACACGACCTCGGCGCGAAACGGGAGTGAACCCATGTTCATCGGCAGAGTCACCGGCCACGTCGTGACCACACAGAAAGAGCCGAGCATCGCTGAAGTGAAGCTGCTCGTGGTCGAGGCCTGCAACGCCGAGGGCCCCGGCGGCGCCGGGCTCAAGCCGACCGGACGGGTACTCGTCGCGATCGACTCGCTCGGGGCGGGCGTGGGCGAGTTCGTGCTGGTCACGCAGGGCAGCTCGGCTCGCATGACCGAACAGACCAAGACCATGCCGGTCGACGCGGTGGTGATCGGCATCATCGATGCCGTGCGGCTGCACGACCGCGTGCTGCGGCGGGTCGATGGCACGCTCGGCGCGTGACGCGGGCCCCAAAGCGCAGGAAACGGAATTGAGCCATGGCGACAACAGGCAAAACGATGAACGAAACGCTGATCGCGGACGTGGTCAGCGCGGTACTGGCCCGCCTGGGACCCGTTCCGGCGGTCCAGACGCCCGCCAGGAGCGAGCCTTCTTCCGCCGGCCAGTTCGGCATCTTCAACAACGTTGACGCGGCCGTCGAGGCGGCCACGAAGGCCCAACGGCAGTTGGCCGACGGCAGCCTGGCCATGCGAAAAGCGGCCGTGGAGTGTATCCGACACGTCATCCGGCGTGACCGCGAAGAGTTCGCCCGCATCGAGTTTGCCGAGACGAGAATGGGTCGCCTGGTCCACAAGCTCGCCAAACTCGACCTGGCGGCCATCGTACCGGGTGTGGAAATGCTGCGCACGGAGGCCGTCAGCGGCGATCACGGGCTGACCATCACGGAATACGCCCCCTACGGCGTGATCGGCGTAGTGACGCCCGTCACCCACAGCATCCCCACGGTTGCGTGCAACGCCATCATGATGATCGCGGCCGGCAACAGCATGGTCTGCAACCCGCACCCCTCCGGGGCGAAGTGCGCCGTGGAGGCCGCCCGCCGGTTCAACCGAGAGATCGTGGAGAAAACCGGCATCGACAATCTGATCTGTCTGATCGAGAACCCCACGCTGGAGAGCGCGGACCGCATCTTCCACCATCCCCGCATCCGGATGCTCTGCGTAACGGGCGGGCCCGGCGTCGCCAAGGCCGCGCTCGTCTCGGGCAAACGGGCGGTGGTGGCCGGCCCGGGCAACCCTCCCGTCGTGGTGGACGAGACGGCGGACATCGAGAAGGCCGCAGCGGGCATCATCGAGGGCGCGGCGTTTGACAACGACCTGCTGTGCATCGGTGAGAAGGAAGTCTTCGTGGTACGGTCGGTGGCTGACGCCCTGATGGCCGCGATGGAACGCCACGGCGGGCACCGCCTGGCACCGGCCGATCTGGACCGGCTGGCACAGGCCGTCCTCTCCAGGGACGAGAAGACGGGCCACTATCATCCGAAGAAGGAATTCGTCGGTCGCGATCCGCAGGTTTTGGCCGAGACGATCGGCGTGCGGGTGGCGGCGGACGCACAGGTGCTGTTCGCCCAGACCGACGAAAGCAACCCGTTCGTTCCGTGCGAGCAGATGATGCCCGTGCTGCCGATCGTTCCCGTCGCAAACGTGGACGAGGCCATCGCCAAGGCCGTGCACTACGAACACGGCTTCCGCCATACGGTCATGATGTGGTCTCGCAACGTGGACAATCTCACGAAGATGGGCAAGGCCAGCGACGCCACCATCTTCGTGAAGAACGGCGCGTGCCCGGCCGGGCTGAGCGTCGGCGGCGAAGGATACGCCTCGTTTTCCATCGCCTCCCCGACGGGGGAAGGCGTGACCAGCCCGCTTTCGTTCACGCGGGCCCGGCGATGCGTGATGGTGGACAATCTGCGGATTGTGTAAGAGTCGGGATGCCGAACATGCTGCTGGGCACCGTGGAAGGACATGCAACCTCGACCGTCAAACACCGCTCCCTGCGCGGCGTGAAGCTCGCGCTGGTGCAGCCCATGCGCTCGATGACCGTAGAGCCGGTGCTGGCGGTGGACCGCATCGGGACCGCCGTGGGAGACCTCGTGATGATCTCCAGTGACGGCAGAGGTACGCGGGAATTCGTGGGCGACCCCACCTCCCCCGCCCGCTGGACCATCGTCGGCATTGTCGATAACGCAAAGGACGTAGCAGGGACATGAGCCGGCCGCTGATCACCGTGAAGACCCTGATCGCCCAGTCGCGCGAGGGCACGGCCATCGACCTGCCCGCCGACGCCATCATCACGCCGGCCGCGCAGGACTGGCTGCAGGCCACCCGCCTGCCCGTGCGTCGAAACGGCGCCGGCGCCCGCGTCCCTGCGGCCGGCCCCACGGTGTATGTCATCGGTGACGCCAAGGATCCCTCCCTGCAAACGCTGCTGCCCATCCTGGAGCGGCGGCACGATTCGCTGACCTTCCTGCCCTGCCAGGGGAACCTGGCCGGCTGCCTCGATGCCGTTCGCCGCATGTGTGAAGGTCTTGCCCAGTGCTCGCAGCGCCGCGGCATTGTCATTGTCCGAGCGGGCGGCATCGTGAGCTGCGTGGCGAACCGGAACCCCAAGGTGCGGGCGGCCGTTCTGACCCGGCCGTCCGACCTGTACGGCCTGCAGAAGAATCTGGACATCAACGTGCTGATCCTGGAGCAGGAGCGGCTGTCCCTGCGGCAGATGCAGGCGAGCATCGAGACGTTTCTTACGGGCAAGGGCGCGTTGAACCCCGCGGTGGAGGCGGTGTTGGCCGGGACCTCAGCCCCCGGCGCCGGCTGCACTCCCTGCAACGGAGCGAAATGACCATGCGCGTGTGCGACGTAATCGGCACCGTGATTCTCTCG
>JAFGJQ010000403.1 GCA_016929015.1 Phycisphaerae bacterium | reverse complement strand
TCTGGATACCGAACTGGCGCGGGTAAACGCCGTTTCCGAACTGACACAGGATGGGTCCTTCGGTGCCCTGGTGGCGTACATCTACCCGGATTCACCCGCCGCGGAGGCCGGACTCCAGCCGGGTGACATTCTGCTCCGCATCCGCACACCCGATCACCACCGGCCGATCCCGGTTCACACCGACGACGCCGGATTCGGTTACGACTTCCCCTGGAGCCGGCTCAGCGAAGTGCCCGAGGAGTACCTCGACCAGATACCCAGGCCCTGGCCGAACGCGGACAACGCATTCGCCCGCACCCTGACCGACCTGGGGTTCGGCCGACCTTTTGACCTGGAGTACTTCCGCGACGGCCAGACGCACTGGCACACCTTCACCGTTGTGGAGAGCCCGCCTCATTACGATTCCGCACCGCGATACAAATCCGACGCCCTGGGCCTCACCGTGCGTGACCTGACGTACGAAGCGCGACGGTACTACCAACGCGGGCTGGATGAACCGGGCGTGGTGGTGTCGAAGATCGAGCCCGGGTCTCGGGCGGCCGTCGCCGGCCTGCGCCCCTTCGAAATCATCACGCACGTCAATGACCAGCCGGTTGCCGACGTGGCTGCGTTTCGGGAACTGGCGGACGACGTGGACCAGGAGCTTCGGCTCCACGTAAGACAGATGACCAAGGGGCGAATCGTCAAGATCCGGGCCGACCGCGCACCGGCCACACAGCCGGCGGTGGATGAACCGTAGAATCGTTCAGGCCGGCGGGGAAGAGCTTACACGCCCGGCCCATTCGAGGCGGGCTCGATCGAATAGAGAAACCACCGACGCCTGGCGGAACCGCTGCGCGGCGTCTGACGAACGAAGTACACCGACCACTCCGCACCGTCGTTCATGCGCAGGCGATACGCGTGGCGGCGAACGTACACCTCGCCGTCCGCCCGAGACCCCTCGCGGCCGGTCTGCTTCCAGCGCTCGAGGACGTCCGCGATGCGATACTCCCTGCCCCGCCAGGTGAAGCCGAGCGGAAGGCCGGGCTCACCCCGGGCCATGGCCGCCGCATCCTTGGGGCCGGCCAGCGGAGTAATCGGTTCGCTGATGAGCTCGGGCATGTTCCGCCACCGCCGCCGCACGGCGGTCCTTTCGCATCGAAGACGCAGCCCTCCGGAAACGGAGAAGGGAAGACCCGAGTCACGGGCCTTCCCTTTCGTACGCGCGTCCGATGATTACGTCAATACCGTTTACAGGTTGGGGTTGTTCACCCACTTGTCGAGGAGGTTGAGGACGGCCGGTCCGGCCAGCACCACGAAAATGCACGGGAAGATGAAGAGAATCAGCGGCGCCATGAGCTTCACCGTGGTCTTCTGGGCGGCCTCTTCGGCCTTCTGGCGGCGACGGACCCGCATCGCGTCGGACTGGTTGCGGAGGGCGCGGGCGATGCTGGTTCCGAACTTCTCGGCCTGGTTCACCACACCGACCAGGGACCGCATTTCAGCCAGCCCCGTACGCGTGGCCAGGTTGTCCAACGCCTCCGCCCGGGGGATGCCCATCTGGGACTCCCAGGTGGCGATCTGGAACTCCTCGGCCAGCACGGGGTGCACGTTCTTCATTTCGTCGCCGACGCGCTGGACGGCCGCATCCAGGCCCAGGCCGGCCTCGACGGAGATGACCATCAGGTCCAACCCGTCGGGCAGTCCGTTTCGCACCTGCTGGGTCCGCTTCGATGCGGCCATGGAAAGCCAGACGTTCGGCGCCATGAAGGCCAGGCCGGCCGAGAAGATGGAATAGCCAAACAGGTGCTGAAGGTCCATGTTCTTGGCGTAGCAGATCAGCAGCGCCACCGCCATGCAACCCAGCCCCAGAACGGTCTTGCTCGCCAGGAAGATCATCGGCGCCCGCTCACCGCGGATGCCCGCGGTCGACAGCTTGGTCCGCAGCTTGGACATCTCCGCATCCGTCTGCGGCATCACCGGCCTGACGGCAAACGGGGTGACCTTCTCGACCACCTTGCGAGCGACGGAGTCTCGAGCCTGCTTGCGAAGCGTGTCGAGGTCTGCCTCCGATTTCTTCCCGGTCATACGGCGACGGACAGTGTCTTTGTCGTCCGTCTTCTGCGGCAGGAGCGCATACACGATGAGCGCCACGCTCACGACGCAGAGTCCCGCCACTATCAGCATTGTCGTCATGGGTCTCTCCTTGCCCGCCCGGGGCGGGTGCAGGGATCACACCTTGATGTTGACGATCCAGCGGATCATGGCGATGCCCATCAGGGCCATGCCGCCGGCCGCGAACAACATCATCTTGCCGCGGGGATCGTTGAGCATGGTTTCCGCATATCCCGGACTGAGGAACATGGCGGCCAAAAACGCCACGATGGGCAGGCCGAACAGCACCCAGCCGGACAGCCGGCCCTCCGCCGTCAGGGCCTGCACCATGCCGTAGAGCTCGATCCGCTGGCGGATGAGGCCGCCGATCTTGTCGAGGACCTCCGCCAGATCGCCGCCCGTGGTTCGCTGGATCAGCACGGCCGTCACGAAGAACCGCACGTCGAGGGAATCCACGCGATCCGCCATGCCCAGCAGTGCGTCCTCAATCTTGATGCCCAGGTTCTGCTCGTGAAAGACCCGGCCGAACTCCCGGGCGATGGGGTCGGGCATCTGCTCGTGAATAAGCTGAATGGCGCTGGCCAGCGAGTGTCCGGCCCGCAGCGCCTGGCTCATCATCTCGAACACCTCGGGCAACTGGTGAGTCAGCTTCTTCATCCGTTGCCGCCGCCGGAAGGAAAGATACATCAGCGGAAGCAACACGATGGACACCCCCACGCCCGCCGCGGTGAGCACGCCGAACCCCAGCATCAGCAACCCCACCAGGGCGACGCCCGCCAAACCGAACAGGTTCGCCATCATCCGGGTGGCCGACCAGTCCACGTTCGCCTGATCCAGCAGGACCTGCACCTTGGGAATGAAACTCAGGCGGCCCACGACGCCGGTGAGAAAGTCCTTCTTCTCCTCTCGAGCCTCTCGGCGGAGAATGGACTCGATGTCCTTTTGCTCACGCTGTCGGGTGCCGAAACCGCCCCGCAGGCGCTCTTCCAAACGCTTCCGCTCGCTCTGCCGCGATTCCATGACCACCTGGAAGATGCCGTATACCAGCAGCACCGACCCGGCCGCGGGCAGCAGGAAGAACAGATACGTTCCCATCGACAAGGCGAGAATGCATGCAACTGCCATGATGACCCTCGTTTCCGCCCGGGGGCGGAGTCTATTCCGGCGCGTCCTCCGAAAGGACCTGCCGCTCAAACCACCGGGGATCGACGTGGGCACCGGACGACTTCATTCGCTCGACGAACGACGGCCGGATGCCCGTGGCCACGAACCGTCCGTACGCCTTTCCGGACGGTCCGATGCCCAACTGTTCATACGCAAAAATGTCCTGCATGGTGATGATGTCGCCTTCCATCCCCTGCACCTCGGTCACGCTCGTCATCTTGCGGGGCCCGCCCGTGAGGCGCTGGGCCTGCACGATGATCTGGATGGCCGATGCGAACTGCTGCCGGATCGCCCGGATGGGCAGCTCAAAGCCCGCCATCATCACCATCGTCTCCACACGGGCCACCGCGTCACGCGTGCTGTTCGCGTGGATCGTGGTGAGAGATCCGTCGTGGCCGGTGTTCATGGCCTGGAGCATGTCCAGCGTTTCCGGGCCGCGGCACTCACCGACGACGATGCGGTCCGGCCGCATACGCAGACTGTTGATCAGCAGGTCGCGGATCGCGATGCGGCCCTTGCCCTCGATGTTGGCGGGCCGGGATTCCAGACGCACCACGTGCGGCTGCCGAAGCTGAAGCTCCGCCGCGTCCTCGATGGTCACGATCCGCTCCGACTCCGGAATGAACGCCGAGAGGTTGTTCAACAGCGTCGTCTTTCCCGAGCCGGTGCCGCCCACAATCAGAACGTTGAAACGGGACAGCACGCAGGCCTTCAGAAAGTCCCGCATCTGCTCCGTACACGAGTTGAAAGCGATGTAATCGTCAAACGTCAACGGGTCCGCCCCGAATCGGCGGATCGACACCGACGCCCCATCAATGGCCAGCGGCGGAATGACGGCGTTCACACGGCTGCCGTCCTTCAGGCGAGCGTCCACCATGGGCGACACTTCGTCGCAGCGACGTCCCACGGCGGAGACGATCTTGTCGATGACGTGCATGAGGTGTGCGTCGTCACGAAACCGCACTTCCGTAAGGCTCAGACGGCCCTTGCGTTCCACGAAAATCTGCCGCGGCCCGTTGATCAGAATGTCGCTGACGGTCGGATCGGCCAGCAGAACCTCCAGCGGCCCCAGCCCGAACGTCTCGTCGAGGACTTCGTTGATCAGCCGTTGCCGCTCGTTGAAGTTCAGCAGCGTGTTTTCCTGCTCGCACAGGTGTTCCACCACCTCACGAACCTGCTGACGCACGGTTTCGTCGTCGCCCGTCATCCGGGCCATGTCCAACTGTTCGATGAGCTTCCGGTGGATCTTGGACTTGAGCTGGTTGAACGCCTCGAGCTTGTCGTCCGAGACTTTCACCTTCGCATCCGCGGGGGCGGACGCGCCCGGCGCCGCCTTCGGCCGCGGCGGCTCCTTCCGTTCCGCGGTCGCCGGGGCCTTCGGCGGCAGCTTGATGGTCGTCGTGGATCGCTTTCCGAACACGTCTCACCTGCCTTGGCCGGGCCCTTCCCGGCAGACTTCAGAAGATCTTGCTGAGTATCCCGCCCTTGCGACCGCCGACCGGCTCCACCACGTCGTCCGTACCGCCGTGCAATCGCTCTGCCAACTCCTGAATCGCCAGCCGCACCTTCGAACGCGGCTGTGACCGGGCGAGCGGCTCACCCAGATTGATCGAAGCGCTCACCCCCGGCCAGTCGTCCGGCAGCGCGGCAAAGATCTCCATGTTCAGCGTCGCCTCCACGTCCGCCACGGACAGGTTCGACGACTCCTTGCCCAGCCGGTTGCACACCAGGCGAACCCGGTCCAGGTTGAAACCCGCCTGCTTCATGGCATCCAGCATGCGTTGCACGTTCCGCACGTCCGGCACTAGGAGTTCCAGCATGACGATGATGCCGTCGGCGATGTCGAGTACGGCCTTGGCGCCCGGGTCGTACCGTGACGGTCCGTCGACCAACACGTAGTCGAACATGGACACCAGGCCGGAAAGGGCGCCGACGCAATGTCCGGCCGTGATGTTGTCCGACTGCGCGAAGCTCGGCGGTCGGCACAGCACGTGAACGCCGCTGCTGTGTTTCACCAGGGCCTTCTCAATGACCTGCGATTCCAGGCGCTCCGGCGTCTCACAGAGGTCGGCGATGCTGTACGTCGGCTCGATGTCCAACAGGGTCCCCACCTGCCCGAAGCGGTAGTCCAGGTCCACCAGGCACACCCCGCCCGACGCCATCGATGCCAGCTCCACCGCCATGTTTGTGGCAAGCGTGGTGGCCCCGACGCCGCCGGCGCCTCCCACCACGGCCACCAGGCTTCCCTGTTTGCCCGTTGCCGTCGACCGATCCACCACACGCTGGACCGCCTGGACCAGCGTCTCCGGCTCGATGGGCTTCGTCAGAAACTCACGCAGCCCCTGGCGCATCGTGGAAAGAATCAACTGTCCGTCCGTGGAAACGGAAACGGCGAAGACGGCCAGATTCGGGTGGGCTGCGGCCACCTCACCCGCAATCGGGAGAATGGCCTCCGGGGTCGGGTCGAGGTTGACAATCAGCAACTGGGCTGGAATCTGCTGGACGGCCTGGGCGAGCACGCCCGGCTCATCCACCTCGGCCACGATCTTCGTCCCGCCGCATTCGAGGACCGATCGGCGCAGAGTTACCCCGTAGTCCTCTTCGGTGTTGAACAGGATGACTCGAAGACCGTGCGCCATCGAGGGCTCTCTCAGGGAAGCACTGGCGCAACGGGGTGGTCAGGAGAAACGCGGCGGCACGGCCCGCGACCGTCGGCTGGCCGGGTGAAGTTCACCCGTCCGCATCCGTCCGCGTCGCGAGCCGCACCGGCCGCGATGATTAACCCTGTCCATGTCCCCGGCGTGTTCACAACGTCCTTCTCTACTTGATCAGCTCGACCGGCCTGACCCCGCCCAGCCTGTCGAAAATGGTCATCAACTGCTGACTATACTGTTCGACCGACCCGCGGGCGTCGTACCATTTGCCGCCGCCGATCTGCGCGATCTGCTGCATCAGCGACGTGTCGGCACTGTTACCCACGCTCACCGCGAGGATCATGATGCCGTCCTCCGCGGCTTCCTGGGCCGCCTTCAGCGCGAAGTTGCGGCCGCCGGTGTAATCGCCGGTCTGACCCCATTCATTCACGTTGGCGTTACCGTCCGTCAGCACAATCATGATCTTGCGGGCAATCGGCCGGTGCCGACCGCTGTTGAGCTCCTGAATGCCCATCCGGATGCCGCCGCCCATATTGGTGTAACTGTCGTAGTGCCCGGCCTGCATGACAGTCAGCCGACCCGGCTCACCGTCATACTCATAGTCCGGGTTGAAGGGGACGGGCATCGGTGAAGCGATGGTATAGTAGTCCCGCGTCAGGTCGACCTCATGCCGAG
>JAFGJQ010000402.1 GCA_016929015.1 Phycisphaerae bacterium | reverse complement strand
TCTTCTCAACGAACCGATCCACCACGCCGTTGCGGAAGACCACGCGGGCCACGCCGTCCTTGTCCCGGACGCGAATGCCCATCAAGCCGCGCGTTCGCCATCGGCGAATGGTCTTGGTGGAGACGTGCAGGTGCTCGGCCAGCTCCTCCAGGGTGCGCAGCCCGCCCGCGAGTTCATCGACCGACACCTCTGTCTTGCGGGTCAGGTGTTCGGCCATGGTGACCAGATCGGCGGTCAGCTTGTCACCGCGGATGGCTGGCCGGGTCTGGTCGCCCTGTCGCTTGCGGTACCCGGTGATGTGATAGCACACCAAGTCGTAAGGATACGCCTGGTCGCGATCAATGATTCCCAGCAGTTGCTCGATTCCTTCCAATTGCCGTAGGCGCTGCCGCACCGGCGACAACGTGAGCTGGTGCGCCAACTCGGCCAAGTCATGGTTGGAGTACTTGAGCATATTGGTCCACCTCACCCCGGCTTCCAGTTACAGCGCCAAGTGTTGAGGAGTTCCGCATCCCGCAGGCGTCTCGTTTCATCGGGGGGGCCAGGTTCGACGCCTGCCCTGCAAGCCCTGCCACGCCCTAATCCCTTTCCTGAGCAAGGCTTGCAGCTCTTGCCGCATTCGGCGGCTTTGGCTGGTTTGCCGATCAGCCCACCCTGGGCGGTCCCGATCAGCATTTCAGCAATACATTATCGCTTCGAGCAAGGTGGTGGTCAAGAAACAGACCGAAAATCGCAGACCAGATATCCCTCGCATCCGCCCCGTCCAGCCCGGCTGGCCGATCGGAAAGCCGGTTCATCATCCGAGAACGCAGCAATTGCAGTGAGACTTCTATCGGGTGGCAAGGACGGCGTTTGCAGCCGTGCCAGCGGAGCAAACCGGATCGGTCAAGTGGTCGGCGACTGCAGCGTGGCCGTAAACCGCCGCGGATGGCCGCCGAACCAGGAGAACGGCGGAATGGGCCCCCCAACTGCGGGTCTACTGTTGCTCGATCGCCTCGATCCTTGCCTGGTACGCGTCTGCGAGGTCGGGATCTCGATCGCGTATGACGTCAATGACGGCTTCGTAGTTGCCCTTGGCCGCTTCGATCGCGTTGCGATCTCCATACAGGGCCAGCAGGTACTGCGCGCTCGCGACCTGGGCTGCCAGGGTCCAGTGGTTCTGCAGTTGGCCGGCCGCCTTTTCGATGAGACCGGCGGCTTCCTGAGCAGCTTCGACGCCCGCCGTCCGGGCATCGTCGCGCAGGGCCATCAGGTCAGTGGTCGCCGCATCGAGTTGGAGTGCGGGCCCCGCCTGTTCGATGAGGGCGATGTCCACCGAGGCGTTTCGATACTGGTCGAGCCGGACCAGGCTCTCGCGAACCAGCACGTCCGCCGTCTGGACCCGCAGGTTGCCGGGCCACCACCGGTCGTCCTGCATTTTGCTCTCGGGCATCCGTTCCAGCTTCTCCGCGCTGATGTCGCCCGTCTCCACGCGCGTTCGCTCGTCCGCCGCCTGCTCGGCGGTTCGCAGCGTTGCGCGAACCTTGGCGAGCGTCGCCAGCGCATCGTCCTGGACGGCACGAACCGCCTCGGCTCGCTCCGTCAGCTTCGCGAACACGTCAGCGGCCGTGGTTCGAATTTGCGCAATCGCCTGCTGCGCCTGATTCTCCTGCTCGGCCAGGTGACCCTTGGTCAACTCAAACGCGGCAATGCTATCCTTATCTCTCTGGATCTGAGCAGCGACGACGGCCAGCTCTGCCTCACGCTGCTCCAGCTCCCGCTGGATGGCCGCGATGCCCGGCTGCGGCTGTATTTCGCCGCCGGAGGCCGGTCGATAGCCGCCCTTGAGGAAGTCGCCGCTTTCGTCGAGGCGAGCATTGGCCAGAGTGCCGAACTGAAGCTCCTGCGTCTTACGAATGGCGTTGCGGTAGGCCTCGGCCTGGGCTCGATAGGCGGTGACGAACGTCTCATACCCCTGGGGATCGGTCAGATCGACGCCCGCATCCTCCAGGCTTTCCATTGCGGCACGAGCCGCGTCCGCCGTCTGCTGCGCGTCGGCCAACTGCGCCTGCAGATCCGTCAGCGTACCGCGAAGCTGACTGACCGTTTCCTGCAGTTCTCCCTGGCGCCGAGTCAGGTCCTCAACGGACTCCGCGGTGGCCGCGATCCGGGCGTCTACGCCGCTGTCCGCCACCAGCCGGGTCTGCGCTTCGGCGGCCTTTGCCCGTCCTGCCAGATCGGCGAGATCGACGGCCAGGGCATCCGCGTCACTGCGCTGGAGCTGGGCCCTGCGGTGGGTCACCAGTGCCTTTTGATACAGGATCGCGGCCTTCATGCGATTGGCGACCACGTGCCGCGAGGCATCCACGTCACCGCGGGAAGCCGCGAGGGCGGCGTCGACCGCCGTCAGGGCCTCGTCCAGAACCTTCTGGTTGCGGGCGAGCAACGCATCGCGGGCCTCACGGGCCTTGGCGATCTGGCCGGTGTCGCGAGGAACATTGTTGGACACGCGCGTGGCGTGCTCCTGCCAATTCTCGCCGTGAATCTGCCGGAGGTAGCGTTGCTCCAGATCGGCCCGCGCCCGGTCGCCGGAGGACAGCAGGGCTTTCAGACGTTCCTCTTCCGCGCCGAACGGGTCGACTGCCTCGCCCGACTGGGCCGCCTCGATGGCCGCCGCAACCTTGTCGGCCGGCAGCGACACGTCCAGGCCCGCTTGGGTGGATAGGGTATCCAGCAGGACCGCCAGCCGTTCCTCTTCGGCGCTGTACTGCCAGATCAGCCGGCGGGCCTGCTCGACGGCCCGGTCCGCCTCCGCTTCAACCTTTGCCTCGGGGCTCTGCAGGATCGGGGCCGCCAAATACAGAACGGCAGCCACGATCACGGCTCCTCCCGCCACTGCCCACGGCACCATCGGTTTTTGCACGGTGAACTCCCGCTGTCTTGCCGTTTGTACTGACGCGCCCCGGACCAGGATCGGGGCTGGGGTGGCCATTGTAGGGCAGGCCGGGGCGGAAGGGAAGCCGGACGGTCCGATGCGGGGGTATGGACGGCGGCGTGTGCCGCCGGTCGTTCCCGCACCAAGTTCATCCGGTCAAACCATCGTCCCCGGGAGCAGCAGGGGCACGCGGAACGCCTTACTCCTGCCCGCACTCCTCATCCGCGATGACGGCGGCATCGTTGGCCAGGGCCTCGGCCGCGTCGGTCAGGTTGTCGAAAGAGAGCATCTGGGTAAGGTACCTCTGCTTGAGGAATTCCAGCGAGTTCTCGTCGGTGAGGGTAGGTTCGTCCCCGCGACACTCACGACCGCGATTGCGTGCCTCGGTGATGTCGGTAACGAACGCATCAAGCGTGGCGTCCTGGCCCAACTGGTAGGTGCAGATTTCGTCGGATCCGTTCTCGATGAGTTGACGCGATTCGTCCACATATGCGAGGAAATCGGCCGCCTCGCCCGTGTACGAAGCCTTCAGGGCGTCCAGGTTCTGCTGGTCGGTGAAGGATGTGTCATCTTCATTGATGCACAGCAAGGCCGCATTGTAGGCCGTGGTCAGCGCCGTGATGTCCGCCTCCAACTCCGGGTTGCTGCCGTCCAGTTGGTAGTCGTTCAGGTTCGGGCCGGTATTGCCACCTCCCCCGCCGCCGCCACCACCACTGGTTGAATTGCAGCCGGAACCCATGACCAGGACGCAAGCCAGGCCCAATCCGCAAAGCAAACGCGAGAGCATGCATAGACTCCTTTGAGTGTTCATCTTACAGGAACCGACCGGGCACACGAGCACCGCGCCAGATGACCGGCTGGAAAGCTGGCCCCACGGGACCGCATTCTACGCGGCCGGCAAGTGGCGGGAAACCGGTATGACAGAAAAAGACGCGGCCGCTTCGTCGTCGTCCGGTGTTCCGGCTTCGGGTCATCTCACGTTGAAATACTTGGCCTCGGGGTGGTGACAGATCAGGGCGGTGGTGCTCTGCTCCGGATCCATCTGGAACTCTTCCGACAAGGCCACGCCGATCTGCTCCGGACGCAACAGCGGCCAGATCTTCACCTGGTCCTCGAGGCGAGGACAGGCGGGGTAGCCGAAGCTGTAGCGGCTGCCCTGGTAGCCCTGCTGGAAAAGCCGCTCGATCTCGCGGGCGTCGTGCCCGGCAATGCCCAGTTCCATGCGGATCTGCTTGTGGAGGTACTCCGCGAACGCTTCGGCCGTCTCCACGCCCAGTCCGTGCATGTGCAGGTAGTCACGATAGCGGTTCGCCTTCAGCCACTCGTGGGCCACCTCGGTCACCCGCCGACCGACCGTCACAATGTGGAAGGCCACCACGTCCATTTCGCCGCTGTCCACCGGGCGGAAGAAGTCGCTCAGGCACCAGTACGGCTTCTTCCGCTGCCGGGGGAACTCGAACTCCGCCAGGCACTGGGCGGGGTCGTTCGGGTCAAAAACGAGCAGGAGGTCGTCGTCGGCCTGGCACGGCCAATAGCCGTAGACGGCCTGGCACCGGATGATGCCTTCCTGCTCACATTTGGACAGCAGGTCGCGGAAGATCGGTTCGACCTCCTGTGCCACGAACCGGTCGTACTCCTCCTTCGGCCGGCCGGCCCGCTTGTACTGCCACTGGACCTGGAAGAGCATCTTTCGGTTGATGTACGGCACGACCGCCCGCAGTTCGACCCGCTCCACCACTCGTCGGCCCCAGAAAGGCGGCGTGGGGACGGGCACGTCACGGGCGATCCCGGAGCGGGCAGGCATGGGCCCCTCCGCCACCGGTGTGACGCGGGCCGGCGGGCGGCCGGTCCGGGCAGCCGGAACGACCTCTTCGGCCACGATTTTGTTCATGAGTTCCAGGCCGTCGAAGGCGTCCTTGGCGTAGAAGAGCGGTCCTTCGTAGCGCGGGCGAAGGTCTTCCTCCACGTACTTCCGGGTGAGAGCGGCGCCGCCGAGGATGACGGGCACGCGGATGCCCCGCTCGCGCAGCACGTCGAGGTTCTCCCCCATGACGACCGCCGACTTGACCAGCAGTCCGCTCATGCCGATGGCGTCGGCCTTATGCGTTTCGAACGCCTCCAGCATGCTGTTCACCGGCTGCTTGACGCCCAGGTTGTACACCGCGTACCCGTTGTTGGTCAGGATGATGTCAACCAGGTTCTTGCCGATGTCATGCACGTCGCCGCGCACGGTGGCCAGCACGATAGAGCCGCGTTCCGACTCGGCGGCGCGGTCCATGCAGGGTTCCAGAAACGCCACCGCGGCCTTCATGGTCTCGGCGGACTGCAGTACGAACGGCAGTTGCATCTGCCCGGCGCCGAACAGGTCTCCCACGGTTTTCATGCCGTCGAGCAGAATGTCATTGATGATGTCCAGGGCCGGCGTGGTGCTCAGGCACTCGAGCAGGTCATCCTCCAGGCCCACGCGGTTCCCGTGGATGACGCGGTGCTTGAGTCGCTCCTCGACGCTCCTGGGCGCCTCGGTCTTTTCCGGCGCGGCGGCGACCTCATCGGGAAAGAGGTTCACGTACTCCATCAACGGATCGTACCCGTCGCGGCGGCGATCGTGGATCAGGTCTTCCGCGAGCTGCCGCTGCCGCTCGTCGATCCTGAACAGCGGCATGATCCCGCCGGCGTGCAGAATGGCGGCATCGAGCCCGGCCTCGTACGCATGGTGCAGAAACACGCTGTTGAGCACGCGCCGGGCGGGCGGTTTGAGTCCGAAGCTGACGTTGGAGACGCCCAGCAGCGTGTGCACGCCGGGCAGATCGGCCTTGATCCGCCACAGCGCTTCCAGCGTTTCCAGGCCCAGGCGGCGGTCGTCCGCGTTTCCCGTGCAGATGGTGAAGGTCAGCGGATCGAAGATCAGGTCCGAGCGACGGATGCCGTGGCGTTGCGTGGCCAGCGTGCAGATGCGGCGGGCAACTTCCAGCTTGCGCTGGGCGGTCTTGGCCATGCCCTCCTCGTCGATGGTCAGGGCGACCAGGGCCGCGCCGTACCGGCGAGCCAGGCGACAGATGCGGTCGAACCTCTCCTCGCCGTCCTCGAGGTTCACGGAGTTGATCACGCACTTGCCGCCGGCCAGCTTCAGCGCCGCCTCCAAAACGGACGGCTCCGTGCTGTCGATCATGAGGGGGGCCGGCACGTCCGTACGGAAGCGCCGGATGACCTTCTCCATGTCCGCCGTCTCGTCGCGCCCGACGTAGGCCGTGCAGACGTCCAGCAGGTGGCTGCCGTGCCGGAGCTGCTCGCGTCCCATCTGCACCATGCCGTCCACGTCGCCGGCGGCCAGCAGATCCCGGAACCGCTTCGAGCCGTTGGCGTTCGTTCGCTCGCCCACGGACAACACGGTGTTCTCCTGACGGATGGACACCGCCTGGTAGAGACTGGTGACCGACGGCTCCACCTTCGGCGTGCGGGTCGCGGGCGCCCGCCGGCCGATGAGCTGCGCCACTTTCGCCATGTGCTCCGGCGTCGTCCCGCAGCAGCCGCCGACCACGTTCACACCGTCGTCCCGCACGAACTCCTCCAGCCAGCGGGCCAGTTCGTCCGGCGTCAGGGCGTAGTGCGTCCGGCCTTCCACCACCTGGGGCAGACCGGCGTTCGGCAGAACGGCGACATGCCGATCGGTCATGCCCGCCACGACGCGCACGTGTTCAGCCATCTCTTGCGGGCCGGTGGCGCAGTTGATGCCGATGACCTTCACCGCGTCGTACGCCTCCAGCGCCATCACCGCGGCCGCCGGCTCGGTGCCAACCAGCAGCGTCCCGGTCGTCTCCACGGTGAAAGAGCAGATGATGGGCACTTCGCGAGCGCATTCCGCCATCACGTCCTGGGCCGCCACCACCGCGCATCGGGCCTGCAGGAGGTCCTGGCAGGTCTCGATCATCAGGGCGTCCACCCCGCCGTCCAGCAGGCCCCGCATCTGCTCGGCCAGCCCTTCGTGAAGGCGATCCCAGTCAATCTGCCCCAGCGTAATGAGCTTCGTGCCCGGGCCGATGGAGCCGATCACAAATCGCGGGTGGTCCGGCGTGCTGAACGCGTCGCAAGCCTGACGGGCAATCTCCGCCGCCAGCCGGTTCAACTCGCGCGTCTGTTCCGACAGCCCGAATTCCCCCAGGGTCACCCCACTGGCGCCGAAGGTGTCTGTCTCGACGGCATCGCATCCGACGGCCAGGAAAGACTCGTGAATCCGGCGAATCACGTCCGGCCGGGTCCGGACCAGAATCTCGTTGCAGTTCTCCAGCCCCTGGTAGTCGTCCAGCGGCAGCTCCATTGCGTGAATGCTGGTGCCCATGGCACCGTCGAAGATCAACACCCGTTCGGCCAGCGCGTTCAGAAAGCGTGATTGCATACCATCGCTCGTGGGTTCTTGTTGGCAAGCCCGGCCGAGCATAGTATTCCGCCTGCCCATGTGCGGCAAGGCAGCCGGCAGGGCCCCGCAAATGCATCGGCTGTTTATGCGGCAAAGCGCTACGTTTTCAGGCGCAGGACGCGGTCCATGAATGACGCACGCACACCGGGTCAGAAATGGCTCTTGCGAATCGGCTCCATCGGCCCGCTGGGCCATGCCCCGGCATCGGGGACGGTGGCGGTGGCCGTCGCGGGAATCCCGCTGTACTTGCTCATGCAAAGGCTTCTGCCCGTGTGGGCGTACGTGGCCGTCACCATCGCGTTTTCGCTGGTTGCGGTCTGGGTGCACGATGTGGGTGACCGCATTCTGGGTGAGAAGGACTCCCGCAAGCTGGTGCTGGACGAGTTGGCGGGCTTCTTTGTGGCGATGATCGGCGTTCCGCCGACCTGGCAGTTGGTGCTGGGCGGGTTTCTCCTGGAACGGGCGATCGACATCGTCAAGGTACCGCCGGCCAACTGGATCGAGCGGCGATGGCCCGGAGGCTGGGGCGTCGTGGGAGACGACCTGGTGGCCGGCCTGTATGCGCTCGTCTTTCTTCAGGCCGCCATCCGCTGGATCCCCGCCTGGGTCGGCCTGTGATCACCTGCCGGTGCAGCGTGAGGGTGGACTATCGCTCCAGGAATTCCGCCCGGAGCATGCACCGTTCGTGCAACGGGGCCGTCTCCGGAATGGCCGACGCCAGCGTGCGGTAGAGGGCCGCCGCTTCGCGTCGGCGGCCGCGCAGCGCCAGGACCTCGGCGCGGGCGATCAGTACGGGTATCTGGTTGGGTCCGCGCTGCATCGCCTCGGCCGTCAGGCGGTCGGCCTCGTCCAGTCCCTCCGGGGTCTGGTACTCCAGGAGCAACATGGCCAGTTCCACGGCCACGATAGGATCCTCGGCCGTCAGCGCCCGCAACTGTCGATAGCACGCAACCGCCTCGCCGCGCCGGGCCGCCATTGCGTAGGCCGCCGCCAGCCGATGCAGATAACGCGGCTGGTCGTGGAACCGGGTCCGGGACGCCTCCAGCCGCGTGATTTCCTCCGCCGGCCGACCGGCCTGGGCCAGCGCGTCCGCCAGGGAGAGCAGCGCTTCCAGATCGTCCGGGTTCTGACGGTGCTGCGCTTCCCGTTCCTCAATCTGCGCCGCCCAGTAGTCGTCCAGGGCTGATCGTACGCGGGCGAGCAGAGCCTGCGTGGGAGGGTGTCCCGGAATCTGTGTGTCGGCGATCATCAGGTGATGCAGCGCGCCGGGCAGGTCGCCTGTCGCCAGCAGCGCCTCGCCCAGAACGCGCTGCGCTTCAATGAAGCCCGGATCAATCAGGATGGCCTTTCGTATCAACGCGATACCTTCATCGACCCGTCCCTTCTCGATCAGCCACGACCCGTAGCTGAGCATTACATTGACGCTCTGGGGACAGTCGCGGTATGACGCCCGGATAAGAGTCTCCTCGTCCCGCCATTCGGCATTTCGCAGAAGGCTGCGCGCCCCGCCCAGCATGACCATCAAGACACCCAGCACGGCGGCAGTCAATCGAACCCACGTCGGGCGACCGCCCCCCTGGCCGTGCAGGCGGAGAGCCGGCACACAAACGACCCAAACACACAGCATGACGCCCCAGACCGAGGGGAGATACCAGGTCCGCTCCGCGAGAAATGTCTTGATCAGAATCAGCGTATTCGAAACCGGCAAGTAGCTGATCAGCAAGGCCGCGGCCCAGAGGGCAGGCGCGCGGAACCCGCGCCGCCACGCCCAGATCACCGCCCAGCCGATCCCCACCGCCACCAGCAGCCCGAAGGCTGCGTACGGCTGAAGCAGAGAGTCGGCCAACTGCACGTCGTTGATCGTGGCACCGATGGTCAGCCGTCGCGGCCAGAACGTGCGGGCCCAGTACATGCCCCAGAGCTGCATCGCGCCGCAGACGTGCTCCCAGAACGTTGCGTCCACCATCACGTTCGTCGTCTTGCTGACGGTCAGGGGCTGGTGCAACCGTCCGCCGAGAGCGATGTAGCGTAAGGGCAGGTAGGCGGCCAGCGCTACGGCAGCCGCCAGCAGAACGCCGAAACGCGGGACGTGACGTCCGGGGCCTCGCGATCCCCGCCGCGTCCAGTACAGTTCAAACAACGGAACCAGCACGATCCCCGCGGCCCCCGTCTCTTTGGACGCCAGGGCCAGGAAGATCGCCGCGCTGCCTGCAACCCATCGCGCCGCGCGACCGACCGGCCCACCGGAGGCTCGCGGCTCAAAGGCGTACAGACCGAGCAGTACGAACAACGTTGCCAGAAGCTCCGCGCGGCCCACCACGCTCGCCACCGCCTCCGTGTGAATGGGCAGCACCGCAAATACCAGACCCGTGACCACGGCGCAGGATCGCAGCCGGGTCATCCGCCAGGTTAGCCGCACCACCAGTGCCGTCACTACGGCATGAAGCAGCACGTTTACCAGGTGAAAACCGAACGGCTCTGGTCCCATGAGCACGCGGTTGATTCGATAGGACAGAATCGTGACGGGTCGATACAGAAGATCCGGGTGGGCGCATTCTGTCTCCCGATGCTGCCAGTAGTGCGTGTCCCAAACCTGCCCCCACTGACCCGCCTTCGTCACCAGCGGGTTTTCCGCGACGATCGGCCTGTCATCGCCGACGAAGTCGTTCTCCAGCACGTTGGCATAGCAGGCTACGGCCACGATGGCGCAGAAAAGAGGCGCTGCAATGCGGCCGCGCCGGCCGGAGAGCAAGGATTGGCACGCAGGAACAGTCATCCGCAACGGATTATACTAGACGACGAGACGACTGGGGACTCCGCCGATCGGGCCGGCGCCCGATTGACACCCTTCCGCCGGCGGCTATGCTCCCGAAGGCTCAGGAAACGGGTTCGCCATGATTGATTTGCCTCGACCCATTCTGATCGGCATGGTACATCTGCCGGCTCTGCCGGGCAGTCCGCAGAACCGGCTGCCGCTCGACGTGATCATTCAGCGGGCGGTGGCCGACGCGCGGGTGCTGGCCGGCGCGGGTTTCGGAGCGGTCATTGTGGAGAATTTCGGGGATGCTCCGTTCGCGGCGGACCGGGTGGACCCCATCACGATCTCGTCCATGGCCGTGGTGGCCCGAGAGGTGCTGCAATCGGCCGATGTGCCCGTCGGCCTGAACGTTCTGCGGAACGACGCGGCGGCGGCGATGGCAATCGCTGCGGCGATCGGAGCGGCGTTCATCCGGGTGAACGTACACGTGGGTGTGGCGGCGACCGACCAGGGCATCATCGAGGGCAGGGCCGCCGACACGTTGCGGCTGCGCCAGCGCCTGGGGCATGACATCGGCATCCTGGCGGACGTGCATGTCAAGCACGCCACGCCGCTAAGCCAGCCGGACATCGGCCTGGCGGCCGAAGAAGCGGCCTACCGCGGCCAGGCGGACATGCTCATCGTGTCCGGACCTACCACCGGACGCGGCGTCGACCGGAACGACCTGAGCCGCGTGCGGGCCGTGGTGCCCGACCGGCCCCTGCTTGTCGGCAGCGGTGCCACGACCGAGACCGTCGCGGAGTTGCTGCAACATGCGGACGGCGTCATCGTGGGATCCAGCCTCAAGCCCGGCCGGCGATCCGACGAACCCGTGGATGTGAACCGGGCGGCCGCTTTTGTGCAGGCCGCGCGTTTCGGTCAGACGGCATGAGGAGGACGCAGCCGTGCCATACCTGTACACCACCACCGTCGCCACCCCGATCGGGCCGCTGCGCGTAGCAGCTACGGACATCGGATTGTGCCTGGTGGCGTTCGATGATCGCGGCACGAAAGACGACGCCGCATCGTTCGCCCGGCGATACGACGTGACGTTGCGGGACGGGTCGAACGTATACCTGGATCGCGCGATAAAGGAGCTGTCGGCGTACTTCTCGGGCGCGCTGCGTGACTTCACCGTGCCTCTCGACGTGCGCGGTACCGACTTTCAGCGAGCCGTCTGGCGTGGGCTCAGGAGGATTCCCTACGGACAGACGATCTCATACGGCGAACTGGCCCGGCGGATCGGGCGTCCGGGCGCGTCTCGCGCGGTGGGCGCGTCCAACGGGGCCAACCGCCTGGCCATCGTCTTGCCGTGCCATCGCGTGATCAACGCGGCTGGTTCGCTGCACGGCTACGGCGGGGGGCTGTGGCGCAAGAAATTCCTGCTCGAACACGAACAAGCCGTCGTCGGCCGAACGGCACACATTCTGACGGCGTAATTCCTCCGTGACCGATCCGGACGACTTCTTACACGCGAACGGGAAGCGCGAAGGATACGCTTCCTGTACACTGG
>JAFGJQ010000401.1 GCA_016929015.1 Phycisphaerae bacterium | reverse complement strand
GCCACCCCCTGTTTGACCGCGAACAGAACCCGGAAGTTAGACACCCGAGTGGCGGATAGTGTAGGCATCCGGCCGGCTCGCACAAGCCGCCGCCCGAACGGCGGTTTGACGGGCCGGCCATCGCTCCGTAGCCTGCCCGTGCCCGGTCGAGGCCGGCGACCGCGGCTCGGACGGCGTGTCATGTGGGTAAAAATCTGTGGAATCACATCCGTTCCGGACGCGTCGGCCGCGGTGGCGGCGGGCGCCGATGCCATCGGCCTGAACCTCGTCGCCGGCCCCCGGCGTGCGGACGTCCAGACGGCCGAGACCATTCTGTCCGCGGTCGGTACATCCGTCTCGGCCGTGATCCTGACTCCGTGGGCGGATGGCCGGATGCCGGACGAAGTGTGGGACCTGCTGGCCCGCTTCCGCGTTCCGTACGTCCAGCCGTACGGGCATGTGACTCCGCAGGACGTGGCCGCTCTGCTGACCCAGGGCGTGCAAACGCTGCTCGTCCAGCGTGTGTCGCGTGAGAGCTTTCCGCTTCAGACGCGCGAGTTCGTCACCCGCTGCGGCACGAACCCGCCGGCCGCGATTCTGCTGGACGCCGTCGGCACGGGCCGGCTCGGCGGCACCGGTCGGAGGGTGGATTGGAATTGCGTGGCGGCGGCGCAGCAGTCGGGTGCGTGGGCAGGCTGGCCCCCGCTTGTGCTGGCCGGTGGCCTGACCCCCCAGAACGTGTCGCAGGCGGTGTCCGTGGTCCGCCCCTGGGGCGTGGACGTCTCCTCCGGCGTGGAATCGGCCCCGGGTCGCAAGTCCGCGGAGAAAATGCGTGCCTTCGTCACCGCGTCCCGTGGTGCCACGACCTGACACTTTCCATGAAGCATCGCCGGACCGTGATTCCAATCTTGGTTCGCTTCCAGCGGGAATCCCTTCCCGCGAACGAACACGTGAAAGGAGCGAAGGATCGGGAGACCGAAGGAAGATGCGAGCCTGTGGACGTTGGGCGGCAGGAAGGAGTGAGGCGATCCGGGATGAACACGGCCGGGCGTGGGGACAGGTATTCGGGAGGCGAGAGCGGCGGAGTGGCAACGGGACGAAGACCAGCGGCATCCCCGTTCTTATTCGTACGTGGGGTCCGACTCGGAGGGGGCAACAAGGCGGAATCACACCCGGGCCGTCCCGCCGCGGCGAGCCGGTTTGGGGACTCAGATGGTTTCGCTCGGCGGCCTCAAGAGGCTGCGAATCGCGGTTGCCAGTTGAATCGAGTCCGGATAGACTTTCCTTCGTTGCGATCTTCTCTGATCCTTCCTCTTCCCGAGGATCTGCCTGCCGTCGCGGGTGCTTTCTCCTGATACGGACCGATCACGGAGGTTCGATGGATAACCTGACGCCGCGCGGCGCAGAGGGCTTTTGCTGTCTGTGCTGCCCGGCGGCGGGCAGCGAATTGCGGCGAATGGAGCCCACATGGCAAAACAACGATCGTCTGTGCAGAAGCGCGAGCGCGAACAGATGAAGCGGCAGCGCGAACGGAAGAAGGCGGAGAAGACGGCGCGGAAGCGTGAGCGGCGACTGAACCGCGACGCGCAGGGCCCAGCGGCGCCGCCCGAAGTGCTGGACGTGACGCCCGAAGCGGACGGCCAGAACACGGGTCCCTTCGAGGAATGAGTTGCGGGCCGGCCTCATCCGCACAGGACATCGGCCGGGGGTCATCCGGACTTCTTCTCGCGGAACCCCGGCTCGGTCGCCAGGGTGAACAGTACGACTTCTTCGCCGGTCAGTGTGCTGATGTCGTGGTGCAGGCTGACCACCTCCACGCCGGCAGACTCCAGGATCATCGCTTCCAGGACCGGCCGCGCTGTCTCGATCAACTGGGTCCGGACTTCTTTGAGCAGGTCCCGGCCCTTCTCCGCCGCCAATGCCCCAACCAGTTGTCTCTCGGCCGCGGTCAGGACGCCCTGCAGGCGGACCACGAGAAGGTCGCCGATCAGGAAGGCGTGGATGTCCTTGGGCCCCCGGCCCATGTATTCCTGTTCAAAGCGACTGATCCCTTCGCAGACGGCGGCTTCGATCTCTCCCTGTGTTTTCATCGAGGCCTCACCAGTTGGGGAAGGCACGGACGGGCGACCGCCGATTCCGGCCTGTAAACACGGTTCTGCATCCGCTACACGCGCTGAGCATTGCCCCGGGCTTCTTGCCGCCCATGCGATTGGAGCGGCATTATACAAGGACGGAAGCTCGAATCCATTTGCTTTTCCTATTCCAGCAGCGTATGGTTCCTCTCGTGAGTGACCCAGAACTGAAGGGAAGCTCTGATCAGGGTTTGAGTCGGATGACTAAATGAAGGGCACCTCGGCAAGGGGGGCCCGTTAGTGAGTACGCCGACGTGCCTGCGCATTTTCTGTTGCGCGGGCACGTCGGTCTTTTTTTTCACCTGTGCGGTCGCGGCGCGTGAGCCTCTCGTCCGCTGGTGCTACGGCCGCGGGGCGCAGGCGTGCGACGCCTGGGATGCGGCGCGGGTGCGCGAGCGTGTCCGAGTGGGCAAGATTGAATCGAGGCGGAAACTGCGGGCGACGAGACGGGAGAGGGGACACGCCGATGCACGAAGGTCTGATGGAAACGACGATGGGGTGCTGTCAAGCACAGCTCCTTCCTGTACCCCACCGGCGGTTGGGGATGGCAGCGGCGGCGGAGCAGGCGATTGCGGTGTGTGCATGGATCGCACAGCCCGCGGGCCACGCTTGGGTGCCCGAGGAGGCGGACCTCTTCGTCGGGCTGCACACCGCCGCATATCGGGCCGAACAGCATAACGGCAACGGGCACGTCATGCCCGAGGATCGCCTGCGGTGGCGCGATCGCTATCAGGTGATCCGGGGGTACCTGGTGGAACGCCACCTCGGGCTGGCATACGTGGTGGTCGGACGCTACCGCGGCTACGCGTGCGAGCATGACGATTTGGTCAGCGAGGCCCTTGGCTCGCTGCTCCACGCCGTCGAGCGGTTCGACCCCTGGAAGGGGTGCCGGTTCAGCACCTATGCCTACACGGTCATCGCACGGGCGTTGATGAACGAGGGTCGACGTGCCGTCAAGCGCCGGAGCCGGTTTGCGGTCCTGGATCGCGCGGCGATTGAGCCGCCCGACCGCGTCGACACGCAAACGGAGCTGTACGTCGAGCGACTCCAGCGTGTCCTGGATGGTAACGCTTGCGAACTGAGCCAACTGGAGGCACGGGTCCTGGCGAGACGCTTTCCCCTGGATTGCGAGCCGCGATCGACGCTGGCTGCGATCAGCGCTGCCGTCGGGCTCAGCAAGGAACGCGTACGGCAGATTCAGAACATCGCACTCCGCAAGCTTCGTGAGGTACTGGTCGCCGATCCGGTGTTGCGGTGATCAGGGCTGGGGCTAAGAAGAAGAGAGAAGCCACGAGCTTTCGTCGTCCCACGTTGTATAGTCCACTGACTGTCGGCTTCACGACGTGGTACATCCTTGGCGGCACAGCCGTGGCCCTGTTCGGATTGGTCCTGCTGTTGGTCAACCTCCGCGGCAGGCTCGCGCAGATCGCCACGCCAGGAATTCAGAGATGCCGGTTTTCGCGCACTGACTCGTGCTCGACGCCGATGCCGCGTCTGTCGCGGCACAAGTAACGTTTCGGGTGCCCAAACCGTCAGAACCTGTGCGTTTCGATCCGCCCGGCCCTCATTCCTGAGCCGGAACCCGCGTTTTGGCCGCGTGAACGATTACGGTTGCTCCCCATGTTCGCAACGGAGCCTCACCAGTCGAAGGCTGCACGGACGGCAGACCGCCGATTTCCGGGCTGATAACGCGGTTCTTCATCCGCCGGGACTGCGGCAGACTCATCCGGAGCACTGCTTTCCGGGCAATCCGCGAGAGATCATCTCCCGACTGCGAACTGAGTTCCGGTTGCCAGTCTTCGTCTTGCACTCTATAATGAACGTAGTTGTGAGGTGTGCGCCCTGATAGAGGGGTGCCCCGATCAGAATGTCAGTCGGATGACTAAATGAAGGGCAACCCGGCCTGGTCGGGGGGCCCGTTAATGAGTAAGCCGGCGCGGTCGAATGCCTTTGGGTGTTCGACCGCGCCGGCTTTTTTTTGCATGTGGCGGTGGTGGACGGCCGCAGCGGCCAGGGAGGAACGCCATGGACAAAGCCGATTCAACGATGGCTCGCCAGATTGCGCATGCGGCGACCGCTTTTGAGCGGCAGAGGACGGGCAACACGCCCAAGTCTGTGACCGTGGTGCTGAGCGACACCACGCTGGTGATCACCCTGCACGGGGCCTTGTCAGAGGCCGAGAAGGCCCTGGCGAAAAGTCCCGAGGGCGCCGCCCAGGTGCAGGACTTTCACCGACAGCTCTTTACCAGCGCCTCCGACTCGCTGCGGCAGGAAATCAAGAGAATCACGGGGGTGGAGGTGCGCGAAGCAACGGCGGAAGTCGAGCCGACCACCGGCACCGTGGTGGGGGTATTCACGACCGGCACAACGGTGCAGGTGTATCTGCTTGCCCACGGCGTGCCTGCGGGCATCTGGAGCGGAGACGCACGAGGCGATCTGTCATGAAAACGCTGTGCGAAGCGAACCGGTGGCTGTATTCGCTCCGTATTGTGACGACGTTGGAGATTCCGATAGCCACAGAGACCAAGCGGAGTTGGGTCGTGGGAGAATAACGGCGGACGGCTGGGCGAGTGACATTTGTGAAGTGCGGCACGAGGTGGAGCGTTTTGCCTGGTGAAGCATAGGATTTTGGATCAAGGCAAGGGAGAAACACCAGTGAAGTTCATCGATGTTCTTGCGGCAGTCCTGGTTGTGGTTGGTGCGCTGAATTGGGGGCTGGTCGGGCTGGCCGGTTTCGATCTTGTGGCGGCCATGCTCGGCGACGCCACGGCCCTGACCCGGCTGGTCTATATTGTCGTGGGTGTGGCCGGCCTGTACCAGGCTCTGCAATGGAAGGCCATTCACCGTCGTTGGGTAGGCTACGAGACACCCGTGCCCGCTTAGGGGGCCCTCCGGTTCAGTGGATTGCGGTCAGCGGTCCACCGAAGGGGGTTGGCCAAGATGCCGGAATCACCGGCGTCGTCCTTCGGAGGGAGAGCATGCGACGCGAATGAAAGGACAGACGCATGGACACCACGCCGATGAGGATCGTTTCAGGAGTCGGCAGCAGCGAAACCTCGGCCCGGGTCGGTAGAAGCTCCGAAAAGGCGATCCCTGGACGGCCTCCGACGGGCTCGCCGGTGGAAGATACGCTGGAGCTATCCCCGGCGGGGCTGGCGCTTTCGCGGGCTGACGTTCCGTCTCCCGAACGGTTCACGCGGATATGTGAGTTCCGCGCCGAGGTCGAGGCCGAGACGTTTCTGACGCCCGAACGCATGGACGGGACCGTTGACGGTTTACTCGATGTTCTCGGCCGGATCGAGCGGCATTGAGGCTCAGACCACAGCCCGACGGATAGAGACCACAGTTACACCGGGCGCGTTGGATCGCGTGCGTCCCGTCGCGCGGGGAGTTGCATCGCACGGCGTCGACGTGAAAGGAGACCAGATGATGCGGCAACAGGAGTCCCTTCGGGGGGCCGGAGCGCGATCGCAGGAGATGCCGTCGGCCGCCGATTCCGCCCTGGAAAAGGGGCAGATCGACAGCGGGCGCACGGTGTCGATCCCGCGCGCGGAGACACGCAGTCGGATCGCGTTCGTAGGAAACTACCTGCCGAGGGAATGCGGCATTGCCACGTTCACGACCGATCTCTGCGCGGCGCTGGCCGGCCATGCGATCGAATGCCTGGCGGTCGCGATGAACGATCGCTCCGAGCGTTACGACTACCCGCCCCCCGTGCGTTTCACGGTCGAGCAGAACGACCTGGCGTGCTACCGCCGCGCGGCCCAGTTTCTCAACAACCGCGTCGATGTTGTGAGCCTGCAACATGAATACGGCATTTATGGCGGCCCGGCCGGCAGCCACGTTTTGACGGTCCTCGGCGAGCTGCGGGCCCGCGTGGTGACCACCCTCCACACCGTCTTGAGTGAACCGTCCCTCGAACAACGCAAGGTGCTCGAGCACGTCGGCCGCCTTTCGGACCGTGTGGTGGTGATGAGTCACCGTGGCGCGAAGTTCCTTCGCGAGGTGTACCGGATCCCGGCGGAGAAGATCGACTTCATCCCGCACGGCATTCCCGACTTCGCCTTCGTCGATCCGAGTTTCTATAAAGAGCAGTTTGGCGTGCCGGGCAAGTCGGTGTTGATGACGTTCGGCTTTCTCGCCCCGGGTAAGGGCCTGGAGAGCGTCATTCGCGCGTTGCCCGCCATCGTCGCGAGCTTCCCGAACGTGATGTATCTGGTGGTGGGGGTGACTCATCCCCACGTACGCGAGCAGGAGGGCGAGACCTACCGCATGAGCCTGCGCCGGTTGGCTCGGGACCTCGGCGTCGACGACCATGTCGTCTTCCACAATCGTTTCGTGGACAACCAGGAGCTGATGGAGTTTCTGGGCGCGGCCGACATTTACGTCTGCCCGTACCTGAACGAAGCACAGATCACGTCGGGCACCCTGGCGTGGGCGGTCGGCGCCGGCAAAGCGGTGGTTTCCACGCCTTTCTGGCATGCCCAGGAACTGCTGGCGGACGGGCGCGGCGTGCTCGTGCCCTTCAACGATCCGGCCGCGATCGCGGGAACCGTGAACGGTCTGCTGGAGGATGACGCGGAGAGGAACGCGATGCGCAAGCGGGCGTACCTGTTCGCCCGCGAGATGATCTGGCCCAACGTCGCCCGCGCGTACCTGGATTCCTTTGCGCGCGCGCGTGAGCAGCGCGCCCAGCGCCCGTGCCTGACCCGAGCGTATGCCGCGCATCTGCGCCTGAACGACCGGCTGCCTGAGGTCCGGTTACAGCACTTGAGGCGCTTGACCGACGGGACCGGCATTCTGCAACACGCGCGATTCGCGGTGCCGAATTATCGCGAGGGGCACACGACGGACGATAACGCGCGGGCGTTGGTCCTGATGGCGCTGCTCGAAGAGCTGGATGAACTCCCCATGGACGAGGTCGAAGATCTGGCGACGCGGTATCTGGCGTTTCTTGCGTACGCCTTTGACGCGAGCACGGGACGTTTCCGGAATTTGCTGTCGTATGAGCCGCGCCAGTGGGTCACCGAGATCGGATCGGAAGACTGCCATGGCCGCGCCCTATGGGGGCTGGGGGCGCTGGCGGGTCGCTCTCATCGGGCGGGATTGCGCGGGCTGGCCGTCGACCTGTTCAACGCAGGTCTCCCCGCCGCGCTACAACTCAAATCACCGCGTGCGTGGGCGTACGCGCTCCTTGGAATTCACGACTACCTGCGCTGGCTCTCGGGAGACCGGGCGGCCGAGGTCGCCGGTAAGCAACTCGCCGACCGGCTGATCAGCCGTTTTCAGGAGACGCGAAAGGACGGCTGGACCTGGCTCGAAGACTCGCTTACGTACGGTAATGCGCGGATCCCTCAGGCGCTGCTGGTGGCCGGCGAGTTGTGGGGGGAGGGTCCGTACACGGAGGTGGGCCTGACCATGCTCGAATGGCTGGTCCAGGTGCAACGCGCGGGGAGCGAGCATTTCGTGCCGGTTGGTTCGAATGGTTTTTACGTACGCGGCTGCGAACGCGCCCGCTTCGATCAGCAGCCGGTCGAAGCCGGGGCGTCGGTTTCCGCCTGCCTCACGGCCCTACGGATCACCTGCGATCCGCGGTGGCACGTGGAGGCCGAGCGCGCCTTCGAGTGGTTCCTGGGCCGCAACGACTTGGGGCTGCCGTTGTGCGATCTCCGCACCGGAGCGTGTCACGACGGCCTGCACCCCGACCAAGTGAACGCCAACCAGGGCGCCGAGTCGACCCTGGCCTGCCTGCTGGCGGTCGCGGAGATGCGACTGGCCGAGCACGCCATCGTGTTGTCCAACGGTTCGGGGGCATCCCCGGAGGCCCCCGTCCAGACGGAACGGGAGAATCATGTCGGATAATCCGTGCGCAACGCTGTTCGAGCGTCATCCTCAGAATCCGATTCTGACCGCGGCGCAGTGGCCGTACGCAGTCAACACAGTGTTCAACCCGGGTGCGACGCGCTTGTCGGACGGCACCACATTGCTGTTGTGCCGGGTCGAGGATCGCCGCGGGCTCTCGCACCTCTGCGCGGCACGCTCGGCCAACGGAGTCGACGGCTGGATCATCGACGCCGCGCCAACGCTGCTCCCCGCGGACGATCACCCGGAAGAAGCGTGGGGTATCGAGGATCCGCGCATCACGTACGTCGCTGAGTTGGAGCAGCATGTCATCGCCTACACGGCTTACTCCCGCGCCGGTCCCGGCGTGTCGCTGGCGACCACGCGGGATTTCGTGCACTTCGAGCGGCACGGAAGCATCATGATGCCCGAAGACAAGGACGCGGCGCTCTTTCCCTGTCGGATCGATGGACACTGGGCCCTCGTGCATCGTCCCATGTCGCCGCTCGGCGCTCACATCTGGATGTCGTACTCCCCGGACCTGCTGCACTGGGGCAATCATCGGCTGATGCTTGCGGCACGCCGCGGAGCCTGGTGGGATGCGAACAAGATCGGGCTGTCGACACCGCTTATTGAAACGCCGGAGGGCTGGCTGATGATCTACCACGGCGTGCGCCAGACTGCGGCGGGCTGTGTCTACCGAATTGGGTTGGCGCTGTTCGATCGCGAAGCACCGGAACGCTGCCTGCTGCGGGGTGACTCCTGGGTGTTTGCGCCTGAGGCCACGTACGAGCGTGAGGGCGACGTCGGGAACGTCGTGTTTCCGTGTGGCCTCACTTTGGGCCCCGACAAGGACACCATTCATCTCTACTATGGCGCGGGGGACACTTGCATCGGACTCGCCGTAGCGAGCGCCCGCGCGCTGCTGGGATGGCTCAAGACACACCGCGAACTCCCCGCGTGGCAGGCGACGCCAGGCACGAATGGCTAGGAGTGGGACGATGTCCGAATGGCGTTCTCGACTGCGACCTCCACCACCCCGATGTGCCGGTCATCGCCCTGTGGAAGGACGGACTATGCGGATATGTCAGTTCCGCGCCGAGGTCGAGGCCGAGACATTTCTGACGCCCGAACGCATGGATGGGACTGTCGGGAAGTTACTCACGGTTCTCGGCCAGAACGTGCAGCTT
>JAFGJQ010000400.1 GCA_016929015.1 Phycisphaerae bacterium | reverse complement strand
CTCGTCCCGTCGTTCGCGCCGCCGGCGGCGTGGTGGACATAGATGCGCGGCTCCGGGGCAAAGAGAGTCTGGAACGCCAGGAAGTCCTGCAGGTCCACGTCGCTATCCGTGTTGAAGTCAAACGCGTAGAGACACTCCTGCCAGAGCCGCGGAGACGTCGGTGCGGGGAGGACGTCCGGTCCGCTGACGCATTCAGAGAACGCGGCGGCATCGTTTTGACCGACTTGTCCGTCGCGATCCACGTCGCCATCCGGCGCGTTCGTTCCCGTCACGTCAACCGTCACCGTGGCCGGCTGCGAATCCAGACCGTCGTTGACCTTGAACGTGAAGGAGTCCGCGCCCGCGAACCCGGGGTTTGGATAGTACCACACTTCGCACTGACCCGGGGCCAGTGTGTACGGCACGGCGCCGATGCTGCCCGCCGCCGGGTCCACCAGTTCGCCTTCGCCAGGCAGCGCCGTGACCTTGAACGTCAGCGGTGAGCCGGAGGCGGACAACCCGCGCAGGGACAGCAGGATCGGCACGTTCATTCCCGTCGTCACGGTTTCGGCGTAGGCCAGTGGCATGTACACGCCGCCGTAATACGACGACACGATTTCCGTAGTCGGCCCGGCCGCACTTGTCCCGGCCTCGGCGTGCCAGATCGTGATGCCGGATCCGGTGGGCTGGGGCCACTGGTCGTCGTAGTCGTTGTTCGTGATCTGGTACAGGACGCCGTTGTCCCAGCAGTAGATTTCCCAATCGCCGCCATCGAACCCCTGCCAGAAAATGCGACCGAAGTCGTCGATCTGCGGGTACTGGTCGTGCTGGCTGTTCGCGGTGGCGAAGACGTTGCTGCCGCTGCCGGCGTATCGCATTACGATTTCCCAGTCGCCGGCCGTGGTCCGCTCCATCCAGATCACGTCGCCCCGCGTATTGACCTGCGGCCACCAGTCGCGGACGGAGTTGCTTGTCAGCCTGAGCACGTTGCCGCCGCCGGCATCCGCGGAGTAAACCTCGGTGACGTTGCTGTTGTGCCAAGCGTGCCAGACGACCTTGCCTCCGTCGCTGATCTGGGGGAACTCGTTCTGGTAGCTGGTTTCCGTGATCTTCACCAGGTCCGTTCCGTCTGCGTTGGCACTGTAGATTTCGAAATTGCCGCCGTCGTGGCCGAACCAGACCACACGGTTGCGAACGTTGATCCGCGGCCATGTGTCGTCTCGTCGCGGCCCCAGCCCGCCGCCGTGGGAGTTGTCCGTGATCTGCACCTTGTCCGTGCCCTCTGCATTGGCGCTGTAGATTTCGTGGTCCTCACCGTCCCAGGCGTCCCACACGATCCGCCCCGAATCGCTGATGTCCGGGTGCCAGTCGTTCACCTGGTTGTTCGTGACCTGCACCATGCCTGTGCCGTCGGCATTCGCGGTGAAGATCTCGAAGTCTCGTCCGTCGAACGACTGCCATACAATCTGGCCGGCCGCATTGATGGCGGGCGCTTCGTCGGCATAGTCGTTGTCCGTGATCTGGACGAGATCGCTGCCGTCGGCGTTGGCGGAGTAGATCTCGAAGTCATTGCCGTCCCAGCCGTACCAGGCCACGCGGCCGGACACGTTCGCGACCGGGGCCCATTGGTCGGCGTTCGCGGCGGTTATCGCGGTGAGGGTGGCCGGATAGGGAGTGGCGGTCGGCACGGTGCCGCCGAGTCGGTGGTCCCCGTTGCTGGGGGCATGCTCGTTGAAGTTGTAGAGGTACTCCCACCAGTTGTTTAGCCGGGTGTACCCGTCATGCGAGTTGGTGCCCGCCACGTGTGGCATATGCTGGTACCACCAGATGAAATACGCCATCTCGTACGAGGTCGGCGTGGAGCCCCACGTGTTGCGGTTGACCAGGGTGGTGGCCCCGTTCTTGCCGTTAAACGTGGGGAAGTCGTTCATCCAGGCCGGGGCGTAGCTGCTGACCCACTGGGGGTTCGCGTAGTCGTAGTGATCATCCGCGTTGGCGGGCAGGTGGGCCGAGCCGATGCCGAACACGCCGCCGGAAACCGTGGTCTGCCCGTTGTTCCATCCGAAGCGGTCCCAGATCGTACGGTCACCGTTGACGTCCCAGCCGTTGTAGACCTTCGTCATGATCGACTCGCACCGGTGCCCCGTGGCGTGCAGCGAGGGGATTCGTTCGTAGTTCCAGCCGGTAATCACGAAAATGCGGGAGCTTGCCACATTCGGCTGCGGCCCCGAGTTGCACCAGAATCCGTTGTAGCCGGCCATGGTGGTTTCCCAGTAGCCAAAATACGGGGCGCCGTAGATGACCACCTCGTCCAACTCGCCCCGGTCCACCTTTCGGGCCAGGTTGTAGTCGCGGATGATCGTGGCGTAGTCCACGCCGTCGGGCGAGTGCCAGTCGTTGGCCAGGTATTGCGCCTCGGTGTACTGGAACCCGTCCGCCTTCACCGGCCAGAAATCCATTTCCAGGTAGTACGTCAGTCGCAGGTTCATCAGCCCGTGCGAGGCCTGCTGCATTCCGGCCATCTCGTCGTACACTTCGGTGGCCGGGTTGCTCCAGTTGTAGTGGGCGTGCAGCCGGGGATTGCCGGAAACCGTCCTCAGGACCGGGTTGAAGCTGACCGTCCCCAGCCGCGGGTAAAGCGTCTTGACCTCCTGCCCCTGGGCCACGGCGGCCACCCCCATGACGGCGATCAGCATACTCGACAGCAGCGACTTCCCGGATTGTGGCATGATCCGTCCTTTCGTAAGGCAGAACCCAGTGAGCTTCTGGTGATGGCAGGAAACCCCGGCAGGTGCTTCCCATCCCCACCCCGTTCCGACCCAAGCCAGGCGTGATGCACAAGGCGGGTCTATAAGCCATTACTTACTTTTAGCGGGTTCGGGGTTGTAACTCAAGTTCAAGAAGTTGGAGGGAAGGAGGCTGCTGCCAGGCGTTTCCAGCCAGCAACCCTCTACGAGACAATAGGTTAGGATGGAATCCAGCTCATTGCCGGAGGTTAGTGTTTCCAGTTGGATTGCATCAAGTATCGGTGCATGGCTGCGGCGGCTTCGCGCCCGGCGTTGATGGCCGTCACGACCAGGGATGCTCCGGCCACCGCGTCACCCGCGGCGAAGACGCCTTCCTCGCTGGTATGGCAATGGCGGACGCAGATGTTCCCCCGTGAATCCAGCTTCAGGCCCAGCGTGTCCACCAGTCCGCTGTGCACGACGTGCTGAAAGCCCATCGCCAGCAACACAAGGTCCACCTTCATGGAGAACTCCGTGCCCGGGACCTCCTGCATCCGCGTGCCCCGAGGCCCCCCGATCCACTCGACGCCCACGCCGTGCAGCTCTTCCGCCCGGTCGTCGGTCCCGGTGATTCGCTGCGTCAGCACGTTCCACCGGCGCTGGCAGCCCTCCTCATGAGAACTCGTGGTGCGCAGAATTCGCGGCCACGTCGGCCAGGGCGTGGCCGGGTTGCGTCCTTCCGGGGGCCGGTCCAGGATTTCGAATTGGTGCACCTCTTTTGCGCCTTGCCGAATGGCGGTGCCCACGCAATCGCTGCCCGTATCTCCGCCGCCGAGCACGACCACGACTTTGCCTCGCGCGGAAACGCCCCGCGCGGGATGAATCCCGTCGCCCGCGACGATCCGGTTCTGCCGGGTGAGGAAGTCCATGGCGTAGTGCACGTTCCCGCAATCGTGCCCTGGCACGCTCAGGGGTCGGGGAACGCCGGCCCCCATGGCCAGCAGGACGGCATCGAAGGAGTTGCGCAGATACCGGGCGGAGATGTCCTCTCCGACGAGCACGCCGGGCTCGAACACCACGCCTTCCTGCCGCATTTGCTCCAGTCGGCGGTCCAGAACG
Source organism: Phycisphaerae bacterium (assembly GCA_016929015.1). GTDB lineage: Bacteria > Planctomycetota > Phycisphaerae > UBA1845 > UBA1845 > JAFGJQ01. Next base: position 1,931 of record JAFGJQ010000400.1, on the reverse strand, counting down.
CCCTTCTCGAGCTTGAAGTCCGGGATCCCGTACCGCAACAGCCCGCCGATCCGGTCGTCCTTCTCGAATACCACGACGCTGTGGCCCGCCCGCGCCAGTTGCTGGGCGGCAGCCAGGCCGGCCGGTCCGGAGCCGACGATCGCCACTCGCTTGCCGGTGTGGCGCGCGGGCATGATGGGACGGACCCAGCCCTCGGCGAAGGCTCGCTCGGCGATCTGGTATTCGATGTGCCTGATCAGCACCGGATCGGTGTTGATGCTCAAGGTGCAAGCGGCCTCGCACGGCGCGGGGCAGACCCGCCCGGTGATTTCCGGGAAGTTGTTCGTCGAGTGCAGGTTTGCCGCCGCCTGTTCCCACTTGCCGCGATAGACCAGTTCGTTGAATTCCGGGATGCGGTTCTTCACCGGGCAGCCGGTATGACAGAACGGGATCCCGCAGTCCATGCAGCGAGCCGCCTGACGGACCAATGTCTCTTCCGGATGGGGGATTTCGATTTCGACGGAATCCTGCACCCGCTCCGACACGGGGCGGTAACCCACGTCCTGCCGGGCGTACTTGAGGAATCCCGTCGGGTCAGCCACGGTACACCTCCTCGGTCGCTGCGGTGTATGGGCTCTGAGCCCCCTCCGACTGCCGCATACGCTCCAGGGCCTTGCGGTAGTCCACGGGCATGACCTTTACGAACTTGCCCGCCATCTCCCTCCAGCTTTCCAGGATGCGCCGGGCGTGGGCACTGCGAGTCCATTCATAGTGCCGGGTGATCAGCTCGTGCAGCAGGGCCCGGTCCTTTTCGTGGTAGATCGTCTCGAGGTCGACCAGGTCCAGGTTGCACAGCGTGTCGAAAAGCTGGTGCTCGTCCAGCACGTAGGCGACGCCGCCGCTCATGCCGGCCGCGAAGTTCCGCCCGGTCTGCCCGAGCACCACCACCACGCCGCCGGTCATGTATTCGCAGCCGTGATCGCCCACGCCCTCCACCACGGCCGTGGCCCCACTGTTGCGCACGGCGAACCGCTCGCCCGCCACGCCGTTGAGGAACGCCTCGCCCGCGGTGGCCCCGTACAGCAGCGTGTTCCCGGCAATCACGTTCTCTCGCTCCACGAAGTCCACGGTCGGCGGGGCCTGCACCACGATGCGCCCGCCGGACAGCCCCTTGCCGACATAGTCATTGGCATCGCCGATCAGATGCAGCGTGACGCCCGGGGCGAGGAAGGCGCCGAAGCTCTGCCCCGCCGAGCCCGTGAATGTGATCCGGATGGTGTCGTCCGGCAGGCCGGCCGGGCCGTGTTTCGTGACCACCCGGTGGCTGAGGATGGCCCCCACTGTTCGATGGACGTTGCGGATGGGGCGGTCCAGGCGAACGGGTTCCCTGCGTTCCAGGGCCGGCTCCAGCGCCGGCAGCAACTCCCAATCCACGTGCGACTCCAGCGTGTTCGGCGGCCCGCAGAGGCATCGCCGCGCGGCCGCCTGCTGCGCCTCCGGCCTGAGGAAGACATGCGACAGGTCCAGCCCACGGACCTTCCAGTGGTCCACCGCCGGGCGGCAGCACAGTCGGTCCGCGCGGCCGATCATCTCGTCAAACGTGCGGAAGCCCAGCTCCGCCATGATCCGCCGCGTCTCTTCCGCCACGAACCGCAGGTACCGTTGCAGATGCTCCGGGTCGCCCGCAAAACGCTTGCGCAGCTCGGGATCCTGCGTGGCGATGCCGACCGGACACGTGCCGAGGTGGCACTTGCGCATCAGAACACACCCCAGTGACACCAGCGCCCCCGTGCCGAAGCCGAACCGCTCGGCCCCCAGCAGGGCCCCGATCACCACGTCCCGGCCGGTCTTCAGATGCCCGTCCACCTGCACCTGGATGCGGTCGCGCAGCCCGTTGGCGATGAGCGTCTGCTGCGTCTCGGCCAGCCCGATCTCCCAGGGGATGCCCGCGT
>JAFGJQ010000399.1 GCA_016929015.1 Phycisphaerae bacterium | reverse complement strand
GAGGATGGACTGCGGGGGATGACCTCGAATCCATCCATCTTCGAGAAGGCCATTGTGGAGAGTCATGACTACGACGCGGATATTCGGTCCATGGCCCTTGAAGGCAAGGGCGCCAGGGAAGTCTACGAAGCGATCACCCAGCGCGATGTGCAAGGCGCCGCGGACATGTTCCGGCCCCTCTACGACAGGACGGACGGCAAAGACGGCTATGTCAGCCTGGAGGTCAATCCCCACCTGGCGCATGACACCAACGGCACGCTGCAGGAAGCCCGCCGTTTATGGGGCGCCCTGAACCGGCCCAACGTTTTCATCAAAGTCCCCGCCACGGCCGAAGGGCTGCCGGTCATCCAGCAACTGATCAGCGAAGGAATCAATGTCAACGTGACCTTGCTCTTTGGATTGCCTCGTTACCGGCAGGTCGCGGAAGCCTACATCGCCGGCATCGAAGCGCGGTCGAGTCAGGGGAAACCTGTGAAGAACGTTGCATCGGTGGCCAGTTTCTTTGTGAGCCGTATTGATGCGCTGGTTGATCCGTTGCTGAAACCGATCCTCTCGCAAGGCGGCAAGGCGGCAGACGCCGCAAAGGATGCGCTTGGGCAAGTGGCGGTCGCCAACGCAAAGATAGCCTATCAAATTTACAAAGAGATATTCGACAGCGACCGGTTCAGGATTCTGGCCGCGCGGGGCGCCGGCGTTCAGCGACTGCTCTGGGCCAGCACCGGCACCAAGAACCCGGATTACAGCGACGTGAAATACGTCGAGGCCCTCATCGGGCCGGACACGGTCAACACGGCTCCGGTCGAGACCCTCGACGCCTATCGCGACCACGGGGACCCGAGAGCCCGGCTCGAAAATGATGTCGCCGGGGCGGCCCGCGTATTGGAGCGATTGCCGGAACTCGGGATCAACCTCGATAAGGTGACTCAACAACTGGAGGACGCAGGCGTCGCAAAGTTCAACCAGCCGTTCGACAAACTGATGGAGACCTTGGCGCAACGTTCGCCACAACAAGAAACAAGCGCTGGAAAGACACGAAGACATGGCTGAGCGACAAGCACCGAGCGAACAGCGATCCGTGGCCTATTCCTCCATGGAGATAGGCATTGACGAGAACATCCGCACGTACAGCGGCGGTCTGGGCATCCTCGCCCGCGATACGATCCGCTCCGCGGCCGATCTCAACGTTCCCATGACGGCTGCAAGCACTGGGGCCGCATTCGCTGGAAGCCGAAGAAGGCGTCAGCCCAATGCGCCGGCTGGCGCGGCAGGCGCAGACACTTAGAGAAAGAGGGGCGGCCCCTCATGCATGACTTCTTTGTGCAACTGTCTCCGCTATGGCAGGCCTTGCTGGCGGGCACTTTTACCTGGTCGCTCACGGCCATGGGCGCCACGACGGTGTTCTTTAAGGATCGCTTTTCGGAGCGTAGTTCCGATGTCATGATGGGGTTCGCGGCCGGCGTGATGATCGCAGCCGGTTTCTGGTCCCTTTTGGCGCCGTCAATTCTCATTCTCGAACACCGCGAGACGACGGCCTGGCTGGGGGCAGCGCTGGGATTTCTCGCCGGGGCCGGGTTCATTCGCCTGGCCGACCGCGTGATTCCCCACTTGCATCCCAGTGCGGCCAAGCTCGCCGAACCCGAAGGACCGCCCACGAAATGGCGGCGTTCCACCCTGCTTCTCATTGCCATGACCCTGCACAATATTCCAGAGGGCGCCGCCGTGGGTATTGCATACGGGGCCTTGGCGCATCAGACAGATTATGCATTGAGCACCACAATGGCGGGCGCCATTGCCCTGACCTTGGGCATCGGATTACAGAATATTCCCGAGGGCCTTGCGGTGGCTATGCCCCTTCGACAGCAGGGACGATCCAAAGGCTACGCCTTTTTCTATGGTCAGGCCTCGGCCCTCGTCGAACCTGCCGCGGCCGTGCTGGGCGCCTTGGCGGTCATGCAAACCGAATGGATTCTTCCTTATGCGCTCGCCTTTGCCGCGGGCGCCATGGTTTTTGTCTCCGTGGAGGAGTTGATTCCCGAATCGCAATCTCACGGAAATACCGACCTCGCCACGCTGGCTACCATCGCGGGGTTCACCGTGATGATGTGCCTGGATGTCGGATTGGGCTGAAAAGTGAGGCCATATAGACGTGTGAAGCCAAAGATGTCCTGTAAGAATCGCATCGATCCGACCCATAACCCCGGACGGTCGCATGAAGGCTTTGATCGTGGATAACGTGCAGGAAGATGCGGAGCCCCGGCGACTCCTGCGGGATGCGCTGCGCCGGCATTTCCCGGCCGCCCGCCTGGACTATGTCATCCACGAGGCGCGTGACGGGGAGTCGCTTGCCGACGTTGTCCGCCGGCGATTGTGCGACGGGATCGGTCTCGTCGTGGCTGTAGGCGGCGACGGTACCGTCTCCGCCGTCTGCGATGGGCTTTGGGGCAGTCCCGTTCCGCTCGGCATCGTCCCCACCGGCACGGGAAACCTGGTCGCCCGGGAACTGGACATTCCGCTTGACCTGAACTCCGCCGTGGCGCTGCTGGCCGGCTCGCACGAGGCCCGGAAAATGGATGTCATGCGCATCGGCGAAAGAACGTACGTGCTCAACATCAGCGTGGGCATCAGCGCGGCCATCGTTGACGGAACGTCGCGCCGGAGCAAGCGCCGGCTGGGACGCCTCGCCTATTTCGGAACGGCGCTACGCGAGGCGCTTTCGTTCCGGCGCTGGCGTCTCGTGGTGGAAGTGGACGGCCAGTCCCAACCGTACCGCGCCTTGGATGTGGCGATCATGAACTGTGGGCTGCTGGGCGCCCAGCTCTATCCTTGGAGCCCGAAGATCCGGATTGACGACGGGTCGCTGGGCGTCTGGATCCTGGGCATGAAGAACCCGGCGGACTACATTCGCTATATCTTCGGCGTCATCGCGGGCCGGTACGGCCATCATCCCCAGGCGAAGTTCATTCCGGCGGTGAGGATCGTGCGCATTCGCAGCGGCGCCCCCCTGCCCGTCCAGGCCGACGGCGATATCATCGGGACCACGCCGATCGAAGTCACGGTAATGCCGCACGCGCTCACGGTGTGGGCGCCCGTGCCGCACGCGGAATCGCCCCCGGCCCGCGCACCCTCACTTCCCCCGGGGCAGGCCGCATTGTGAAACCCATCCTGACGATCAATGGCGGCTCTTCGAGCATCAAGTTTGCGATGTTCGATGCCGATAAACCGCTTCGGCGGATTCTCGATGGTTCGATCGATCGGATTGGACTGCCGGACGCCGTCTGGCGCGTGAAAGGCGCGGACGCGGCGGACAATGTCTCGCGGTCGGTGGCGGCGCCGGATCATGCGGCCGCGGTGGGACTGCTGATGGATTGGATCAAAGAACACAACGGGCGAGAGGCGTTGGCTGCGGTGGGACACCGCGTGGTGCATGGCGGGCCGACGTACAGCAAGCCGCGGCGCATTACGTCGGAAATCATCGATGAACTGCGCAGGCTGAGTCCATTGGATCCCGAGCATCTGCCGGCTGAAATTCTGTTGATCGAGGCGTTTCGGAGCCGATTCCCCACTTTGCCCCAGGTGGCGTGTTTCGATACCGCGTTTCACCATGACCTGCCCCGCGTGGCGCAACTGTTGCCGATCCCTCGCCGGTATGAGGCGCAGGGGGTGCGGAGGCACGGTTTTCACGGCTTGTCCTATGCGTTTCTCATTGAGGAACTGGCCCGCCTGGCCGGCACGGAAGCGGCACAAGGCCGGATCATTCTCGCCCACCTCGGCAACGGCGCGAGCCTGGCGGCGGTGCGCGACGGCAAGCCCGTGGACACCAGCATGGGCTTCACCCCGACCGCCGGTGTGCCGATGAGCACACGCTCGGGCGATCTCGATCCGGGACTGGTTGCGTATCTGGCGCGCACCGAAAACATGAGCGCGCAGCAGTTCGACGAGATGGTCAATTCCCGGTCCGGGTTGCTCGGTGTGTCGGAAACCAGTTCCGACATGCGCGACCTGCTCGACCGGGAAGCGCAGGATGTGCGGGCCGCGGAGGCGGTCGCGCTGTTTTGCTACCAGGTCAAGAAATGGATCGGCGCCTTCGCGGCGGCGCTGGGCGGCCTGGATACGCTGGTGTTCGCCGGGGGTATCGGCGAAAACGCGCCGCTCATACGCGCGCGGATCTGCGACAGCCTGGGATTCCTGCAAATCCAGATCGAAGACGAGCGCAACGCGGCGAATGAGGGCGTGATTTCCACGACAGCCGGCGGGGTGACGGTCCGCGTCATTCACACGGACGAGGAGCAGATGATTACGCGCTCTGTATTGAGCATCCTTACGCGCGCCAATGCCCCTCAAACGGACTCTGGCTAGAGAAGCCGAGCCGCTCGATTCCCGGTCCGGTAGGGTTTCACCCCATAGCCCAAAGTGGAGTGATATCATACTGTACCCCTCATGAACAGAACCGGAGGAGAGCACAGGTGCCGGCGATGACTCAGGACATAGAATCGGTGAGGGGCGATCTCGCTTTCCTTGGGTATGCGGAACACATGGCGCAGATAGCGCGGCCTGCGGCAGCCAAGCGTCTATTTGAGTTTTTTGCGCAACAGGAGAAGCGACGACTGGATGCGGGTGGCTGGTTTCGTGTGACAGCACCCGTGCGGGGGATCGGCGAGGCCCAAACGCCGCTCGCCTCGGTAAGTGCGGGAGTCCCCGTGCGGTTGACGCGCTCGGGATCAAGGATCGAGAGGACGGAAACAATGCGGCAGAACCAAGATACAACAAGAGGAGAAACGATGAAGAAGTCGACAGGGAGCAGGGGCAAGAGGGTCAGTTTCCAGGTGACGGCGGAACCCGGGAGCGAAGTGTTTGTGGCCGGGTCGTTCAACAACTGGGATCCCACGCAGCACCGGATGAGCGACAACCCTGGGAGCGGGCACTGCAAAACCACGCTCGTTCTCCCGCCGGGTCGGCACGAATACAAGTTCATCGTGAACGGCGAGTGGCGCGCGGATCTCAACTGCGCTGAATCGGTGCCCAACGGCCAGGGATCGATGAACAGCGTCATTTCGGTCTAGAAGAACAGGGGCGGGGTAACAGACAAACGAGCCCGAGACGGGGTTCAACAGGCAACGGAAGGAGCGCGAACGATGAATCCGTATTTCAGCGAAGGTTGGGTGGCTATGTTGGTTCTGGCGCCGTTGGTCGGCATGGCGATCACGGCACGGGCACAAGAGGTCGGGAAGACTCCGGCCGCAGGCGGGGCCGCGCCAGACTTCCTGCTGCCGGCGCTGCCCTACGCGCAGGAAGCTTTGGAACCGTACATGTCGGCGCGGACGCTGAGCTTCCACTACGGCAAGCACCATCGGGCTTACGTGGACAACCTGAACAAACTCGCGGCGGGCGCGAAGATGACCGGTCTGGCGCTGGAAGAGATCATCCGCCGGACGGCGGGTAAGCCGGACCAGGCGGGGCTGTTCAACAACGCCGCTCAGGTCTGGAATCACACGTTCTTCTGGAAGAGCATGAAACCCAACGGAGGAGGCGCGCCGACCGGCAAGCTGGCGGAGCGGATCAATGCCGCGTTCGGCAGCTTCGATGCCTTCAAGACCGCCTTCAGCGAAGCGGCCATGACCCAATTCGGAAGCGGGTGGGCCTGGCTGGTGCAGGACGGCGACACGCTGAAGATCGTCAAGACTTCCAATGCGAATACGCCCCTCGCGCACGGGCAGACCGCGATCTTGACGTGCGACGTCTGGGAGCACGCCTACTATCTCGACTACCAGAACCGCCGCAAGGACTTCGTCCAGGCATTCCTGGACCATCTGGCGAACTGGGACTTTGCGGCGTCACAGTTGAAATAGGGTCACTCAACAGCGCGGCCGGACAACGCTTCAATGCACGGCCTGTTTTCCTTGGAAGGAAATGTCTCCGTGATTGTTCGTCCGATCATTGGCGCCATCGTCGGCGGGCTTCTCGGGTATGGAATGTACCGGTTCATCGGGTGCTCCTCTGGAGCCTGTCCGATCACGTCCAACCCGTGGATGAGCACCATCTTCGGCATGATCCTTGGGGCGTTGCTGGCGAAAGCGATCTGAGGCGGCAACATGACAACAAGAGCAACAACACTCACGCCCGATATGCTCCGCAAGACGGATGCCTACTGGCGGGCCGCGAATTAT
>JAFGJQ010000398.1 GCA_016929015.1 Phycisphaerae bacterium | reverse complement strand
CGTTTCAGAAACGTACCGAGCCGTCTTGCTTTTCCCTTCTCCCCGTGCCACTGCGCCTGGACAGCGGACTTCGGCCGGGTGCCGTTGCTCCTGAACAGTCAGATTCAGAACACCCAAGCGCACAACCCTGTAGTTGACTCTGGGGGAATGCCGGAATCCAACGATGCGGAACGGCGTACCCGGTGGCGGTCCAATCGACCGGGATGGCCATCAGTGGCGTCCGCGTTTGCTTGCGCATGGTTCGGAGCAGGCGGGAGATGGAGACTTTTTGATACCGCATATTGACAAGGCGTGGCGGAGAGGTACCCTGGCTTGTGGTCGCTGGTGCCCGGTCGCTCGTTGCGGCCGGGAGAATAGGGAATCCGGTGAGAATCCGGAACGGCCCCGCCGCTGTGACCGGGAACGAAAGCCGCAACAGACCATTGGCTGGTCGCCCCGACCGGCCGAGAAGGTGCGGTGAGTAGCTGCGAGGGTTCGCACCAAGCGGATCCGAGCCTGCCCGGGAGTCAGAAGACCTGCCAGTGTGACCGTGAAGTCGGCTTGACTCGTGGGAAGGTCATCCGGCGTGACGGCTACACGCGCTTATTCCGCTTCATAGAGCGATTCGCGTTTCTTCCGACGGTGCGGTGGCACGCGGCGGTGGCGCTCCGTTGCGTTCCTGTGCTGCATCAGGCCGGAGAAGGTACCGCCACACGCTCACATCCAACCCGCAGCAAGCCTCGTCAGTGCGGCCGTTCGAACGGGACGGCCTGAAGAAAGGAGTGCGTACGTGTTTTCGTACAACCGAGGAGGCTGGATTGTGTTGGGAAGCATTTCTCTGGCGGCAGTCGCGCCGGCGTGGGCGGGCCCGTGGGCGGGCAGCGTCGTCTATGAACACAACAGCTCGCCGTTGACCTTCGGTCCGTTCCACAGCAGTGCTTTGTGGAACGACCCGACGGCGATCGTTGGCAAGGTCAACACGCTGGATCGGGATGACACGGACTGGTCGAACCCCACGTTCCGCGAAATCCACATGGCGTGGCCCGCCTGGTACAAGGGCTCGAACGATCCGAGCCTGACCGGCCAGACCTACAACGCCGCGTTGGGCACGAACAACGGCACCGGCCTGCGGCAAGGCGGCCAGATCGTGGTCGCGTTCGACGAGCCGGTTGTGAACAACCCGGACGACGGCGGTGCCTACAACTGGGGCGTCGATTTCATCGTCCACGGCAACTCATTCTTCACCGGGGTCGAGGGGATGACCTATCCCAACACAAACATGGAGAATTACCACATCAGCACCGGCGGTGGCGTATTCGCCGAGCCGGTCACGGTCAGCGTCGCCCAGACGCTGGACGGCCCGTGGTATACGTTTGTGTCGCCGACCGCCGACGACTACTACCCCACCCAGCCGTGGGCATGGGACTGGGATGCTCACGATTGGTCCACCCAGGAACTCGACTGGACCAAGCCGGTCAACCCGGGCCTGAGCGGTGCGGATTTCGCCGGTCTGTCCGTCGCGGAGGCTATCGATCTGTACGGCGGTTCGGCCGGCGGCACAGGCTTTGACCTGGATGTGTTCGGCCTGGATTGGATTCAGTACGTGATGGTGTCCGACCCTTCGGGGTTCGAGGGCGAGATCACCGGCATCGTGGACGTGGCCGTTCCCGAACCCTCCAGCCTGGCGTTGCTACTCCCGCTTGTTTTCGCGTTGCGACGTGTGCGTTAACCACTTGACAAAACAAACACTCCAAAAAGGAGGAGATACAATGAAGCACTGGATCGGCACTTTTGCACTTGTCGCGCTGGCGGTCAGCACGGCGCGGGCGGACTTCACTTTCGACGACATCGAATACTGGATCGGCAGCGGTTCGAACGAAGCCGCATTCGTCGTGGACTGGAATGACGGTGTCAATCCCGAGAGCCTGGCGTGGGGCTATCGGTGGGACGGCACCGCCACCGGCGAGGACATGCTGATGGACATCGTCACCACGGACCCCGGTCTTTATGCGAAGATCAGCGAACCCGGCGGATACGGTGTCGCTCTGTACGGCATGGGGTACGACGTGGATCGTGACGGCTTTGCCATCAGTGACGGCACTGTATTCACGGACGGGCTCGCAATCACCGGCTCTTCGGATACCGCAACAGCGGTGGACCCCGATGACCACTACCAGGAGGGCTGGATGTCCGCGGGCTTCTGGAGCTACTGGCTCAGTGACGACGGCGTGACTTGGGAATTCTCCGGTACCGGCATGTCCGGACGCACGCTGACGGATGGAGCGTGGGATGGCTGGAGTTGGGCGCCCGAGTTCGACTCTTCGGCCCCGAGCGAGCCGGTGCCCGCCGTGCCCGAGCCCGCAACCGCGGTGCTTTTCGGATTGGGGATGCTTTTCGCCGCCCGGCGGCGCTAGAGAACGATGGCCGTGGCCCGGTCGGCCTCAACGGGTCGACCGGGCCGGCCTTGTGTACAAGGAGAATGAGCCATGCAACACGGCAACGCAAGGACGCTGGCCGTCGGCTTGCTGCTGGTTGGCGGCGTCCTGACGGCGACCGTACACGGACATGAGTGGACACACTGCGCCGGAGACGCAGCGCACTCGGGCACTGCACGCCGTGCTCCGACCGGCATCGGCAATACCGCCTGGTCCGCGCAACCGCAGTCGCCGCCGGGTGAGTTGGAGGAGTTTGTCTGGCGCAGCGGGGTCGTCGCGGCGGACGGCCGGGTGTTCATCACGGGCCGCCGTTACGTCGATGACGGCACCGGTCTGTGGGAACACACGGCGAATACCGTCATTTGTTACGACGCCCGGAGCGGAGCGCGGCTCTGGAATACGCTCATCAACGCAGACATCTACGAATACGACAGTTGGGCGACACCGGTGGTTGATCGGACCGGCGGTACGGTTATCGTGGCGTCGCACTTCAGCGTGTATGCCTTAAACGTGACGGGCGGCGAGATTGCGTGGGAACGCGAGCTTCCGCAGGTCCTCGTCAACGCTTCACCGACCGTTAGCGACGACCTTTACGTCGCGGGTGTGCCCGCAAACCGGGTTTTCATCACCGATTATACGGGCTTCACAACCACCGGCGGCGGCCTCTATGCGATCAACGTTTCTCCCTTCGAAGCAACGGGCAACCCCTACGAACCGGGCGAGATCGTATGGCAGGACCGCACGCTGCCCGGCACCAGCGGCAACACGGTGGCCTACGCCGATGGCTACGTGTACGTGGGCTCCACTCACGGCGGGGTGATCCGCCGGTATGCGGCACTGGACGGCGGTGCACCCGGGCTCGCGGCACAGTTTGACTGGGAGACCGACACGGGGATTTCACAGATCGCGCAGTACGCAGGCTTCTATGGCGGCGTGACGGTGCGCGGCGACTACGTCTATGCCGCCGCCTACCAGTTCTACGGCACGGGCAACAGCAGCCGCATGTATAAACTGGCGGCGGATGACGGCCAACTGCTCTGGGAACAGCCGTGTGAACGAACGGATTCGATTCCTATTGTCGCCGAGAATGGACGCATCTATCTGGCCGCCGGCATCGAGGGCTTCGGATCGGCCGTGAAGATCCAGGCCTTCCAGGACTGCGGCGACCACGCCGTGCAGCTCTGGGACACGTACGACGACACGGGCGGAAGCCTTTTGGTAGGCGGCTGGACGCATCAGCCCCTCCTCGCCGAGGGCCGGCTCTATTGCGGCACGCCGGACGAGTCGCAGTTCTTCGCGCCCTACACGGACCTGTACCTGCTCGATCTCGCCCTGGCTCCGACCGATCCCGGCTTCGTCATCGATCACGCGTCCGGCAGCGGAGGGAGCTCGGCCACGACGGGCCGCTACCTCTATTCGCTCGGCAGCAGCGGCCTGATCGCCTATCGCGGTTGCGGCGAGGGCGACATGGATGCGGACGGTGACGTCGACGCGGACGACTTCATCACGTGGGCGCAGTGCATGGGGGGCCCGGACGTTACAACCCCGCTGCCCGGGTGCGATCCCGGCACGTTCCGATGCGCCGATATCGACTACGACGGGGACGTGGATCTGCGTGACTTCGCCGACATGCAGCGGAGCTTCGAAGGAGGTCTGTGACTGCGTTCAACCGATGGTGGGCATGCGATACAACAAGCAGTGCGGCTTCACGCTGATCGAGTTGCTGGTCGTCGTCTCGATCACGGCGATCCTGATGTCGATTCTGCTGCCGTCGCTGTCGGCGGCCCGGGCACAGGCCCGGCGGGTGGTTTGCGGCAACAACCTGCGTCAGCTGGGCCACGCGTTTCACATGTACGCCGGAGAGCACCGTGGACGAGCCATGCCGCTGGCGTACACCGATCCAGACGTCGTCGGAGTGGCCCCGCCCATTTACTGGTGGGGCACAAGCGACACCGACGGCGTCGACCACACGCGCGGCTTCGTCTGGCCATATCTGCGAAGCGATCTGCGCGCCCGCGGCGTGTACGAGTGCCCCGACCAGCCGTGGGGTTCGTACACGCCGCAGGGAGCGACACAACAGAGCGTGACCAGCACCTACGGGTACAACGGCTACTTCCTGTGCCCGCCGCACACGCCCGGCTGGAGCTACCAGATCGGGCACCGGCCGTGGCAGAACGTGGATACACTGCACGATCCGGCAAAGCTGTTCGTCTTCACGGACACCATGCTGGCATGGTCGGGGGGCCTGCAGAACAACGCCCTGCTTGACCCGCCGCGGCTGTACCAACGGCCGCTGTGGCGACTGAACGCGAGCCCGACAACCTGCTTCCGGCATCGCGACCGTACGCAGGCCGTGCATGCCGACGGGCACGTCGAGCTGCACGGGCCGGGCGACAACCTTCCACCACCCGGCGGGAACCCACAACTGCGTGCGCTGTGGAAGGAGCACCGCGTTGCCTCGGTCGGCAAGCTCAATGATCCCCATTACGTGCCGGATTGGCGCACGTGGTAGGCATTGCGTCTGCGGTGCCGGCCTGGCATCCGGCGTACGGCCTGGTCGTCAGGGGCCGGTGAACGCAATCTGGAAAACGGCGAAATCGGCGGCGTCCACGTCCACGTCCGTGTCCGAATCAAACGCGGCCAGGCAATCCTCCAGGGAGTTCTGCGCCGGTGTCGGCGTCGTATCCGGGCCGGACAGGCAATCGGCCAAACGCAGGTAGTCGTCCGCGTCCACGTCGCCGTCCCAATCGAAGTCCGCCGGGGCCGTGCCCTCCCAACCGGCCAGCCGGGCCATCATCCACCAGAAGGCCCGTCCTTTCAGGTTGCAGATGATCGATTGGGAGTGGGCACACGAGCAACTTGTGCAGAGCTCGTGGCCGGGGTGCGCGGCGCACCATTGCTGTGGCCAGTTTCCGCCGCTGTAGTCGCCGTTGTCATTGCATCCCAGGGACAGATACTCGTTCCAGTCCGGGTCGTAGCTTTCGATGTCAGCGAAATCGAACACAATCATGTCGTTCGCAATCGCATAGTCGCGGACCTGGTTGTTCCGCGCGTGCAGGTTGCCCGTCAGGCCGCTGCCGTCCGTGTGCCCGGTCATCAGGATGAACCGCATGCCCGGGAACTCCGTCTCAAACTGGGCCATGGTGTTCAGATAGGCTGCGGTCGTGGCTTGGCTGTTCGATGATTGCTGCCCGCACCAGGACCACATGGAGTACTGGTAGTTCCCGGTGGCGGCCACGGCGCGAGTTCGATCCTGTCCACTCGTTGTGGACCAGTAGTCTCCCGGCTCGATGTACGTTTCCGGCGGGTTCCCGTCGTAAATTCGCAGAGCAGGCGGGTCTTCAATGGGTGGCAGTCCCTCCGTGCCGCTGGTGCGGACGGCGACGCTGTACTCCGGATGCAAGCCCTCGAGCACGTTGATACCCGAGACAACCTGGCTTCCATGCGACGTGTGCGCATAGTGAAAGGTCATCAGCTTGGCCTGCTCGAGCCAGTACGCGGGAATCGCTTCGAGCTTCGTGCATTTGTGGTCGATGATGAGACCCTGCTGCCCGCGGACGGCAGAGCCGAACCCGAAGAAGACGATTCCAGAGACTGTCCAAACCCCGATCCGACCCCAGCGCAACTCGTTCCGGTGTGACATAAAAGCAGTTTCCTCCTCCGCGCGGAGCGCGGCGTTCACGCGCCTTGGCCTACCGCCCCGCACCAACAGTGTAGCAGGAACGGGACTGCCGGATCAACAATGATCGCGATGTAACGGTAATGAAACACAAGATCTGCTGGCAATTCCGTGCGACGGCAGTACTAGCATAATAAACGACAAGCGGTTGCGCGTGATCGACCGACGGTCTTTGAGGGTACGTTGACGCGAATGACAGGCGAGAAACGCGGTTGGCCGGCCGGAGTGCGGGAAATGCCCGGGCATTCACGAACCGACGAACCCTGCTGATGAAAACCGAGGAAGGCAAGGGTGACCCACACCGTGGCTCGGCGGCAGAGTGAAGCGGAGGACGAACGCGGGCATGCAGACGGGCGTGTGCGCGGAGGACCTCGGGAGATCGGGCTGCGGCCGGGAGCCGGAACCGATTGCCCGGCACGTCGCGTTGAGGGTTGTGGCGGCAGGCCATAGGATATGCTGGGCGGACGGAGGGCCGGTGTGGAGGCAGAAGAATCGTGGAGCAGACGGCAGATTCCGGCGAGGCCGGCGGGAGTGATGATGGGATCGATCGGCAGCAGGCGATCGGGGTGGGGCTGCATCCCATCGAGCTGGCGGCCCGGCGAGGCATCGGGCCGCTCAGCGGACTGGCGGCCGAGGCGTGGCACGGGCAGGCCAGGCCGTGTCCGTCCTGCGGGCAGCTTGTGCGGCGGACCGCGTCAAGCTGCGATCTGTGCGGGCAGGATCTGAGGCCACAGATGCTCCTGAAGATGCAGGCTCATGCCGGCCCGTGGTACGTGCTCGAGCATGTGAGGCCGTTCCCCGGCGTGCGGATCGAGCGCTTGATCAAGCAGATTCGGCGCGGGGTGCTGACGGCCACGTCCATCGTCCGGGGGCCCACGACGTTTCATCAGTGGCGGTTTGCCGCCGAGACGCCGGGGCTCAGCAAGTACCTGGGTCTGTGCTGGCGCTGCCAGGCGGCGGTCTCCGAGCATGACACGATTTGCCTTGGCTGCCGGGCGGTCCTCGACGGTGAAACGGACGTGTTTTTGGAGCAGGCGTGGTCGGAGGAATCGGGGCCGCGGACGGAAACAGGGGCGGTGTCTGTTGCACCGGTCCACTCGCCAGGGAGTGGGGCGGCGGGCGGTGAGGAGGAACTCCAGAGGCTCCGCGCCGCGCTGGCGGAGCGGGACGGCGGCCGGCGGCGGTCAAGGGGGCGTGATCCGCGGATCGCGGGCATCCACGTGGGGTGGATTGTGGGCGCCTTGGTTGTCATCCTGATCGTGTCGCTCGCGGTCGTGGTGTGGTGGCGGATGCATGATCTCGCGAATCAGGAGTCGGGCAGGCCGCTGGCCGTGCCAACGACGCAGGAGGCCCGCGCTGAGTACCGACACGGTGGATAAGCGGCGGTCCGTGTTTGGGGGAGAGCCATGGCCGACAATGCAAAACCCGTTGTGATTCGGGGCGGCACCGTCGTGACGGCGTCCCAGGGCGGCGTCCGGGCATTCCCGGGCCACACCGTCGTCCTGAGCGACGGTCTGATCACGGAGTTCGGGCCGGACGACACGGTGAACGTGCCCGGGCCGGAGTCCAGCGAGTGGATCGATGCCGGTCGTCACATCGTGATACCGGGTCTGGTCAACACGCATCATCACCTGTTTCAGTCCATCACACGGGCGTTGCCGGCAGCACAGGATGTGGAGTTGTTTGACTGGCTGCGAACGCTGTATGCGCATTGGCGTCACCTGGACTACGAGTCCGTGAGGGCGGCGGCCCTGGTGAGCCTCGGCGAATTGCTGCTGAGCGGCTGCACGACCACCAGCGACCATTTCTACCTGGTGCCGCGTGGCTCGGACATTCGGCACGAGGCCGTGCTGGAGGCGGCGGACCGGCTCGGGATTCGGATTCACCTCTGTCGGGGCAGCATGAGCGTGGGGCAGTCGAAGGGCGGGCTGCCTCCGGACGACTGCACGGAGGACGAAGACGCGATCCTGAAGGACAGCGAGCGGATGATTCAGGCGTGGCACGATCCATCTCCGCTGGCCATGCGGCGAATTGATTTGGCGCCGTGCTCGCCGTTCAACGTGAGTCCCGAGCTGTTTCGGGACACCCGGGATATGGCCCGGGCACGCGGCGTGCTTCTCCACACGCACGCGGCGGAGACGATGGACGAGGAGCGGTACTGTCTCGAGAAGTTCAAGTGCCGGCCGATTCCTTTCTTTGAGGACCAGGGCTGGCTGGGCCCGGACGTGTACCTGGCGCACTGCGTGTGCCTCAGCGATGCCGATATCGCGTGCCTCGGGCGAAGCCGAACCGGCGTGGCGCACTGCCCGTGCAGCAACATGCGGCTGGGCAGCGGCGTGGCGCCCATCCCGGCGCTGCTGGCCGCCGGGGCTCGGGTCGGCATCGCGGTGGACGGCAGCAGCAGCAACGACGGCGGACACGTACTGGCAGAGGCCCGTCAGGCGTTGTTGTTGCAGCGGGCGTTCGGAGGGGCAAAGGCGTTTCGCGTGGCGCAGGCGTTTGAGTTGGCAACGGTAGGGGGGGCGGCCGTGTTGAACCGGGATCGGCTCGGCAGAATCGCGATCGGCATGGCGGCGGACGTCGCGATGTTTCGAATGG
>JAFGJQ010000397.1 GCA_016929015.1 Phycisphaerae bacterium | reverse complement strand
TGCGGGTTCGTTGCGAGTCACCGCCGGCAGCCACATCGAGGCTTACAACACGGTCACCGTCACCGGACCGGGCGAGACGTTGCAGCTGGACTCCCAGGGCACGCTGACGCTGGGCTCCACGGGGCTGGTAGACGGCAAGTTGACCAACTTGGGCGGCGTGCTCCAAGCTCCGCACCAGGTCCTGCTCTCGTCCACGGGTCTGACCGAGATCAAGCCGGCGATTTCTGTGGCGTCCACGGAACAAGACTCCCAAGTCCAGATCACGGCGGGCGAGTTGCGGCTGGCCGGAGCGTTGTACGGCGGCGCAGTGCCCGGCTCGAAGATCACCTGGACGGGCCGATCGGCCGACATCTCGATCACAGTCACCGGAGCGTGCGCGCTGTCGGGAAAAGGCTACGACCAGAACGGGCTCTCGGTTGATTGGGCGGGGACCGCCGAAGCGACGGGCGCGATCCAGCTCAGCGCGGGCAGCATCACGAGTATCGGTCCCGGCAACACCACGACCACGGCGCTGAGCCTGATCCGCAGCAACTCGGCCGGCGACGGCACGCTGACCGGGACGCTGGGCACCAGTTCCATTACGGTCAGCACCTCCGGCGACGCCTCTCTGTACGGGGTGGTCAAGGCCGAGGACGCAAGCACGACCGTGTCGATCACCGCCGGTGGGCTGCTGACCGTGGACGGGATCGTTCGCGCGCAAAGCACGGTGGCGCTCACCGGCGGCACGAACGCCGCCGGGCAGGGAGTGCTGGTCACCGCGTTGGTGGTCGAGGAGGACAGCTACGGCAACGCCGTGGCCCTGGTGGATGGCACCAAGAAGGCGATCGACGAGGATGGCAACCTGATCGATCCCACGAATCCCAGCCAATATGTCGACAAGGCGGGGAACCCGATCCCACCTCAGGATGATCCGGTGTACGGCGGCGAGCCGATTCGCGTCAGCGGAGGGAGCATCGAGACGGGAAGCAACGGCACGATTTCGGTGCAGGCCACGGGCAACGTTGTGTTGCAGGGCCAGGTGGGCGACGTCCAGGACGTCAATGGCGCCCCGACCACGAACGTGTCCGCCGTGAGCATTACTTCGACGGCCGGCCAGGTGCAGATCTACGACCTGGTCAACTCCCGCAACACGATCGACATCACGGCCGTGGATATCCGTGTGATCGACGTAGCGCTGGTCAAGACGCGGGAGACAGGCTCCGAAATCTACTTCCGGGCGACCGGGCTGATCGACGTCGAGCGGAGTCCGACGACGCTCCACCGGGCCAAGGTGGACGCCGAGGCCCTGATCCATTTCTACGGCGGCCAGATTCACGTGGGCGGGGAGATCATGGCGCGAGACACCAGCGGCCGAGTCCTGCTGAATTCCGGCGGAAGGCTGGAGATCGAGGAGGGGCAGGTGATCTCTTACGGCACGGTCGAACTCAACGCGGGGGTGCCGGCCGACTTGACCGAAGCGCAATCGCTGGCCGGAGGCTTCCCCGTCACGAGTCTGTCGCAGAGTCTCATCTCGATCATCGGCCATACCGGAGTGGACCAACGGAAGGAGCCGGCACCTGAGATCGTCCAGACCGAAACCACCGAGCAGCAGTTGGCGGGCTATCACCTGGAGCAAGACGGCTCGGTGACGGTCACCGAAACCGTCTACGAAGACACGACCGTGCACGAGCTTGTCGGCTACGAAGACGTCGTCGTCGGCTCGACTTGGAACACGATGAACATGACGTTGACGCAGGACGGCTACTGGAGTGACACGGACCAAAAGAAGCGTGAGTATTTCATCCAGGGCGTCGACTATAAGAATGTCGACGTCTTCAGAAGTACCACGGTGACCGCCGAGTTCGAGCAACTGACCGATCCCCAGCGGACGGATGTGCTGAACTACCTGAATTACAAGCCGCTGTACGACGTGACGATCACCGACCCGCGGACCTACACGCGGATCAACGGCCAGACAAGCTACCAGACATGGACGGCGGCGGCGAACTGGGACCGGAATGTGACGACGGTGATTTACGTCAACGTCAACGGCCTGAACGACAAGTACCTGCGCGTACCGGCCGACGGGGCTACCGCGATCCGGGACACGATTCTGAACGTCGTCTCGCAGGGGAATCCGGGTCGACTGCAGGACGAAACCGTGGGTAACTATTCGGAAACCGCGGTGGTGAGGTACGAACAAGACCGGGCGGCTTACGCCGCGCAACCCCTCAAGGCCGCTACGATCTGGGACACGGGCCTTGACACCTCGATCCAGATTCCGGCTCACTGGACCATAGACGCTGACCCCGACGGCGCAGACTATGACCGTTGGGCGGTGAGCTACGTCAGCAGCGGACAGCGAAAAATCACCCTGTGGGACAGCGGGGGCGGCATTCTATATCAGGCTCCCGCCTGGACCGGCGATCCTGCGTTGATCACGAACAACGACCACGGAGACAACTCGGGCACGGTACGGAAGGCGTATGCCCCGGTGAGCTATTTCAACACCACGAACCAGCTCGCGAAGAGGTCGGAAGAGCCATTTAGTTGGCGCGTGGGGAACGACCCGTACGGCAACTACATCAACACGACCTTCCAGTACGTGGACGGAAGCTTCACCTGGCTGGATGCGGTGCAAAGGGCTTACCAGGCCCCCAACGCTTCCGCACCTGGTGGGACCAAAATCGCCACCCCCAAGAACGCGACGCAGAACGACGGGATCTACGCCGCCATTCCCGTGAACAAATACGCCTGGATCGGAGGCGTGCTGGTCGACAAGAGCAGCGGCCCTGGCGACGGCAAAGTCACGGTCGATGGCGACACGAACCGCGGAAATCTGGAGTGGATCTGGGTCGACAAGATCAGCAACGTTACCCAGATCGGGACCAGCAGCTACGATCGCACCTTCGACGTCACCGGACGCGACGCTTTCGCCAATGGATATGGAACGCCGTACTCAGGGCGCTACACGAACTTCGGCAGCGGTCAGCCGGACTTCAAGGATTCCCACGAAGAGTACACGGAGATGTATGGATCGAAGCAGGGGGATAACAAAATCCCGGCAACCTGGAATGACTGCCCTATCGGTACCAACCTGGGCTACGTGATGCAGAAGACGGGCTACTTCGGAAATGGAGACATCGTGCAGCCGGGGGCCCACTACACGTTCAATTGGGCCTCGACGACCACCACGATCCAGGACGTGCGATACCAGGTCGCCTACGCCTGGACCAGCCAGGCCACGGACATCACGCAGCAGCGGCCGATCTACCACGAAAAGACGGTCCCGGTACCCACGACGGTGACCAGACAGATCACGACCTGGAAAATGGTGCCGGATTACCAGACCGTGACCGTGATCACGACCGAGCGGGTGTATGAGGACGAGGGGCAGGTGCCGGTCCAGCCGTCTGGGACGTTCACCGGAGACTCGATCTCGGCGGGCGGAGCGGTCACGCTCACCACCGGCGGCGACATCCTGGTCCAGGGCAACATCAATGCCTCGTCCGGATCCGGCTCGATCGCCATGACCGCTGGCGGCAGCGTCACGGTCCAGGGGGTCCTGCCCGCGGATGCCACGCTGGCGGCGGTGGCGGAGTTGCGGGCGGGCGGCACCCTGAGCATCACGGCCGCGGGAGCCATCCTCGTGGCCGACTCAGCCCGGCTGACGGCCGAGGCCCCTGGCGGGGACATCACGCTGCGGGCCGGCGTTGGTTTCGTGTCGGCCGGCCCCGTGCTGGGCGGCGACATAGGCGAGGGGCTCGATCTGGACGGGAACATCATCTATGCCGTGAACGCACGCGGCCCCGGCGGATTGCAGGTCCGGGACGCCCTGTTCACCGACCAGGCCAGCCAGCCGAACGTGACGATCACGGCCGGTTACGAAATCCTCAATTGGCAAAATCCCAACTACGGCAGCACGACCAACGATAATAACCTGGAAGCGGTCATGCAGTCGATCCGCTGGAGCAAGAATCCCTCCACGGTCAACGTCGACCTGCGCAACCTGACCGTCGGCGCATTTTACAAGCTGCAATTGCTCTTCCACGAGAACAACTATCCCCAACGCGGCTTCGACATCTTCGCGGCAGGGAATTTGATCCTCAACGACTTCAGCCCAAGCCTGATCAGCAGCGCCGGCCAGGGTGCCGTGGTCACCTACACGTTCGCGGCTGGTGATCCGATTTTGAACGTGGTACTCAATGGAGCCGCCACGAC
>JAFGJQ010000396.1 GCA_016929015.1 Phycisphaerae bacterium | reverse complement strand
CTACCCATTCGGCCCGGAGTCCACAACGACAGGCTGAAAGCCCCGAGGGGTCGGATCGGGTGGCACCCTCCAACCAAGTTCCATAGCTCTGGAGTGGGGCTCGCACTCTCCTCCGGGTCGTGCATGCGTGTCGGCCGGACGTGAACTGAGGGGCAAGGCGAATCCGATGCCCTGAACCTCGCCGCTGCTTGAGGGCGGCGGCACACCGTTGGTTCCCCCACGTCTCTGGCCGCACTCCGTCCCCCGACCCCGCCCCTGGCCCAGGCCCCCCAACTCCGTTGACAGGAACCGGTGCTGTCTTGCGTCCCTAAATGGATACGGCTATCGTCACCCCCCGCGGGGAATTCAGCCTAAATTCACAGGAGTCGTGCGGGATGAATGTCTCACAGGTGGATGTCAAGCAAATCGCGGCAGAAGTTGAAGCGAAGAGCGAACCATTTCAGCGCCTGCTGAACGAAATGCAGAAAGTGATCGTTGGGCAGGAGGATCTGCTCCAGAAGATGTTCGTCGGGCTGCTGGCCAACGGCCACATCCTCATCGAGGGGGTCCCGGGACTGGCCAAAACGACGGCCGTCTCGTGCCTGGCGGCCGGCATCGACACCGGGTTCCAGCGCCTCCAATTCACGCCGGACCTGCTGCCGGCCGACCTGATCGGCACGCTGATCTACCGCCCGTCCGACGGGCAGTTCACCGTCAAAAAGGGCCCGATCTTCTCCAACATCATCCTGGCGGACGAGGTGAACCGGGCACCGGCCAAGGTCCAGAGCGCTCTGCTGGAAGCGATGCAGGAGCGGCAGGTGACCATCGGTACGGACACGTTCAAGCTGGAAGAGCCGTTTCTGGTGCTGGCCACCCAGAACCCCATCGAGCAGGAGGGCACGTACCCGTTGCCTGAGGCCCAGGTGGACCGGTTCATGCTCAAGTTGATCGTGACGTATCCCACCCGCGAGCAGGAGCGGCAGATTCTGGACCGGATGTCCTACACACGCCCGGCCACGAGCATCCGGCCAGTGATGAAGCCGGCCGACGTGATCGCGGCCCGCAAGGTGGTGGACGAGATTTACATGGATGACCGGATCAAGGATTACGTGGTGGACCTCGTGCAGGCCACTCGCGACCCGCGTCCGCTGCGACTGGGCATCGAGGATTGGATTCAGTACGGCGGCTCGCCGCGCGCCACCATCTACCTGACGCTGGGCGCCAAGGCGTCGGCTTTTTTGGCCGGTCGGGGCTATGTGACCCCGCAGGACGTGAAGAACGTGGCCCTGGACGTGCTGCGCCATCGCGTGATCGTAACCTACGAGGCGGAAGCGGAAGAGAAGAAGTCCGACGACGTGGTGCGGGCGATACTGGAGCACGTTCCGGTTCCCTGAAAACAAAAAACAAAAAGCAGAGAAGCAAGAACACAATCGCGAGAGCAGACGCGAAGTGCATGAAGAGGAGTTGAGTGGGCGGCAGCAGTTTCTGAATGAGAGCCGTCGGGATGACGTTGGAGAGAATGGGAAGCGAGCATGTCACGGATTTATGGGGATCTGGCGGAACGATCGTTTGAGTTCGCGGTGGCCGTCATGAATATCGCGAATGACATTCCCCGTACGGGAAAGGGATGGATTCTCGCGAGGCAGTTGCTGCGGGCGGGCACGTCGGTTGGGGCGAATGTGGAGGAGGCCGACAACGCTTTTTCCGATGCCGAGTTCACCCATTCGTGTAACATCGCCCGCAAAGAAGCCGCAGAGACGCGTTACTGGCTCAAGCTGGCGCGCCGGACGAGCCTGTTGGCGGGTGACAATCTGGAGCACCTCACTCAGGAAGCCGACGAGCTCGCACGAATCCTGGCCACGATCGTTCGCGAAACGCGCGGCAAAACTCGCGTAGAAAGCAGGCCAAGCCGGGTGAGCCAAAGGTGATGAAGGAGCGTCCGGGTTTTTGCTTTTTGTTTTGGTCGCCGGAGGCGGCATGATTCCCAAGGAACTTCTCAAAAAGATCCGCCGTATCCAGATCCGTACGTCCCACATGGCCAACGACGTGCTGGCGGGGCAGTATCATTCCGCGTTCAAGGGGCGGGGGATGGAGTTCGAAGAAGTCCGGCCATACCAGATCGGCGACGAGGTGCGGACCATCGACTGGAACGTGTCGGCCCGGTACGGGGCCCCGTTCGTCAAGCTCTACCGCGAGGAACGCGAGCTGACGGTCATGCTGCTGGTGGACGTGAGCCGGTCGCTTCAGTTCGGCTCGTCCGAGCAGCTCAAGCGGGAGCTGGTGGCGGAAGTCTGCGCCACGCTGGCCTTCTCCGCCATCCGGAACAACGACAAGGTCGGGCTGATCATCTTCTCCGACGACGTGGAGAAGTTCGTGCCGGCCAAGAAGGGCACCCGGCACGTGCTGCGGGTGATCCGCGAGGTGCTGTACCACGAGCCGAAGGGGCGGGGCACGAACGTGGCCGGCGCCCTGGACTACCTGAACAAGGTGACCACCCGCCGGGCGGTGGTGTTTCTGGTCAGTGATTTTCTGGCCGCCGGGTACGAGCAGGGCCTGCGGGTCGCTCGTCGCCGGCACGACATGATTCCGGTGGCCGTCTCGGACCGATGGGAGGCGGACCTGCCGAACGTCGGGCTGATCGAGCTGCTGGACGCGGAGGCGGGTGACGTCATCGTGGTCGATACCGGCAGCCGGGGCCTGCGGCGGCAGTATGCGACGGACGCGGCCATGCTGAGGGAGGTTCGGGACCGGATGTTCCGCCGGATGAACATTGAGGCCATTCGCGTGCAGACGGGAGAGTCGTTCGTGGAGCCGCTCGTGAAGTTCTTCCGGGCCAGGGAGGCAAGGTTGTAGCCATGACGAAAAGTCCGAACCTGCAGCTTCCGCAGCGTCCGCCCCGCACGGGGTCGGGGGCGGCGGTTGGGTTGATCCTGGCCCTGGTGCTGATCCTGCTCGTTCTGCAGGTGCTCGTTGTAATGACGCTGCCGAAGCACAACCGGCCGGCCGGACCGGCGTCCTACCGACTGCT
>JAFGJQ010000395.1 GCA_016929015.1 Phycisphaerae bacterium | reverse complement strand
TGCAAACCCTCAACCGCCACGCGCGGCTCGGTGAGCGCCCGGCCTGTCGAGTCGTACACGCGGTACGACACCGAATAGGCCCGACCGTTCCAGCTCATCCAGGCCACCACGAAACGGCCGTCATCACCCACATCTATGGAAGGCTCGACGTGGATGCCCGCCTCGCCTCCGCTGACCTGCCATTCGTCGGCGGTCGCTTCTCCATTGGGACCGAATATCCGGGCGTAGATCGCCTCGGGCCGCCCTTCGCAGTCCGTTCGGGCCCAGGTCACAACAAACCGCCCGTCCCGCAGGCCGGCCACCGCGTACTGCGATTCCCGGCCCGCGTCCGATTGGCCTAGCCTGAACTCGGGCCCTGCAAAGGTACCATCCGGGTTGAGCAACCGGCCCCGCAGAATGGGCCAATCCCCATGCCCGCAGACCCATGTCACCATCACCCGGCCCGCACCGTTCACAGCCAGCGATGCTTTCGTCTGGTGGCCGCCCAGGGTTTGGTTCACCAGAATCTCGTCACTGTCCGGGACAAGGCACCCTGCGTTGTCGAGTCGAAATCGACGGACCACAATTCCCCCCTGGTCGCCGTCCTGCTCGTCCGACTCCCAGACGATCCAGGCATTCCCTGCGGGATCGAACGCAACCGCCGGATCCAGTTGCATATTCATAACTGTTTTGTTGACATGTACTTCCGCCCCGATCGGTCTGCCCAGCGGGTCAAACACCTGAGCGAACACGCCGTAGGTGCCGTGCTCCTGCCGCCGACTGCCCCAGGCGACAAGAAGCCGTCCGTGTTCGTCGATGGCAACGGATGGGTCAGTCTGGCGATTCTCGGAATACGTGTTGGCCCTGACCTCGACATGGGAAATATCAGTGCTCTCGAAGCACTGGTCGCTTAGCGCAAGCCTCTCTTCCCGGGCCTTCCCACAGCCCGCCAGGAAGACGGTAACGAGGAGCATAACTGCCTTCTGCCAATGAAGTTGTGTCACGAGGTTCTCCGGTGAGCAAGTGGTCAGGCACACGAGCCGGCGGTCGTCTTGCCAGGTGCGGCGGCTTTCTCGAAGCGGCTCGGGTTGTCAATGTGAATTCCCATCACAGCGTCCGGACGTTAGGGTTCCCGTCCTGCCGCCCACGCACCCTTCCCAGCATAGCCGGATTGCCGGGTCTGAGGCAACCGCAATTACCCGTTGATGGGGTGATTGCCGCGCACGGCACAGGCGCGTACCGCGGGCAGAACGAGGTATTTGAGGCTCGGTTATCGGGTCCGGCGTTGCCATCGGCCGTCCAGCGGCTAAGGTACGCGGCAGATTCACCCACCCAGGCGGTCGGGCGGGTGGACAGACACTGTGTGCTCCCAACCCAGGAGGATGACAAAACGTCATGAGAACGCCCACTACCCGATGGACGACGTGTTTCGTAGTGCTCTGCGCCGCGGCGATGGGGCCGGCCGTCCCCGCGGGGGCAGACCTGACGGCCCAGGGAACGGTCTGCCTCGATGAGAACGGCAACGGTGTCTGCGACGCCGGCGAAAGCGGGCTGCCCAATGTCGGCGTGTCGAACGGCCGCGACGTCGTCGTAACGGATGCGAAGGGACAGTACGCCCTGACGGTGGACGAGGACGACATCGTATTCGTCATCAAGCCGCGCAACTACATGACGCCCGTGAGCGATCGCAACCTGCCGCGTTTCTACTACATACACAAGCCCAAAGGATCGCCGGAGGGCCTGAAGTACCCGGGAGTGGCTCCCACCGGTCCGCTGCCAAAATCCATCGACTTCGCCCTGCGTCCGCACCTGGAGGCGGATCAGTTCGACGTCGTCGTCTTTGGAGACACGCAGCCCTCACGCGAAGAGAACATAGACCACCTGGCGCACGACGTGCTGGCCGAGGTCATCGGCACGTCCGCCGTCTTCGGCGTCACGCTGGGCGACATCGTGAGCAACCATCTGAACCTGTTCGAGCCGTACACGGCCGTCATGTCCACGGTGGGCATCCCCTGGTACAACGTGCTGGGCAACCATGACGAGAACTACGACGTTTCCCCGGATGAACTGGCCGACGAAACGTGGGAGCGCGTATTCGGGCCGGCGACGTACAGCTTCAACTGGGGGCCGGTGCATTTCGTCGTGCTGGATAACGTCGAATATGACGGACAGGAGAACGATCGCAAGTATCATTCGGAGCTTGGCCGGCACCTGACGTTTGTGGAAAACGACCTGAAGCTCGTCCCGCGCGACCAGCTCGTCGTGCTCATGATGCACATCCCCATCATCGAAACGGTCGATCGGGCACAGCTTTTTGACCTGCTCAAGGACCGTCCCCACACGTTCTCTCTGTCGGCCCACTGGCACAGGCAGAAGCACGTTTTTCTCGGCGCGGCGGACGGATGGAAGGGCGACCGTCCGCATCACCACCTGATCCACGTCACAGCGTGCGGCTCGTGGTGGCTGGGCGCGCCGGATGAGTTCGGCCTGCCGCACGCAACGATGTCCGACGGCGCTCCGAACGGGTACTCCATCATCACCTTCAGCGGCACCGACTACCGCGTCCGGTACAAGGCCGCGCGCCGCCCGGCGGATGAACAGATGTCCATCTGGGTGCCAAGCGTAGTGAAACAGGCGGACGCCACAGAAACGGAGGTCGTCGTCAACGTCTACGCCGGATCGGAGCGATCCAAGGTCGAGGCACGCGTGGGCGAGCGGCCCTGGACGCCGCTGGAACGAGTGGAACGAGTGGACCCCTATTTCGCCGCCGCCAAAGCCTCGGAGAAGAGCGAGAATCCGCCGAACGGCAGACCGCTACCCGCGCCCGCCAAATCCCACCACGTGTGGATGACGAAGCTGCCCTCCGGCCTGGCCACCGGCACGTACGTCATCGAGGTCCGGACGACGGACGTCTTCGGGCAGACGTACACCGCGCGGCGCGTGCTCCGCGTGGAGTGAGCGCGCCGGGAGTCGACAATTAGCTGACGGGCAAGAAGCCAGACCGCCCGGCCTTGCAGGCGTCCGCTACACCAAGAGGATGTTCGCCATGCCGCCCGTCGGGAATGGCGATGCTGAACCACGCATCTCACGGCTTGGAAAGGCCGGGCTGCTGCTCGCGCCGGTCCTGGCGGTGGGCATGTACCTGGCCATTCCGGGCGGCGCCGCCGGCGATCCGGCCTCTGGATTGAGCCAGCCCGGCCGGGCGGTCGCGGCGGTCGGCGTGCTGATGGCCGCCCTGTGGGTGACGGAGGCGTTGCCCATCCCGATCACCGCCCTGCTGCCGCTCGCGCTGTTTCCCCTGCTCACGCGAAACGAGGTAACCATTCGCGAAGCGGCGGCGCCGTACGCCCACGAGTTGATATTCCTGTTCATGGGCGGGTTCATGATCGCCCTGGCCATGCAGCGATGCAACCTCCACCGTCGGATCGCCCTGGGGACGATTCTCCTCGTGGGCACGCACCCCCGACGGCTGGTAGCCGGCTTCATGGTGGCCAGCGCGTTTCTGAGCATGTGGGTCTCCAATACGGCCACGGTAGTCATGATGCTGCCGATCGCGATCAGCGTCATTGAGCTGGTTCGCCGCCACCTTGCGGAAGTCCGAGGCGGCTGGCAGCCGACTCCCGGCGCTCCGTTCCATTTTGCGATTTGCCTGTTGCTGGGCATCGCGTACGCAGCATCCATCGGTGGGATCGGCACCCTCATCGGCACGCCGCCGAACCTGCTTCTCGCGGCGTTTCTCTCCGACGAGTACGGCATCAAGATATCCTTCGCCCGTTGGATGGCCGTCGGAATCCCCCTGGTTGTCACGTTCCTGCCACTGAGCTGGCTGCTGCTGACCCGCGTGGTGTATCCGATTCGACTGCCCGGCATCCCCGGCGGGCGCGACCTTATTCTCCGCGAGTTCAGAGCGATGGGTCCAATGTCCCGCGCGGAGAAGACGGTTGCCGGCGTCTTCTTCCTGACCGCTCTTTGCTGGATCACGCGGCCGTACCTGCTGGTGCCGCTGAAGGTCGCGGGGGTCGCGCCACTGGCCGGCCTGACGGACACCGGCATCGCCATGGCCGGCGCCCTGCTCCTGTTCGTCTTCCCCGTGGACTGGAAAAACGCAGTGTTTGCACTGAGCTGGCGGCACGCCGTGGCGCTGCCATGGGGAATCCTGATTCTCTTCGGCGGCGGGCTCAGTCTGGCGTCGGCGATCACGGCCACGGGCGTGGCCGAGTTCCTCGGGCACCGGGTGGGAGCGCTGGCCTTTCTGCCGTTGCCCGTTCTGATGGCGATTGTGATTGTGCTGATCATGCTTGTGACGGAACTGACCAGCAACACCGCCACCGTCGCGGCGTTTCTGCCGATTCTGGGTGCCGTGTCCGTCGGGCTGAACGTCAATCCGATACTGCTGACCGTTCCCGCCGCCATTGCCGCCAGTTGCGCATTCATGATGCCGGTGGCCACACCCCCGAACGCGCTCGTGTTCAGCTCCGGTGAGATCACTGTTCCGCAGATGTGCAAGGCCGGCGTGTGGCTCGACCTGCCCGGCATCGCCCTGATCATGGCGGTGATGTACGGCATCGCCGTGCACGTGCTGCGCGCCACCGGCGGGGCGGGATGATGAATCACTCGCGTGGCATGCCGCGGATGCCGGAAGGACCGAGATGGGAATCTCGGTACAGCGAGTCCTCGAAGCCCCATCGCCGCCAGTTCGGGACACCGTGAAGCCGGTTTACTGTTCACCCAGCATCCAGGCGATCAGCTCCGCATTGCCGTAGGCCGCGTCCCAGGAGTTGTGCGTCACGCCCGGCAGTTCGGTGTAGCGTACGTCGCCGCCGGCCGCGCGGACGGCGTCCACCATCTTGCGGGTGTTGTCGACGGGTACGACGGGATCGGCATCGCCGTGCCACGCCCAGATCGGCATGTGGGCGAGGGCATCGGCAGTCTCCGGTTCCCCCCAGCCGCAGATCGGCACGAGGGCGCAAAACCGATCGGCGTGTCGCGCGCCGATGGTCCAGGTTCCGCGTCCGCCCATCGAGAGCCCCGTGAGCACGACATGTGCGTTGTCGGCCGCATACTCGGCAAGCGTGCGATCCAGGGCACCGAGCGCCAGGGTCTCCATCGGACCTTCCCACATGTACTCCGGGTCACACTGCGGCATCACGACGATGCACGGGAACCGCTCCGGATGCTCGCGGATGGCGGGCCCGATGCCCACGCGGGTCTGGGCCAGGCCGTCCGAGCCCCGCTCCCCCATGCCATGCAAGAAGAGAAACACGGGCCAGGTACTCTTGGGGGAGTACTCCCGGGGAATGTACACGACATAAGGATAGCTCTTGCCGTCAACGGCCATGGACTTGTTGATGAATCCGGTTTGCACCACGGAAGCCATCACCTCCTCGTCCGCCGGCGACTTGGCGCCGTGACAGCCGCAGAACCCCACTCCAACCACCGCCGCCAGAAGGCACAGCCGCGCCATCATCGTTTTCTCCTTGCACAGTCAGCGTCCGAAGCACGCCCGCCCTACCTGTATTCAGGCTCGCCTTGTATACTCCCGCCCGTGGTCCGCGTCCACTGATCGGCCGCAGGTTGTGGACGGGTCTGGCGCGGCTATTCTTCCGGATCGACCGATCCGCAGCCAGGAGTACGAGCCATGTTCGAGCGTGTGTTCAGTCTGAAAGAGCACGGAACGACCATTCGGCGCGAAAGCCTCGGCGGGCTGGTGAGCTTTCTGGCTCTGTCCTACATCCTCTTCGTGCAGCCGGTGATCCTGAGCGATTCGAACATGGTGGAGCCCATGAACGCCGGCGGCGTGTTCGTAGCCACCTGCCTGTGCAGCGCCCTGGCGTGCTTTCTCATGGGCATCTGGGCCAATCTGCCGGTCGCCCTGGCGCCGGCCATGGGGCACAACGTCTTTTTTGCCTTGACGGTGTGCGGGGTTGCGGCGGTCGGCGGCATGGGCTGGACCTGGCGCGAAGCGTTGGCGGCGAACTTCATCGGTGGAGCCGTCTTCGTACTGCTCGCCGCGACCGGTCTGCAAACCACTCTCATCCGGGCCATTCCGGACTCGCTCAAACACGCGATTGCCGTAGGAATCGGGCTGCTCATCGCGTTCGTGGGGCTTCAGATGGGCGGCGTGGTCGTCGCCAACCCGGCCGTCTACGTGCAGTTGGGGAGCCTCCACAGCCCGGTCGTCCTCCTGACGCTCCTCGGCGTGTTGGTCATCGGCGTGCTTCTCACCTTCAACGTGCGGGGCGCCATTCTGTACGGCGTGCTCATCACGGCACTTGTCGGCCTGGCCGCATCGCACCTCTGGGGCAACGCATGGGGGTATCGGCTCGTCGAGTGGAAGTCGCAGGTGCCCAACCCCGTTGAAGGGGCGAAGGCCACGTTCTTCGGCGTTTTCCAGGGTTTCGGCCAGCTCTTCACGGAGAACCCCCCGATGCGCTGGCTGACCATCATCTTCATATTCCTGATTCTCGATCTGTTTGATACCGTGGGCACGCTCGTGGGAGTGGCGGAGCGCGGAGGGCTGATGCGCGACGGGCAGATCCCGCGGGCCCGTCAAGCGCTCATCTCCGACGGCCTGGCCACCATGGCGGGCACGGTGGCCGGCACCAGCACGATTACCAGCTACGTCGAATCCGCAGCAGGGATTTCCGCCGGTGCCCGGACCGGTCTGGCCAGCGTGGTGACGGGTCTTCTGCTGCTCGGCTCGCTCTTTCTGTACCCAGTCGTGGAGATGGTCGGCGGGACGGTGCTCGTGCCCGCTGCGTCGCTGAACCCGGCCGCCGCGGCCGGCGCACCGGTCCCCTGCCATCCCGTAGTGGCCCCGGTGCTGATCATCATCGGGTGTTACATGCTGCAGATGGTCCGACGAATCGCATGGGATGACTGGACGGAGGCCCTGCCGGCCTTTCTGACCATCGTGGTGATGCAGTTTGCGTTGAGCATTTCGCACGGGGTTGCCTGGGGCGTCATCTCGTATGTTCTCCTGAAGGTGCTCCGCGGGCGTCTGCGTGACGTGCATCCGCTGCTGGGGGTTTTCGCCCTACTCTTCGTCGTGTTTCTGGCGGCCGCGTAGCATCGCACAGCCCGTCCTAACGCTCTCTCCTGCAAGCAGTTGCAATCCCTCTCGCCTCGCCTCACACATGTCGACGTCTTCGCATATCACCCTCGGGAACTGCCGATAACTCATGAATGGTGCCCACCGTCCTGGACAGACCGGCAGCATATGCCCGGCCCGCGGAAGAACCGCGCGGAGCCTGCGAGGTCTGCGCCATCGAGCCGGCCGGCCACGCAGACTGGGACGCGTACGTGCAGGCCCATCCGGGCGGGACTCTCTTCCACATGTCGTCCTGGATGGAGGCGGTCCGGGCGGCGTTCGGCCATCAGACGTTTTACCTGTGCGCCCGCCGCGGAACGCGGTGCTGCGGGGTCCTGCCCCTGTGCTGCGTGCGCAGCCGGTTGGGCGGCACGATGCTGGTGAGCGTTCCGTACGCCGTGTACGGAGGCCCGCTGGTGGATGACGCCGACGCCGCACAAGCGCTGCTGGATGCCGCTCGCGACTGGATGGCGTGCCTCCAGGCAGACTGGCTGGACCTGCGTACCGTGTCGGCCGTTCATGCGGACCTGCCCGTCGACAACCGTTACGTGACGTTTCGGCGGGAGCTTCCGGCAAGGTCCGGCGACGTGCTCGGCTGGCTGCCCCGCAAGGCCCGCGC
>JAFGJQ010000394.1 GCA_016929015.1 Phycisphaerae bacterium | reverse complement strand
GCGGCGCGTCGAATCGTGCGGATGGGCGAGGCCGCAGATCGCGTGTACGTTGTGGGGGCCCCGGGCCTGGATCGGCTGTTCGAACTCAGACGTGAAGCCCCGCGCGCGTCCGCGCGGACGGGGCCTGTTCTGGTGGTGCAGCACCCGTGCGGCCGATCGGCCGAGCACGAGCGGCGCGTGATGACGGGCATCCTGCAGAGCGTGGCCGCCACCGGGTTGGACACGGTCGTGCTCTACCCCAACAGCGACCGCGGGCATAGGGGCATTGTCGCGGCGATTCGGGCCGAGCGTTCCCGTTTCGGGTCCGGGGCGTTGCGCGTGGCGCAGTCGCTGCCCCGGGATGAGTACCTGCGGCTGTTGCTTTCCGCGCGGGTCCTGGTGGGCAACTCCTCGAGCGGGATCGTGGAGGCGGGCGCGGCCGGCGTGCCGGTGGTGAATATCGGACGGCGCCAGGCGGGCCGGTTGCGGGCAGGCTCCGGCGTCGTGGACTGCGCGGAGTCCGTGCCAGCCGTCCGGTCGGCGTTGCGTCGTGCCTTGCGGCTACGTCCGAGAATGTTGGGCGTGAACCCGTATGGCCGCGGCGGGGCGGGCCGGCGGATCGCCGCGATCCTGGGCCGGGTGTCGCTGGGTCCGGATTTGCTCGCCAAGCAGATCACCTACTGAGTCCATTCTTCTCTAAACCGGCGGTGCCGGGCCGACGATGACTAGTCCGGTATTCCCCCTACGAGGGGGGATCACGCACTTTTTTGTCCAGGGGGCTCCGGCATGGCAGTCGAAGCGCAGACCCGTGAGAAAGACATCGTGGCGAAGGCGCTGGCAGCGATCGGAGAGATCGCCACACTGCCGGAAGTCACGGTCAAAATCATCGAGATCGTGGAGGACTCCCGGAGCACGGTGCGTGACCTGCACGAGGTCATCAAACGCGACCCGGCCCTCTCCACGAAGATCCTGCGGGTGGTGAACTCGGCCTTTTACGGGCTTCCCGGTCAGATCGCCAGCGTGGACCGGGCGATCATTCTGCTGGGGCTGTCCGCGGTGAAGAACATCGCCATCGCGGCGTCGATCTCGCGGTTGTTCAAGGGCGGAAAGATTTCCACTTCCTTCACCGCCAAGGATTTGTGGCGGCACAGCCTGGCCGTCGGCGTGGTCTCGCGCGGAATTGCCAAGGCGGCGGGCGTGGTCGGCGCGCTGGATGAGATCATGCTGGCCGGCCTGATTCACGATTTGGGCCTGCTGGTGGAACGGCAGGCGTTTCCGGAGGAGCTGGCGCAGATCATTGACCGTTGCCATGAGACCGGGCAGGACCTGCTGACCGTCGAGACGGAGGTGCTGGGCGCGAACCACCAGGTTTTCGGCGACGCGCTGACCACCAAGTGGCGGTTCCCGCGGAACCTTCGGGCGGTGATCGGGTTCCACCACTTCCCGGACCGGCTCTCCCAGGAACTGCAGCAACTGGGCATGATCGTGCAGGCGGCGGACATTCTGTGCTGCAAGGAGAAAATCGGCTTCCACCTGACCACCCGCGAAGACTTCACGGACGAGCTTTTCCAGGGCGCGGGCATCACTCCAGAGCAGTTGACCGAGATCATGACCGGTCTGGACGAGCAACTCAGTGAGGCGGAAGGAATGCTGATCGGCTAGAGACGATTCGACAACTTCCACCGAAAGACGAAGGCCCATCCGCCTCTGAAACGGACGGGCCTTTCTCTTTCGTGGATGATCCCTCGGACCCGGACGCAGACTCCGGCCGATCGTGTCTCATCGGGAATGGAGCGACCGCCGTTTGATCCTCCCGCTTCCTCTGCTGCGACCATCCCGCAGCCGGCCGGTGCCCGTACGTGCAGCATGAACGGATGGTGAGGCCGGTTTGCCCCCGCTCAGCTTCCCGGCGATTGAACTCACAACTCAAAGGCCAGGTACGCCAGGATCCACTCCTGTGGCCTGAGATCAGGACTTGCGCTTTCCTCCGTATGGTACGACGTGAACAGGACCCGGCCGTCGCCGGACTCGAAGGTGACGGTCAGCGGGCGAATCTCGGGGGACGTCGGATCGGGCAAGGAGCCCCACATGGCTGCATCTCCCGTGATCCACACCTTCGTTGTGCCCGGAACCTGGTCGATCCCGACCCATCCGCGGAGAAAACCTGCGATGTGCACCGTACCGTCGCTGTTGAGAGCCGAGCGCTGCTGCAGCCAGTCGGCCAGTGGCTCATCCAGGACGGCGGCTTCCACGGTGATATCCGGTGCGCCCTCCTGGGCGGCGTCCTGCAATTCCGCCTGGTCTGCGGGTGTGTCATCGGAGCCATAGAAGTCAATGGCGGCCGGGAACACCTGTTCCACGTAGTCGTACGCCTGGTCCGTGACGTACAGCTTGCCGCCCTGGTTGACGTAGTCGCGGATGTTTCGGATCACGGCCGCGTCTTCGATGGCGTACTCGTCCGCCCCGCAATTGATGAAGATGATGTCGTATGTGGCCATCCTGGCTGTGTCGAAGAAGAGGTCGCTTGCGGAACCGTACACGTCAAACGGCTCGCTGCCCGGCACCAGGTACCCCTTGGCATCCACCGTGCCCATTCCGAGTTTCGCCAGAATATCCTGCATCCGGTCATACCCACCTTCGATCACGGCGATCGTGGCGGCCCCGGTTCCGCTTGCCGGCAGAGTCGTCCACTGTGCCAGTGCCGTGATCGACTTCCCCGCAATGACACTCAGTTGAAAACTCGTGTTCCACGAGCCCTTGGTGATCGTGATGGTGACATCGCCTGGCGGCACGTTCTCCAGACAGAACGATCCGTCCGGCCCGGAGGTCGTTGACGTCGTCGGCGGATCCGTGGGCGCCGCTCCGGGCACTGCCACGGTCGCCCCGGCCAGTGAAGTCGTCCCATTCGGGGCGTACACGGTTCCCTCCACCGTGCCGAAATCTTCGGGCGAGTCACAAGCGTCCCCCACGCCGTTGCTGTCGGCGTCCGCCTGATCGGAGTTGGGCACGGTGGGGCAGTTGTCGATGCTGTCCGCGACGCCGTCGTCATCCTGGTCATCGATGGTCCTGCCCTCCGTCTTGGACGCCTCCCACGTTCCGCCGGACTCTTGCGCCGTCCACGTGCCGGAGGCCTCACAAGCCGTGAAATCAAGTTGGCCCTGAACGACCGTCATGGCGGAGGTCGGGGTGATCTCGCCGGTCTGGGAGACCGTTCCTGTGAACGCCAGGACTCCTTCCGGAGCGTCCAACTCGCCATGCACGCTTCCGTCCTCGTCGATGGTCAGCGAGATCTCCCCCGTCATCGAGCCGGCGAACTCGCCAATGTATTCCCCGGCGCAGCGGGTCAGTCCCGGCACGCACTGCAAGTCGTCACAAACCTGGCCGGCCGGGCAATCGTCGTCCAGCGTGCACGTGGTCGATGGGCTCGCATTCCCACCCCCGGCGCTCTGCTGACATCCGCCGCCCGCCGCCCAAACCAGACAACCGAACCCTGCCACCGCCACGATTGGCCCTGCGGGAATACGCCGAGACAACACTACGAGCCTCCTTTCGAGTTGATGATCAAAAGCTGAAGGTTGGAGGAAACCATAGCCATTCGCTGCGTTGAGGTCAATATTCCCAGGTGACCTGCCCACGCTTCAGATGACGCGAGTGATCGCCCGGAGCAAAAAGAGAACTCGGTTGGTCACACCATGGAAAGAGAGAAGGCACGGGCACGCTCGGCATGCCCGTGCCTCTCACGGACGGCTTTCCCCGATCGCCTCACGCGATTCGCCGTCCGTAGCTTGCACCTCATCCGTCATCGGCCTTGTCGCGCTGAATCAGGCCGCGAAGCTGCGTGATCAGGTCGCCGGAGCCGAACACGAACTGCGCTTTCGCGCCGGCGAGGATTTCCTGCAGGGCCTCCAGCTCCTTGATCCGCGCGAGGGCCGGGTTCTCCGCCAGCAGTCGGGCGGTGTTGGCCTGGCTGCGGGCGGCCGCGGTCTCCTCGCGCCGCCGGATCAGGTTCGCTTCGGCCTGCTTCTCGGCCTCGATCACCTGGTTCAGAATCGCCTTCATGTCGCCGGGCAGAATGAGGTCTCGCAGGCCCACGCTGCGCACGGCCACACCGAAGGTCTTCACGCGTTCGGCCAGGGTCTCACGCACCTCGTTGCCCACAACGCTCTTGTCTGCCAGAAGGGCGTCCAGGGTGCGACCGTTCACGGCGGCCCGCAGGGCGAGCTGCGCCTCGCGGTAGAGTGCCTGGGCGTGGTCCGCAACCACCGTGAGCGCGGCCAGCACGTCCACCACCTGGTAGGTCACCAGCAGATTCACCCGCAGAGTGACCTTGTCGGCGGTCATGATTTCCTGGCCGGCGACATCGGCGACCTGCTCACGCCGGTCCACCGCCTTGACCTCGATTCGGCCGGTGCCCTTGAAGAACACGTGCCGGCCCTCGGCCAATCGGCCCACCTGCTTGCCGTCGCGGAAGAGCACCGCCTCCTGATGCGGCTGCACCTCCACTCCGTGCAGGTGGCGGCCGGCCTCCGGGTGAGCGAGCACGGTTTCGAGTTGCGGGTGCTCAAACCGGAACTCGTTGATGTTGTAGGTCTCCACCCGCAGTGTGTACGGGGTCCGGAAGAACGCGTGCCGGCCCGGACCGCAGACGGCCTCCAGCCGATCGTCCTTGAACACGAGCGCTCGCTCCACGTCGCTCAGATCCAGGATCAGCAGAACCTCGCGCACGTCCGGCCGCTGGGCAAGCACGTCCAGCAGCGCGTGCGTGAAGCGGGTCTGCAGAGTGCTGACGATCTCCACCCGGTCCCGGGTCAGGCTGTACAGCCGGCTCAAGAACCGGTGTCTGCCCGGCCGCAGCAAACCGTGAAAGTCACCGTGCCGGAAGTGCAGACCCAGCTCATGCTGGTGAATACGAACGAGTCCGAACATGACGAAAACCTCCTTTCCAGGTCGTCTATCCTTCTACCCACAGGGGTATCGCGTGATTCGGTGCCGGTGTGGGCGGGCTGGAGAGCCCCTGCGTTCGACGCCCCGCGTTCCCGGCGGAACCGCGCTTGAGACGCACCGTCGACCGCCGCGGCTTGCGCCGTGAGGGGGAGCGGGGCTCCGCCTCGACGGCACAAGGGTGGCGGCGCGATGCGCCGGTATCCGCGCGGTTGCGTGGCCGGTCCCGCGGTGTCGATCGTGACGCGCGGCCGGGGACGTTCATCCCCCGGCCGGTGAAGCGATCGACCGGCTCGCCGCTGAGCACGTCTCCAGCCCGCCCGCCTCGCAACCAGTGAACTCGTTAACAGCGAGTTTTGGGGGATCGGGCAGGAATCGAACCTGCAACCCACGGTTCCGGGAACCGTTGCTCTTTCGTTGAGCTACTGATCCAAGCGATCCACTCGACACCGTTCCGACGCTGTTCGCGGAACACGCAGTCGCGAATCGTTCCGATGCGCTGCGCGCCGCCAGCCGGCACCGATTGAACCCGTGACAAGACTCCTTCGCCTTCACTCGGCGCGCACGCTCCACGTTGCCGCGCGGACGACGTGTCATTGCGGTTTCGTGCGGGCGCGCCGCTGACCGTTCAACAAAAAAAAGCCCCGGAGGTTTGCGTCCTCCGGGGCTGTGGAGAGTCGTTGTGACAATCCCACTAGTTCGGTGGACGGTCCTCCTGCCGATCTTCCCATCGCTCCGGGCCCTTCACGAAGGCGGAGCACGCGCATAACCCGTTGCACATAGGCGAGTTGCACGCGATTTCGCCGGCCCGGGCCCCTGGGCGAAGACCCGTGTACGAGCGTGCTTCGAGTTGTCTCCAGAACCGTATCATCGACCGTCTCTCATCACGAATCGTGCCACGGCGTGGCACGCGCAGCCGAACTGCGATACGGGAAACATACACCAGATATGCAAAGAGTCAAGGCAACAATGCAAAAAAACTTCTCACCGGCGCGTTCGCTGCGTCATGAGGGCACGCCGTGCCGAGACGTGCACTCCGCTCTCCATGCCACTGGGCGGGCGTGCGGTCGGTCCGGCCGATTCCCCGCCGACTTGACGCGGGCGGGCAGATCGACCTTCATATAGGCCGTCGGTTCGCGTGGGACCGGCCGGAGGCGGGTATGGAATTCGAGTACTGCGTGGTGGATGCCTTCACGGACAGGCGCTATCGGGGCAACCCGGCCGCGGTCGTGTTCGGCGCGGACGCCCTGGACGGGCCGCAGATGATGGCCATCGCCCGGGAGTTCAACCTCAGCGAAACGGCGTTTATCTTCTCGCCGGACGTGCCCGACGCGGCCGTTCGCTTCCGCTGGTTCACGCCGGCCATGGAGGTGAAGCTCTGCGGGCACGCCACGCTGGCGGCCGTTCACGCCATGGTGGAGCGAGGCCGGTTCTCAACCCTGCGTTCCGACCCGCAGACCCTGCTGCCGATCCAGACCGCTTCCGGCACGCTGACCGCCCGCATGGAGAAGATGCCCACGGATGACGACGCGTGGCTG
Source organism: Phycisphaerae bacterium (assembly GCA_016929015.1). Lineage (GTDB taxonomy): Bacteria > Planctomycetota > Phycisphaerae > UBA1845 > UBA1845 > JAFGJQ01. The sequence continues at coordinate 9,374 of JAFGJQ010000394.1, read as the reverse complement.
GTCTGGCTGGACCTGCCCGCGCCCAGGCTGAGCCCCGTGCAGTTGAACGCCGACCGGCTGGCCCGGCTACTGGGCACCACGCTGGATGCGATCGACCGCTCGCTGCCCATGATGCGAACGCAGGACGGCGACGTGCTGCTGTTTCTCCACGATCTGCTCACGCTGCAATCGCTGGTGCCGGAGTTCAACGGCCTGCGTGATTTCGCATTGAAGCAGCGCATCCGCGGGTTCTGCGTGGCCACCCTCAACACGCTGGCCGACTCCATCCACGTGCAGTCCCGGTTCTTCGCCCCGGCCGCGGGCGTGCCGGAAGACCCGGTGACCGGCAGCGTGCATGGACCCCTGGCCACCTACCTCGTCGTGAACGAGCTCGTTCCGTTCTATCAGCACACGGCGGCCGTCCACTGCGTGCAGGCCGAGCCGGGCGGCCGGGCGGGTGCGGTCCGGGCCATGGTGACGCAGCATCCGGGCGAGGGCTATTCCGTCCGCATCGCCGGCCAATGCGTGACGACGATGAGAGGGAAACTGACGGTCTGAGACAGGGAGGCAGGGATCCCGACGAGCGGCGTCCAGAGGACCGGCTGGTCTCCGCAGGCGACTCGCCGTGGCGAGAAAGCCGGTCCCACAAAAGCAGGGGGTGGATCCCGACGAACGGGGTCCAGAGATGGTCAACGACGGGAGTCTGTTGAATATGCTCGTGCAAGGCAAGGAATACGACCTGGTGGCGGCGGGGCACATCTGCCTCGACATCATTCCCGACATTCCGGACACCGGCGCCCGGACCATGGGCGACATCTTCCGGCCCGGCTCGCTGGTGAACATCGGTCCGTGCGCCATCAGCACGGGCGGCCCGGTGTCCAACACCGGCATCGGCGCGGTGAAGTTCGGTGTGAAGGTCGCCTTCATGGCGAAGGTGGGCGACGACGAGCACGGGCAGATCATCCGGCGGTTGCTGGAGCGGTCCGGCAGCAGCGAAGGCATCCGCACGGCACCAGGTGTCAGCACGTCGTACACGGTGGCCATTGCACCCCCGGGCATCGACCGGATGTTTCTGCACTGCCCCGGAGCAAACGACACGTTTACCGCAGAGGACGTGAACTTCGACCTGGTGGCCCGGGCCGGGCATTTCCACCTGGGCTATCCGCCGCTCATGCGGAGCCTGTACGAGAACGACGGGCGGGCCCTGGCCGAAATTTTCCGGCAGGCCAAGGCCGCGGGCGCGACGACCTCCCTGGACATGTCGCTGCCCGACCCGACCACGCCCTCTGGCAAGGCCCCCTGGTCGCGCATTCTGGCGAACGTGCTGCCGCATGTGGACGTTTTCCTCCCCAGTATGGAGGAGGGGTTCTTCATGCTGTATCGGGATGAGTCTCTTGCACGCAAGAAGCAGCGGGGCGGGGGCGAACTGCTCGACCACATCAGCACCGCCGAGTGCTCTCGCATGGCGGGTGAGTTCCTGAACATGGGCGTGTGCATGACGTCACTCAAGAGCGGCCACCGCGGCTACTACTTCCGCACCGCCGACGCCTCCACGTTTTCCCGCATGGGGGCGGTGAGGCCGGGCGATCCGACAAATTGGTCCAACCGCGAGTTGTGGTGCCCGGCCTTCCGCCCGGCCCGCATCGCCAGCGCCACCGGGTCGGGCGATTCGTCCATCGCCGGCTTCCTGGCTGCGTTCTTGCGGGGCATGAGCCTGGAAGACTGCCTTCGCACGGCCAACTGCGCGGGCTACCAGAATCTGCACGCCCTGGACGCGGTGTCCGGCATTCGTTCTTGGGCCCAGACGGTGGACATGCTGGCCGGAGACACCCTCGCAACGATCGATCCTCGCGTGGAGGGCGAGGGGTGGCGCAAGCATCCGTCCGCAAACATGTGGGTCGGACCGAACGACCAGGCGGCGTGAGACGGCTGGGTGAGAGTCTCGCGAAGTCGCCGCAGGGCGGGCGCCGAAGGACCTCCACTGCGGTGGATCGGGTGCGTGGACGAAGCCGGTCCCGGCCTCTGAGGTGCCGTTCGCTCAGCGGGCCCGTGATGGAGGTCTCATCACAACATGGCTGAGCTGACCCCGCGGGAGCTGGTGTATCGTACGCTACGGTTCGAGCCGACGCCGCGCGTGCCCCGGCAGCTTTGGGCCGGTCCACTGGCGGCCACGCTTTACCCCGCCGAACTGGCTGCGATCCGGCGGGATTTCCCGGACGACATCGTCAGCCCGGCGTTGACCCTGCCGCCGATCGACTGCGTGCGCGGCAACCCGGACGACGTGGGCGTGTCGGTGGACGAGTGGGGCTGCGAATTCATTACGCTCAAGCCGTACGTGATGGGCGAAGTGAAGCACCCGCTGATTCGCAGCTACGACAGTGACCTGGAGAAGGTCCGTCCGCCCTGGACCTGGGTAAACGGCATCAGTCGGGACGAAGTCAACCGCTCCTGCGCCGCCACGGACCGATTCGTGGCCCTGCTGGCGCCCATCCGCCCATTCGAGAGAATGCAGTTCCTCCGGGGAACGGAGAACCTGCTCATGGATTGCGTGGCCGATCCCGAGTCGATGCTGAAGCTGCGCGATCGCGTGCATGAGTGGGCGCTGGCTTTGCTTTCCTCGTGGGCGCAGACCGACGTGGACGCATTCGTGTGGTACGACGACTGGGGCTCGCAGAATTCGCTGCTGGTCAACCCGGCTATGTGGCGGGAGTATTTCAAGCCGCTGTACCGGGACTATTGCGACATTCTCCATGCGGCGGACAAGTTCGCGTTCATGCATAGTGACGGCCACATCCTGGACATCTACGACGACCTGATCGAAGTGGGCGTGGACGCGATCAACAGCCAGCTTTTCTGCATGGACATCGAGGCGATCGGCCGGCGGTTCAAGGGCCGGATCACGTTTTGGGGCGAGATCGACCGCCAGCGCATCCTTGCGTTCGGTACGGAAGACGAGACCCGAGCCGCGGTGCGTCGCGTGGCCGGCTCGCTCTACGACGGTCACGGCGGCGTCATTGCCCAGTGCGAGTTCGGCCCCGGCTGCAGGCCCGGCCTCGTGCGGGCCGTTTTCGAGGAATGGGAGTGCGTGGGTCGGGAGGGTCGCGCTGCGCGCCGCGTGGCGGATGGTCCGGGTCTGCCTTAGCGTGGAAGGGCCGATATTTCTCGCGTTTTGCGGTTGATCCGGCCGTGTTGTTGTGGTACTGTATGACCAAGAAGACTTGGCGCAGCGACACGGTCAGTTCCAACACCTGTGTCTTTCTCCTTCCTGCCGCTGCGCCGTGTTTTGTGTCGGGGAGCCATGATGTTCTTCGCATGGCAGTCTTTCTTTCCATGGACCAGGAGTGAGTTGCCCGGAGGGGATCTGCGCACGGATGCGTTTGCCCGCGCAATCCCGCCCTTGACGTTTGGAAAGACGTTAAGGGTTCGCTCGTAAGGTCAAAACAAGGCTCAGTCGGCGATCCGCGTGGAAGGTGCGCGCGGAGGTGGCTGAGTGAAAGATCAAAGTCGCGCCGACGGCCGGGAGCAACCCGGCGGTTGGCTGCTGCGGGGAAGCTGTTGTCTTCTGCTAGGAGGGTTGTTCGATGTCCACAACTGGAAGCCCTGTCGATCTCCTGTCCCTTCGCAAGTCTCGCTGCGCGCGGTTCGGTGCGTCATTGCGTCGGCGTGCTTCCGCGCTGAGCCATTTTGCTCAGGACGCGAGCCGGCGTCCGGACCGCAGGTGTCCGACCCCGTGGTTTCCTGCAGCTTCGACAATCCTCGTCTTGGGTCTCTCGTTTCTGCAAACCGGACGCGTGCCCGCAACGGACCTGGTCGATTGGCTAGATGGCGGGGGCGCCGGCGTAAGCGCACAAGTGAGTACTGGAAGTTGCTGCGATTCGTGCATGCGTTCTCAGTCGACGGACAGTCCAGATTGGAACGCAGAGGACGGGGCCGCTTTCGACGTGCAGTGTGAGACTGAGTGTTCATTGGACTGCAACGATTGCCCGCAGGGATCGCTCCGCCAGTACGATCTGCTCGGAATGGCGGCGAGCGAAATACGGGTTAATGCGGACTCCACTCACCTCGTCGCCGGTTTCGGTCAACCGAACCTGTTCTGGTTTGGCCTCGGAGTGGACCCCTACAATTGCGGGCTCCAACGATGCTATCCCGTGGGAGAAATTTACTGCAGTATGCCGTATTGCCATGTGGGATCGAGCGGCGGCGGAACCGTCCTGGCGCCCTTTGTCCTGAACCACTGTGCCGTGGTTACGCTGGGCACGGGCGAGAAGATCAAATGCGGAGTGGACCCGTCGATACACGCTGCCGTTTATAATGGTAGTATTCAATTCCCGGGTGCCACGGTGCTCACCGCCGACGGAGACGAACACGATACTGCCCTGTTGACGCCCGGCACCTATTACCTGGCTGCATCGATGAACTCTAACATTCAGTCCGGCGCTTTGGAGTGCAACTTCAGCGGGAACGCAATGTGTAGTGGCGACGGTGGTGTCGTACTGGGATTTGAGCCGCATTGCGTGGTTGGTAGTATCGAACTGAGCAACTCGTCGGTTTGCCCCGGAGACCGGGTGACCGCCAGAGCGGTGTTCGCCTGCGCCGGCTATATTGACCCTTCCATTGTGGACGTCTGGACCACCCGGGACGATGAGGAAGGGCTCAAGATCAAGAACCCGCGCCGAGACGGCAACGCGTTCGTGTGCGACCTAATCGTGGGGGAAAACCCGGGCAATGGTATAATCACGATCATCGCCACGGAGCCGGGTTTCGGCTGCGAGGCGACTGCTGATCTGTTGGTTCCATCGCTCGATGCACAGGGGCATACGGCGGGCGACGGGGGGGAGGATCGCGGAGTGTGTTGCGGTGGGAAAAATGCGATGGGCGTTACGCAGGCCGCTTCGGGTCCTCCCCGGATGTCTTTTTCTTTGGGGAGTTTGTCGGATGGCTCGTCGGCTGGCGCAATTGTCCTGGCCAGCGAAGAGGGCAGCTACTTCCTGGGCAAGCGTCGCAGTCTCGCTTTTCATCTCTCGGATCCGCAAGTCGAGGCCGTGTATGACTTGTTGGGGCTTCGCCAGGTTCTCACGCCGCACGCCTTGGCGGACATCGTGGACATGTACCGAAATGACCCTGAATACGGCGACCAGTATGAGATACGCCTGTACGCCGAGGGAAGCTACGGAACGACCAAGGGGCCGGATGGGCTGTATCCGTTGCTGCCTTCGCCGACGCTGCTACACACGTGGGTCGTGTCGAATTCCGGCGCTCCCGACAGCGGGGACCAGTTGATCGTGGCGAAGTACCTGGGGGACTCGGCCACGGGAACGTTGCAGGCGAGTTACGAATACCTGCACTCCGCTTCGGTCCCGGGTGAGCAGTGGAGCTGGCAGCTCACGACCAAGGACGGTCAGAGCACGGTAATGCGGCAGGAGACGATCGAGTGGGAGACCGACACTCCGTCAGCCGGCTTCACAACGAAGACATATACGGCGCAGAGTGGAGTGAACGAGATCCGCCGCGTGGAAGAGGTCTGGAAGGAGTTTCCCTGGGGGCTGTCCGTCGTCAGTCGCACGATCAGCACCGGCGTGGCAGGATCTTTGCTGCAGACGACGTACGACTACTATGAGACGGGCACCGCGACGGGGAAGCTGGCCCTGATCGAGGAACCGGATGACTCTTGGACGGGCTACCACTACGATTTGAGCGTGACGGAGATCGGCACGAACGGCCCGGAAGTTGTTTCGACCAACGGATTTGCGATCGTCCGCGGCTGGCTAGATGAGACTGTGCCTGCGGTCGGGTTCCTGCCGAGCTACGATGCGTCGGGTGTAGTCTCCACTCTGACGACCTACTCAGACGAACCGGGGAGCACGGCTGGCCGCCCCCTGACCGTCACGGAGTTTTCCGACGGGCACATGACAGGGCGGACCGAATACTCCTACGACACGGCGGTGCCTGGCGAGTTGAAGGTTACGGAGGTGCGTACGGACGGCGGTGCCGGCCTCGCGACCGAGAGGCGATACGATTTGAATCACGACGAGCGCATCCTCTCCGAGTGGCGGCCGGACGGGGTTTTTGCTGTGCATGATTACGAAGAGGGCACCTTCGACGGAAGTACGACGGCTCCCCAGTTCACTCCCCTGGCGGGCGGAGCGGATCTTCGGATCTGTGTTAGCAGCGGGACCTCCAGCGACGGGGAGACCATCAGCTATGTTCCTGGGAAGTCGACGAAAGAGTGTGTTGTTCGTGATTTGGGCGGAAACCCGGTGCTTCAAGAGACCTACGTGACAGAGGATACCAGCGAGCCGGGCGAGCGAGCGAGTTGGACCGTCCGGGTGTTCGACAATCTCAATCGAGAAACCGATGTCCATCAGTCAAACGGGACGCACGAGTCCACCGAGTGGACGGAGGATTCATGTTGCGGAACGCGTACCGTGACGAATGCCGAGGGAATCGAGGAGGAGTCCGTCACAGACTTGCTGGGGAGATTGACGCGGCAAACGCGCGTGGGTGTACTCGGAGGTCCTGGGGGGCTTTCCGCCGATCAGACCACAGTATACCAGTACGACTACGGGACGAGCGCGGTGACCGGAGGTCTGGAGCGAACCGTTACAGCAACGACCACGTCTTCCGCCGGCGGAGACCCTTTGGCGTCCCAGCAGCGCTTCGACCTCGCTGGCCGGTTGATGGCGGAGGAGGACGCGTTGGGTCTGCTGACTATCATGGCGTACACGAACGGCGGTCGGACGAGTACAGTCACTCGACCCGGAGGTGCTACGGAGATCACGGACCACTATCTGGACGGCCAACTCAAGAGTATCTCCGGAACCGGCGTGATGCACCGGGCGTACGGGTACGCGGTTCCACAGGATGGCCGACAGACGATGACAGTGATGGAAGGAACCGCCGACCCGGTGCAGGGCTCGCTGCGCCAAACCACGACCACGACGGATTGGCTTGGACGAACGGTGATCGAGACGCGACCAGCCTTTGACAGCGGTGTGCTGACGACCACCTACGCATACAACACCGACGGTCAGCTCGTCCGTACGGAAATACGAGACCCAAGCAATGCGCTGGTCGCTGCCCCTACCCTGTATGAGTACGACGACCTGGGGAATGTGGCCAAGTCGGGTCTGGACGTGGACGGGAACGGCGTCCTGGAGGCCGCCGGAACAGATCGGTTCACGGCGAACACAACGACCTATGTCAACGATGGCACGGACTGGTGGCGAACAACGGCGAGCACCGCATACTCTGATGGAGCCGACGATTACGTAACTACCACACAGAAGAGCCGGCTGACCGGGTTCTCCGGTTCAATGACGGCCGAAGGTGTTACGACGGTCGATTACTATCGCGATGGGAACAAGGTGGCCACCCAGACGGGCGGGACGGTCACCACGACGAACCGAAGCACGAAGACCGTGACCCAGGCGACGACCGTGCCCGGCGCTACCACAGCAGCGGTAACCGTCGCGGTGAATGGCCTGCTACAGTCGAGCACTTCCAGCTCCGGGGTCGACACCACCTATGGATATGACGGGTTCGGCCGCCAGACGACGGTCACTGACGGTCGGGGAAACACCCAGACGACGCACTACAATGCCGTCGGACGGGTCGACTGGACCGAGAATGCTCACGGAGATCGGACGACCTTTGGGTATGATCCGGACTCGGGTCAGTTGACGTCGAACGGCTCAGAGCGTGACGGCGGGTACAACTACACGTACTACGCCTACACGCTGCGGGGCGACATCGAGAAAATGTGGGGTGACGTTCCCCAACCGGTGTTGTTCACCTACGACATCTTCGGCCAGCGGGAAACCATGACTACCTTCCGCGGCACGGAGGACTTCACCGGGAACCAGTGGCCGGGCCAAACCGCAGAAGACGGCGACACAACCACGTGGGTGTATGACCCCGCCACCGGTCTGCTGACGGACAAGGAGTACGCCGACGGCAAGGCCACATCGTACACGTACTATCCCGACGGGAAGCTGCATGAGCGCCTGTGGGCACGCGAGGACGCCCTGTCCAGCCGCATCACCACCACCTACACCTACGATGCCAACACCGGCGAGATGCTGACCGTCGACTACAGCGACACGGCCTACTCGCCCGATCTGACCTTTGCCCACACTCGAAGCGGACAACTCGCATCCGTGACGGCCGCGGACCCGGAGTCCACCGACCACGTCTTCGACTACTCGGCGTGGCCGCAGGAGGTTACGGAGACCATCTCCGGGCTGTACGAACGCGCCATTACCCGCACTTTCGAACCGTCCGCCGGCAGTCGCCCCACAGGCTTGTCGGTGGATTGGGACCAGGACAGGGAATACACGGCCGCGTACCACTACAATTCTGCCAGCGGGCGCATGGACCGCATCACCGGCCCGGGGCTGCCGGCGTATGGAGCGGTTTACGGCTATCTGGAGGACGCAAGCCAGAACCCCACGGCCGATCTGATCCATCAGATCGATTTCCGCAGCGACGCATCCACGACCATCGCCCGAATCGAGCGTGATTATGAAGACACACGCGACCTCATCGACCAGGTGACGAACACCTGGGACCCGGCCGGCACCCCGGTCGTGGTGTCCAGGTACGACTACACGAACGACGTGCTCGGACGGCGTACGAATGTCGAGTATTCTGGGTCCGCGTTCGCCGCAACCGTCACCCAGGCCTTCGGCTACAACACGCGCAACGAGTTGACCGGCTCGGCGCGGGCTGACGTGGGCGACTGGGCGTACGCCTATGACAACATCGGCAACCGGGAGACGGCCAGCGGCCCGCTTCTGGGCCCGAAGGCCTACACGCCCAACCAACTCAACCAATACGCTCTCATCAACAGCGGCCCGCTGGGCACGCCCTATCCGTTGTTCCACGATGACGACGGGAACCTCACGATCGACGACGAGGGCCGCTCCCTGGAGTACGACGCGGAAAACCGGCTGGTGGCCGTCACCACGCCCCGGGTCATTTACGTGGATGCCACCCGCCCGGCTCTGGGGGCAGACGGCCGAACCTGGGAGACGGCCTACCCGTATCTCCAGTCGGCCTTGGCGGATGCCGCGAATCAGACCGGTCCGGTCCAGATCTGGGTTGCGGACGGTGAGTACTACCCGGACGAGGGCACCGGCCAAGTGGACAACGCCCGGACCTCGACCTTTACTCTGCTGGATCACGTGTCCATCCTGGGCGGCTTCGCCGGCTACGGAGCGGGGAACCCCGATGCGCGAGACCCGGCGGTCTATGAAACCATCCTGAACGGCGACCTGGACCAGAACGACTGCGGATACGCGCAGGGGCAGCCGTTCGGCTGGTCCGGCCTGCTGGCCGGCGCGGCCGGTGACTGGGTCGGCCCGTGGGTGGACCTCGGCGTGCAAGGAGTGATTCTG
>JAFGJQ010000393.1 GCA_016929015.1 Phycisphaerae bacterium | reverse complement strand
GAAACAATCCCACAGCACCTCTCCCAACCCGATCACCACCTGCGCCGCTGTATCCATTCTCGCAACCTCCAAGCAGGCCTCAGGATACGAATCGGATCGAAGCACGCAAGGAAGGCTGCGCTTCGGTGAGTGTATCAGTACTGAAAACACGCTCGAAGGCGAAGGCGATCGTCGAGTCTGCTCGCCCGGACACGCGGGCTGCGGGGTTTGCCCGGCTGAGGGGCAAGCCCCTGGAAAAGGGAAAAGCCCACCGGCCGGCGCTTCACGCCACCCGGTGGGCTTCGCCTTTCCTACGGTGCGCCGCTCGCTAGAGCTGCGCGCCCCCGATGCCAAAGATCGCAAGAATGGCAGCCAGGAAGGTGAAAATACACATCGGATTACTCTCCTACCACGGAACTGTGCGCGAACCCGATAGGCCGCACATGCGGACGACCGGCCACGACTGTGTCGCTATCGCGCTGATACACAGAATCTCGGCCCGAACACCCGGCGGGCTGCCTTTTGCCCTTCACCACGCCCGCCGGCGCAACACATGCACCCTGGTGCCGCTGCCTCCCGCCGGAGGCGCAATCGCGTGCTTCCGTGCAACGGATGGGGCTGGGGTCCCCCACCGCACGAGAACGCAGTGTTCCAGAGAATATCGTCCAACCGGCCAGAGAGGCTTTAGCGTGCTCAAAGAGGGTAGGCAACAACCGGCCTCTCACTGGCGCGAGCCTGAGCCTGTGGCACGGGGCCCGCGCCGTGTCGCACAATCGCCACACAGCCAAGGATTTGCGGGTGTTCGGATGGACGATCCCGCCCCTTTTTCCCGTGTCTGGCAACCAGTAGACAGGGCAGCCGATTACGCGCGGATCGTTGCCCCGACAGGGCCCCCAGGGTCTTCCCGTCCTCAGGGGCTCTGATGCACCAGGCCGTTGCGGGCCCGAAAGTGTGTGATCAGCCCGTCATCCAGGCTGCGGGTCATCCAGTACGACCGCGGCAGCGGAAACCGGCTTTCGTCCACCACGTCTGAAGCCATCTGTCGCGGGAATTTCGTCGCCAGCGGTTTGGGCCCCGCGCTCCATACGGCGTAGGTCACCGGACTGGCCGGTTCGTCCGCAAAGTCGTGGTAGTACCGTCCGGCCTCGTCGGTGCATACGGGGAAATCGTCCGGCACCCAGATTTTCGAGCGTGGCTTCCAGGGCTTGTCGGGCATGTCGAAAAGCGTGCCATTCTGGTAGATCGCCCCCGGAGCCACGTACCGATACGTCCGGCGCGAGTCAAAGCGGTCGCGCAGGTCCGCCTGCGGAATGGCGCTGGCGCCCGGGGCCAGAAACCGCTCTCTCGCCAGCTCAATCGGCAATTGGTAGTTCACGTCCGTGCCGCAGGCGACGCGCGTGGGCGGCACGCGATCGTGCCAGGTCAGCGCGTACGCATCCAGGGCCAGCGTGATCTGCCGGAGGTCCGAATGCACGGCGACCATCCGCGACCGCACGCGCGCCGCCCGCAGCCCCGGCATCAGCATCGCCAGCAACAACGCGAGAATGCTGGTCACCACCAAGAGTTCGACCAGCGTGAATGCCTGCCTGGGCCGATGCTTCACGGGCACGCAACCGGGTTGTCCGGTCCTCCAAGACACGTCAACACTTCTCCCGTGTCGTCGTCATCCACGTCTCCGTCGAAATCCATGTCGAAATCGTCGCACAGAGCGCCGGCTGGCGGCACGCCCGCACCTGCGTAGCACGCCTGCAGCTCTGCAGCGTCTCTCAAGTCCACGTCGCCGTCGCCGTCCGTGTCGCCGGGTTGTATCGGCATGATGAACGCCTGCCCGTCAAACCCCATGACCCAGAGCCGATACCCCGCCATCCAGCCGTCTCCACTATCCGTATCCTCCTGATCGAAGATACCCACGATGGAGAACGGCCCGGCCGGGGCCGCATACTCCACGAAACCGCGCGATCGCCCCAACAGCACCGGCAGCGTGCGCCCTGCACCGTCCGTTAGCGTCAGCGAGGCACCGGGGCCCCAACCGGCCGGATCGACAAAACTCACGCCTGAAATCTCGACCAAAGAGCCCTGGTATCGTTCGGTTCCCGTCTGTCGAGTCGAATCAAACAGGAATTCGTCTGCCGCGTCTTTCACGTCCGAGAGGGTGATAACGGTCGGTGCGGGCAGTCCCACCGCGGGTCCCAGCAGAACGACGTCAAAATCCTGCTCCGGCGCCTTGATGTGCTGCTCGTTGATGTTCGTCTTGCCGCGGAAGAAAAGCCCCGGCGCGCGGGCCCGGATCTCCACCCGATCGCCCGGCCGCAGTCGCCGCCCGGTGCCGTCGTCGATCGTGATCCGGTCCAACTCGGACACCCATTCCGCGTCGGTGTAGCTGCCGGCGGGGTGGTTGCCGCTCATCCGGCCGATGTACTGCCCCATCCAGAGGGCTGTGCCACCGAAGTCTCCCGCATCATCGGCTTGGAGGAAGACCTGCCACGTGCCGCCCATGTAGGCGGGGGCGGCCGCCGTCGGGTCGAGCATGTCCTGCGGCCGGTTCAGAAGAACGCCCTGAACGCGGATCGGATCGGTCAACGCGAACGTGCCGAACCCAATACCGTCCACGGCCTGTAAGTCCGTGTGGGGCGTCACCGGCAGGGCCGGCCAGTCCGGCTCCTGCGCAACTACTGTATTGACAATGAATAACAACGCGATTCCTATCTGATTCCACCGTCGCATTTCCTTAGACCTCCTTCTCCATGACCGAGCGCGTGCGCCCGGAGGGAACCATCGTGTTACGATTCACAGAATCGTAACACTGGCAGGGTACGAACTGACTCCGCGTCTGTCAAGCGAAACCCCGCCGCAATTGAAGCTGGGAGCTATCCCTTTACACCCGTACCTGCCACGGACTGGACGATCCAGCGTTGTCCGAAGGCAAACACAAGCATGACGGGAGCCGTGGCCAGTGTTGCATAGGCCAGGATCGCGCCCCACGAGATGGGAGGCTCGGTGAAGAAGTTGCCCAGGGCCAGTTGCACCGTTCGGGTGTCCTGGCCCGTGCAGACCACCAGTGGCCAGAGGAAGTCGTTCCAGTGCACGACGAAATCCAGCAGCACCACGGTGACCACAGCGGGCACGGCGTTTGGCAGGGCGATCCGCCAGAACACGCGCCACCAGCCGGCCCCGTCGAGAAACGCCGCCTCCTCGAGCGACCGCGGCAACGACAGGAAATACTGGCGTAGCAGAAAGATGTTGAACGCCTTGGCCATGAAGGGCACGCTGAGGGCACCGAGCGCGAATATGCGGTCACCCACCAAGTCCACCGCACCGCTGAAGCCTGCGACCGTCATGAACAGCGGAATGACGATGACCTCCAAGGGCAGAATGATGCTGACCACCAGCAGGAGGAAGAGGACGTCGCGGCCGGGGAATCTCATGCGGGCGAAGGCGTAGGCAGCCGGCCCGTTGATCAGGATGCCCCCGAGTGCGATTGCCGCCACGACCAGAAACGTGTTGGCCAGCACGGTTGCCAGATTCGTCCGCTGCGGCACGGCGGCGTAGTTGTCGAGAGTGGCCGGCGTCGGGATGAACCCTCGCAGGGAGGCGACGTCGCGGTGGATTTCAGCCTCCGGCTTAAACGAGGCGGCGATCATCCAGACGACCGGAGCGAGAAACAGCAGGCCCACCACTGCCGCGGCCACGACACCGGGCAGTGAGCGACGCAGTCGAATCGTGCCGGTCCTGCGGCTCATGTCAGGGCCTCCGCCGATCGGAACAATCGCCGCTGCACGCCGGCCACCACCGCCACCGCAATGAAGAACAGCACCCCCGCCGCACACGCCAACCCGAGGTCCCGCCGGGAGAACGCCGCCTCGTACATGTACTGCACGACGGATCGCGTTGTGCCCTGTGGGCCGCCGCCCGTCATGAGGTACGGCTGCACGAACAGCTTGAGCGCGAAGATCGTGGTGATCATCACTACAAGGGTCAGCGTGGGAGCGATGCCGGGCAACGTGACGTGGATGAACCGGCCCCATCGCCGCGCTCCGTCCAGCGCCGCCGCTTCATACAACTCTCCCGAGACGGATTGAAGCCCCGCCAGAAGAATCATCATCTGGAAGCCCACACCCTGCCAGATGCTCATTGCGGCCAGGCATGGCATGGCCTGGGCCGGGCTGGTCAGAAACGGCTGGGCGGGCAGGCCCAGCGAGCCGAGCAGTCCGTTGAACAGGCCCGACCCGCTCGCCTGCGCGGGTTCATAAAGCAAGTCCCACAGAACGGCCACCACCGTGAGAGACAACGTCGTCGGAAGGAAGACGGCCAGTCGCAATCCGCGGGTCCAGCGTCCGGGCGCGTTCACCCAGACCGCCAGGGCCAGCGCCAGGGCCGTCTGCAGCGGGACGACCAGCACCGCGAAATAGGCCGTGTTCCAGGCCGCCGCGCGGAAATCCGGATCTTCCCAGACCGCCCGGAAGTTCTCGCCGCCGCAGGGCGGGCCGGCGTGCGTATCCGTGAGCCGCTGCTGGTGAAGGCTGGTTCGTGCCATCGACACGGCCGGCCAGAACACGAAGAGCCCGATGAGCAGCACGGCGGGCAAAACGAAGAGCATCGCGATGAATCGTTCGCGAGCGATCACGACAGACCTGCCTCACAGCATTTTCATCGCGGGCATCCGCCCGCACACCCGAGGAATCACGTCCGGTCCAACGCGCGTTGTACGCTCTGGGCCGCTCTCGTCAAGGTTTTCTGCACGTCGTTTCCGATCGCGACGTCGCGCAATGCACGCGCAAACTCGACGCTGAGCGACGGATAGACGGCCGTCCGCGGTCGCGGGTGGGCGGCGGTTTCCAGTTGCTCGCGAAACAGCCGCCGCGGCATCTGTTCATACTCCGGGAACAACGCGAACGCACTCCGCCGGGCGGGAACGGCGCCGTTTGCCCGCACGATCGGCTCGACCCCGTGCTCCGCGTCCACCAGCCACGCCACCACCTTCCACGCGTCGTCCGGGTGCCTGCACTCCCGCGACAACCCCCAACACCAACTGCCCGAAGCGGCCGCAGACACCTCGCCCATCCGCGGCAGCGGCATCGCTCCGAACCGGATGTCGGCGGCCTCAAAGCTCGGCAGCATCCAGTGCCCCGTCCAGTCAAACGCCGCCAGACCCGCCGCAAACGGGTTCGGATTTGTCGTTGTGGCCTCCGCCAGACCCTCCGAGAAGAGCGCCTGCCATCGCGAAATGGCCTCCACGTTGCCCGCGCCGTCCAGCACGCCCACCACTCGCTTTCGCGCCGTGTCGATCAATGCGCCGCCGTTGGACCAGATCAGCGGGCTGAACGCGTACGTGAACCATTCCGTGCCCTGCTCGTCCATGTGCAGCGACAGCGGCACGGTGGCGTGCGGCCGGACGCGTCGAAGAGCCTCGACAAAGGTTTCCCAATTCCAGGCGTCGGCCACGGATTCCGGCGGGTGCAGGCCCGCCTTTTCCATCAGGTCGCGATTGAAATAGACCACCAGGGCCGAATCGAACGCGCCGAGCGAGTAGAGCTTCTCGTTGAACGTGCCCTGCGTGAGGATGGAGGGCAGGAAGTCCGCGCGCAGCTCGCTCGTGACGTACGCGTCCAGCGGACGAAGAAGCCCCTCGGCCGCCCACGGCCCGACCAGCGGTCCGTCAATCTCCAGCACGTCCGGCAGCCGGCGCGTGGCGGAGGCGATGGAG
>JAFGJQ010000033.1 GCA_016929015.1 Phycisphaerae bacterium | reverse complement strand
TAGCCGTCGCCGTCAATGTCACCGGCGTTGGCCATGTTGAACCCGAACAAGTCGCCCGCCTTGCTGCCCGTGATTCGGGCAACCTTGCGCTGGGCCAGCAGCGTGTCGATGTTGGCCCCGCCTTCCGGCGTGGTCAGCGGATTCGTCGTCGTGCCGGGGAAGATGATCCATACTTCGCCGCGATCACTGTCGGCATATGGGCTCGACACGATCAATTCCGGCAGCGGCGACTCGCCGGACTTCAGCGAAACGCCGTTCGTGCCGAAGTCCACGCCGCCGACAATCGTCTCTCCGAACCGGTAGCCGGTGTTCTCGCGGCCCTTGATGAAGATGCCGGCCAGGCGCTCCGGATGCGTGGGCGCGTACGCCAGCTTGTCCAGAATGTAGTCCGACTCGAGCGAAGACGCACGGCGGTACACCACGTACACGGCACCGTCCTGCTGGCCGTTGCCGTACGGATCGGCTTCGGGAGCCGCAAGGGCGATGTCGTCACGGGTGTCGTTATTGAAGTCCAGGACGCCCAGCACGTTTCGCACCTGGTCGTTCGCCCGGCCGGCGATCCGAATCCCGCCCTGCAATGAATCGAAGCCCGTGCGGGTGAAAGTCAGGTCCGTGCGCGAAATGCTGGAGCGAGGAATCCGCGCGTTGCCTCCTCCGCCCGTGCGGCTCGGCGGTGTGCCCACGATCGTGCAGTCGCAGGTGTGGCTGTTGCCGTCCGCCAGGTACATATGCGGCTTCGGCGGCATCTGGCTTGCTCCGCCGCCCGGCACGCCGTCCTGCAAAGGCATGGTCCACAGGTCCTTCAAATCGGTGACATAGGCGATCCCCGCCAGCAGGTTCGCCTCCGCATTGGCCGGATCCAGAAGGTCCTGCACATCCGGGTAATCGAAGGGGAACGCCTGCTCGTCATCGATGACATCACGTCTTGGGGCGCTGATGACCAGATAGTCCCCGCTCTGCGAGACGGACACGCCGAACTCGCTTTCCGTTGTATGCTGACTGTCCAGATTGCGGCCGATGATCCGGGCGCCGAACGGCTTTTTGGGCTTGTTCCAGACCACGCCCTCGTCGTCCCGCTCCGCACCGGCGGTCCGGTCGACAAACAGACCGGAGAGCAGATCGAACTCGTTCAGTCCGCGTACGAAATCGCCCACGTAGGGAACGCCGAGCGCGATGGCTTCCAGTAGATCTTCCACCGGGGAATCCTGGCCCTCGAACAACAGCGGCGTGTACACGAAGGTGCAAGAGGCCAGCCCACTCAGGGTCACTGAACTGAATGCCGAATCCGCGAGCGGCTCGCCCGTGAAGACGTCAAACTGCGCACAGACAAACGGGTCCCCGCACTGCTTGTGGACGCTCCAGGTCGACGGATCGCCGCCGGTCAGAGCCCCGCAGATGTCTGCGGCCGGCCACTCCGAGTCGCAGGCGGGCTGCTCGGGTTGACAGCAGTAGCCATCCACGCCCGCAGCGGGCATGCACGTTGGGCACTTAAGCAATTGCTCGTCGCACGGGAAACTCAATGTGCCGTTCTCCCGCTTCCACCAGGTCACGAAGTTGACGGCCAATGTCGGGGCAAAGCCGAAAAACGGCTCAATTATGCTGTCCCACTCGTCGTCGGCGTCTGCAATGCCGTACGGCCGCTTCGGCGCGCAACCGACGCGGAATTCGTCCACGCTCCCCGAGTCGTCGGGAAGGGTCTTTGTCTCCGACTCGTTCGATCCCCACAAGTCATCCGTCCAGAGTGACTCGCCGCTGCACAGCGATCCGTCGTCGGGCTCCGGACCGACTCGTTTCGACACGAAGTCCTGGCCCACCGCCTCCAGCGCGACACGAACGCCCAGCGTGTCCGTCATCACGGCCGGTTCGGACGTCGCATCGCGGCCCCGTACGTACGGGTCCGTGCTGGCCACGATCACCAGGCCGCCCAGCGTGAAGTGGCCGTAGTTCACCAGCTTCGATTCCTTTGATTTGAACCCCGGCAGCGCTCCGTTCGCCACACGCGGGAACTGGAAGATCAGTTCGCTGACCTCGTCCGGGTCCACGCTCACCCGGTTCTCGACGTTCGACATGCGCGTCACACCGTAGATGCCGAGCGTATCGCTCTCCGGCGTGGCCACGCCCGTGAACACCATGCCCGGCAGCACCGCGGTGCCCGTCCGGTTGACGTTGTACGTGCCCGCGAAACGCGTGGAGCTCCCACGGATGAGATACGCCTCGCCGACTCCGATGCCCGTAGGGTTCAGGAAGTCCGACTTGCCGAACCGGGCAATCATCAACATGTCGTCGATGCCGTCGACGTTGAAGTCCTCGCCGATGTACTTGCCGGGAGTCTCCCGGTCCGCCGCGCTCAGGAAGCCCGACCCCAGGTTGTCCTCAAAGTTGTGCCCTTCAAACACCGCCCCGTTGAACCTGCCGGCCGCAGGCGCGTCCGGTGGAATCGGCGGCGTCGTCGCCGTCGCCTCGCCGCCCGGCGGACTGGCCAGGTCGCCCAGCCAGAACACGCTCGGCCGCGACGTTACCTTCACGTAGGCGGGTGCCTGCTTGTTCAGCACCTTCCCGTCGTTCATCACGATCCGGACGAACACCGCCAGAACGCCCGCCTGCGTCGGTGTGAACTTTGCCGTCTTCACCGACAGCGCCGCGGGAGCAAGAATCCGGTTCTCCGTCGCGGACAGCGTGCCGTTCTTGTCCGTCATCCGGCGGTAGTACACGTCCACCTTTCCCGCCGCCGCCGGCAGGTTCGTGGTCCAGGCCACCGCCACCTCCGTGTTCGGCCGGCGGTTGATCGCCACGCCCGGCTCCTTCACGTCCAGCTTCGGCGTGACCTCCTTGACGATCTTCCCTTCGGCATAGCCGGCCACCGGCTCGTTCACGCCGTCGTACACCACGGCGCCCAGGTAGTACTCGCCTTCATCCAGGCTGCTCGTGCTCAGCGTGGCCATGGTCTCGTCCACCGGCCGATCGGCCAGCAGAACGTCTTCGTCGCCGTCGTACACGTCGTCGTCATCGATGAAGAAATCGACCCGCTGTTCCGAGGTTTCGCCCTCAAACACCTCGGCCTCATACTGCACCGTCACCGTCTCAACCCCGAAGCCGACCGTCACGTCCTCCGCCGGCTCGATGATCTCGATTCGTGGCGGGCGGGCCACCGGCGGCTCCGAAAGCACGGTGATGACGTAAGGATCGTTGTAAACCGTCAGAATCCGGTCCGTCAGCCCGGCCGCCACCGCGCTGCTCACCGATTGGCCCGTATCGGTGACCGAGATGCCCAGCCGATACCGGCCCGGTGCCACGCCCATCGCGCTCCAGAGCTGCGAGATCACGTTCCGCGTGCCCTCGTCAATCACCACGCCCAGCTCGTCGGCGGGCAAGGTGTCATCCGCGTCCTCCGCGATGTAGAACAACCGCCAGTTCACCGGGTTCTGGGCGTCGCCCACGTTCACCCGGATCTCCACTGTCTGGTCGCCGTACAGGCTGCGGCTGCTCGCCGGCGATACGAAGACCGGCACCGGAATGCCCGACATGGTGATCGTGTACTCGCTCCGTACCCGGTACTCCTGGCCGCTCACCGCGTACCGCAACCCCACGAAGTACGGGCCCGCGTCCACATCCTCCACCAGGAACTGGAACGATCGCGTTTCTCCAATGGCCGTTGTCGGCGACAGCCCCGTCGCGATCTCGACCTCGTCTCCCGTCTCGACGCCGCCCTGCGATCCCGCTGCCGATGCCCGGATCCGGAATGCCCGGATGTTGGTTGCGGATGCGGGCGTGGTGTAGAACACCGTCACGTCCTGCGATACCACGATGTCCCGCTGGAGCAGGATGGCCCCGGGCAGCGGATCGCCTGCGCCTCCGCCGCTGCCTGACCCGGTGCCGCCCGGAGTTCGGCTGCCGCAACTGATCAGCAGCGCCGAGCACACAATTGCCATCGCGCAAACCGTCGCCATCGCAAGGGTCTTGCGATTCCGATTCCACACTCGTGACTGGGTCATCTTGAGATACTCCGGACCGTTCAGGCAGGTCGTCTTCACTACGGTTCCACGCCGTCGGTCGCGATTTCGGCGGGCTCAGGCAGGGGAGTACCCGAACCGATGGCAAACTGCACCGACAGCGCGGCTTACGTTTTCCTTATACGGCTACACCAAAAGTCCGTCAAATGCCTCGACTCGCTCGGGGCCGGTCCGCCCGCGGGTGGACGCTCTTGTGCTAACCTTCGGCCAATACAGGGTTCACGAGCGATCCGATCCCCGCAATGCGCACCTCCACCTCGTCTCCCGCCCGCAGGAACACCGGCGGCTTTCGCGCCATCCCCACACCCGGCGGTGTGCCCGTGCAGATCACCGTTCCGGGCAGCAGGGTGAACTGGTCAGACAGATAGCTTACCAGTTTCGCTGCAGAAAAAATCATGTCCGCTGTGTTTCCGGACTGCATCGTCTGGCCGTTGCGGACGCAGATAATATCGGCATTTGCCGCATCAAACTCGTGGGGGGATACGAGGCACGGCCCGAGCGGGCAGAACGTGTCAAAGCTCTTGGCCCGCGCCCACTGCCCGTCCAGGCGCTTCTGGCAATCCCGGGCCGACACGTCGTTCGCACACGTGTAGCCCAGGATGTAGTCGTTCACCGCGGATTCCGGCACCCGGCGGGCGGTCCGGCCGATCACGACGGCCAGTTCCGCCTCAAAATCCACCTCGTTCGGGGCCGATGGCGGCAGAAGAATGGCGTCGCCGGGTCCGATAACGGCCGTCGAGGCCTTGATGAACACCAGTGGATGGTCCGGCTCGGCCGCCCCGGTCTCGGCGGCGTGCTGCCGGTAGTTCAGCCCGATCCCGAACACGTTGGGCGGGGGGAACACAGGGACGGGAGGCAGCAAGCGGGTGATCGGCTCCGGCTGACCGGCCGCGCCCGCATCCGGCAGGCGGAAGCCGGGTCCGGAGGGGGCGGCGGGGAGGGGGCGTGCGGTCCGATTATCGCTTGCGAGGCCCCATCGTGGGCGGGCCTGGGCATCCAGGTATCGGACGTATCGGGTCACGGGCGGCGCTCCTGCTTGTGAGTTCCAGCTTGTAGGGGGACGCCCCAAGGTTTTTTCGGGGTGGACAAATTGCCCCTCTGGCGCGTGGATTCGAGCCGTAACCGACTATACGTGCATGGCCTTACGCGAATTCCGGCCGCCGGCGAGAAAACCACACAAGCCTTGATCGCAGCCGGTTCGCCCATTAGAATAAGCGACCGGAAGCGTGTCAACTCTTGCCGCTTTCGGTTGGGATCGCGAGCGGTGTGCGCCGCTTGGCGCCGGGTTGGCCAAATCAAGGACGGGCGGGCATTCGCCTGTCGGTGAGCGTACAGGAAGGAAGCAGCGTTGGGACTGGTGAGGCGGGACGAAGCAGCCGTTCAGCGCGCACTGACTTCCTTTGACAGATACATCGAAGCGGAGGACCTTCTGCGGGGCTGTGCATGCTTCCGCAGGGTTGGCGAGTGATTGCCAGAGCGTGTGGAGCACGCCTGGCGATGCGCCAGTTGAAACAGGAGGAACGGACCGTGAAAAGAGTAAGCAACTGTTGTTGGTGGACGGTAGCGGCCGTCGCGGTGGTCGGCCTCGTGCTGGCCCCCCTGTCGGCCCAGGCGGACCTGCCGGATACGGTGACGCACAACGGCAAGGTCTACAAGGTGGTGAAGGTCAGCGGCGCGCAGAAAATCAGCAAGAAGGACATGCGGCAGGAGATCTCCGCCACGGGCGAAGGCTCTGCCAGTCTGGCTCCGGCTATTCCGGCCAGCCCGCTGCCTGGTTCGCGCGTAGCCCTGCCTCGCCAGAGTCAGGCAGATGGACTGCGTGACTCCGTGGCCACGTACACGTTCTTCAGTCAGACCAGCGATCGGTACTGGGGTGAGGAGGCCCGTAGCTGGGGTGATGACTACTACTTCGTACTGCCTTCAGGCAAGGCCGCCGTGGTCACTGAGATCGTCATAGGCGGTATCTGGAACTACGGCGCAGCGGCAACCTACAATGACGTTGCGGTTCTGGTTGAAGCGTACGATACGTACAACGAGCCTGGCGATCCCGTTCATTCGGAATACATGGGCGGTGCCGTCCTGTACATTGGAACGGCGACGCTCAATACCGGGTATGGATGGGGGGATCTGGAGTTCATTGCCTCGGAGGAGGGCCTTCCCTATTTCTTCCAGGCCTCGAATGACGGCGACAACCACCTGTTTGTGAGCATTGTGATCGGTTCCATCGTGGGCGGAACCGGCGGCGTGGGCGGAACATTCGTGCCTGAGCCGCAGGATGGTCGTCTGGTCATGAGTTTCGACGTCGGCGAAGCATATGCTCCGACCATCGGAGATGCCGGCGATGGCTTCTATCTTGACGCGGGTGATGGAACGACGGATCGCATCTACAACGTCGCCGGACATGGCTACATGGGCGGTGACTACTCGTACCTCGACGTGGTCTTCAGGGGTGAAGCGTTCACCGACTGCAACGATGACAGTGTCCTCGATGACAAGCAGGTTGAGTGCGGCCTGAGCCTTGGCTCCCCGGCTTGTGAGACGGGAACGTGCGCCTACTTCACGACCGGCGGGCAGTTCCAGGATCCGCTGGGCATCGGCTGGGTCGTGGACGCCTCTTGTGACGTGGATCCCGTGAACGGTAAGCCGGACGAGTGCGATGACGAGGACTGCAACGGCAACGGCATCGGAGATGGAACGGATATCGCCCTGGGCACGAGCGAGGACTGCAACGACAACACCGTGCCGGACGAGTGCGAGATCGACGAGAACAGCACTGCCCCCGGCGGGCCGTTCTTCTGCACCGAAGACTGCGATCCGGACTGCAACAATGACGGCATTCCGGACGACTGCCAACTCTCCCGGCCGGGCGTGTGCGACACCGGGGAAGGCATCTGCGACGACGGCGTGACGGAGTGCGACGGGGATGAGGATTGCCCCGCCATCAGCACCGACTGCGACGCCAACTTCATCCCGGACGAGTGCCAGATCGCCGATGATCCTTCGATCGACTGCGACGCAAACGGCGTGCCGGACTTCTGTGAATACAACACCACGGACTGTAACGGCAACGGGATCATCGACGCCTGCGATATCCTGAACGGCGTTGTGTCCGACAGCAACGAGAACGGCGTTCCGGACGTGTGCGATTACTTCAGCTTCTGCTGGATCATCTGGAACGACTTCTCCGACACAGAGGGCTACGCCCTGGGTACGGTCATCGACCAGCCGGCGGCCGAAACGGACCCTGTCATGAAGTGGAGTCACAATGACGGGGGTGCGGGCGTGTTCGACATCGTGAGCTGGGCCGACGCATGCAACCTCGATGGCTACGCGCTGAAAATCCAGGGGAACTCCAGCGACGACCGTATCACGTCGCCACTGTACGGCACGGCTGCCGACATCGACGAGGATTACAACTGGCAGGTGCTGACCTTCAGCTACATGGTCTCCAACGGCACCACCAACGACGCGACGCAGGTGGTCGTCACGGACGATGAAGGCAATGAGGTCACCTGGCTCGAGTTCGGCATCTACGACTTTGCGGACGAGGGTGATCCGGCCGACCCGCGGCCGACCATCGCCGTCTTCGACGCTGACGGCGCCTGGATCATCGACAACAGCCAGTTGCCGTCAAACCCGAAGGCGTTCACCTGGACCGCCGGTCTGTGCGACTCCATGCAAATCTGGCTCATCAATGACAGCGGGTCCGTCAACCCGCCGTATCTCGGATTCACTTTCTCCGACGAGGAGACCATCTGGATCTTCGGCGCCAGCGAAGGCGGCGGCGAGTTCATGGCCCGGTTTGAGAACACGTTGAACTGGAGCCCGACCTGGACGGCGGGTACCGTCGGCCAGACGCACGACTTCTACATGGACAACGTCCAGCTTTGCGTGATCGGTCCGGATGCGCCGTTCAGCGACTGCAACGGCAACGGCATTGCGGACGAGATGGACATTGCCCAGGGCGGCGCCGACTGCAACAACAACGGCATCCTCGACGCCTGCGACATCCTGGAGGGTCTGATCGACTGCGACATGAACGGCCTCCTGGATGAGTGCGACATCGCCGCGAACAGTTCGCTGGATGGCAACGGCAACGACATCCTCGACTTCTGCGAGCCGTCCATCGTGTATGCCTCCACCGTCGGCTTCGAGGCGATTGAAGGGTTCGTCGTGGACCAGGCCATCGACGGTCAGCTCGGCTGGTGGGGGGCGACCTTCGGCGAAACGCCGGCCACCGTCAACGTCGTCTATCAGGGCGGCAGCCAGCAGGTGAAGTTCGATCCGAACGCGCCGGGCAGCCACGCCTCCGCGTTCGGCTCGCCGTTGTACGTTGACGACGAAACGCCGGACGACGTCATGCAGTGGAACTTCCAGGTTACCTTCGGTGCGGGCACCAACTATGAGGGTGATACGCTGTTCGTCGACCTCACCGACTTCTACGATGAGATCTACGGCGGCGAGGCACCGAACCCGAACTTCACGCTTGACCGTCCCACTACCGGGCTGCTGTTCGTCCGCACGGGCGAGTCCCCATCCTTCGTGTACAGCATCTACACGTACGATGCGACGGGCGATACGTTTGACACCGGCCTGACCTGGGCCTTCAACCAGACGATCAAGTTCAAGGTGAAGCTGGAGAACACCCGCAAACACGTGGTGATCACCAAGGTCGGGTCCGGCTCCTACACTGTGGACGTGGCGGGCGGCTCGCCGCTCCAGAGCGGTGATCGGCACGTGCGGCACATCGGTTTTGTGTCGAACCCGCCGACGATGGAAAAGCTGATCGACAAAGTGTACCGCAAGCACGGTCTGGACTGCGACTATGACGGCGTCATTGACAGCGAGGCCATCACGTCCGGCCTGGTCGCGGACCTGAACGCGGACGGCATCCCCGACCGCTGCCAGGACTGCGACAATGACTGCACCTGGATCAGCGGCAAGCCGTCGCTGGGACCGGTCAACACGGCCTGCCTTGACCCGCGCGAGATCGCTCTGAGCACGGCGGCGGACGCCAACCTCAACGGCATCCCGGACGCGTGCGACATTGACGTCGCGGGCCAGTTGCCGTACATCGGCTGGGAAACGCACATCCAGAACATCGGTGGAAACGACCTGACCTGCGAGCAGGTGTTCCACGAAGTCGGGTTTGACCCGGCCGAGGAATGCTACGTCACCCGCCAGGGCGGCGGCGGCTGGTCGGACTGCGAGAACTTCGGCGCCGGTGACGGGGTGCTCGACTCCATCAACATTTGCGGCACCCCCGCCGATCCGGAGTGCGTTGCCAACACCCTTGCAGACTGCAACGAGAACGGCTTTGCCGACGGCTGCGACATCGTCTCGGCCGGACAGACCGTGCCCGGTACGTATGACCTCGACAAGGACGGCGACGGCATGCTCGACAGTTGCGCGGACTGCAACGGCAACAGCATCGCAGACTACGATGACATCAACGTCAGCTTCCTGTCCACCGATGTCATCATCAACGCGACCGGGGCGGCCGGCTCCGACGGCATCCCGGACGAGTGCTGCGTCGAATACTGCGGCATCTCCGACCTGAACTGCGACCTGAACGCAGACCTGATGGACTATGCGTTCATGCAGAGTTGTCAGGGCGATGTCGCGGGCGGCGGACCGCTCTGCGGCTGTGCCGACATGAACGGCGACGGCGTCATCGATGGAGAAGACGTCGTGCTGCTGTCCTTCTTCCTCTACGGCCCGCTATAGGCCGTACCGGAAGCACTGACGGCCGGGGGCCGCCAGTGAATCAGTGACTCATTCCGACGGGGTCGTCGGGCAACCGCCCGGCGACCCCGTCCCATTGGGGGCCCAAGCCGGGCCCGTCGTGGGCGCGTGCTCCCGGGCCGTTGAATGCGACGGGTTCCGGCTGTAGCTTGAAGGCGGAGGCGGAGGCGGAGGGCGGGCCGGGCGAAGTGCGTTCGGCAGGCGAAGCCATCAGTGCGACTGAAACGCAAGGAGGTGCGATCATGATCGGATGGATGCGATGGGGATTGGCCGTCGTTCTGGCCGGCGCTGCCGGCTGCGGCGCGGTGCAGAAGATCATCTCCAGCGGGAGCCAGACGACGATCCGGCTGGTCAATGCGGCGGAGTATCCGGTGGACGTGGAGCTGTACTACGGCGACACGCAGGAGACGCTCGAGGCGGTCCTGCGGGAGACGGGGACACAGGTCACGCGGCAACTGGCGCCCGGTGAGGCGGCAACCATCTCTCGCAAGTGCGATGTCCTCCAGGCCGTCATGATCGAGGAGGCGGACATGAACGTCGCCGTGGGGCTGGGGCC
>JAFGJQ010000392.1 GCA_016929015.1 Phycisphaerae bacterium | reverse complement strand
GGTAGGCCACGGTCACGTCGTGTACGTGGACGGCCGGCGCGGTTGTGTCGGCCGGCGGCCCGGTGGGGTGCGGCGATTCGAGAATGGTGGGTATCTGCGTCATCGTAGGGCATCCACAAGGGTGTTCACGTTGTGCCGGACCATGCCGATGTACGTGCCTTCCGGCGTACCGGGCGGCCCCATGGCGTCACCGTACAGCTCTCCGCCGATCCGCACGTCGTGGCCGCGGGCCCGGCACCCGGTGATCAGCGCTTCCATGTTCCGGCGCGGCACGCTGCTCTCGACGAAGATGGCCTTGATCCGGCGGCTCACGAGGGTGTCCACCAGGTCGTTCACGTCGCGGAGGCTGGCTTCGCTGTCCGTGCTGATGCCCTGGAGGCCGCGAACCTCGATGTCATACGCCCGGCCGAAGTATCCAAACGCATCGTGCGCGGTGATGAGCACGCGAGATTCCCTGGGAATCTCCGCGATGCGGGCGCGCGTCTCCTGATGCAGAGCGGCGAGTTGCGCCAGGTACGCCGCGGCGTTCCGTTCGTACTCCGCCTTGCCTGCGGGGTCCACTTCGATCAATGCGTCGCGGATGCGCTCCGTCGCTTGCGCCCAGAGCGATACGTCAAACCAAACGTGCGGATCATACTGCCCGGCGAAATCCGGGGGCGCCCGCAGGCGCGCCGGGTCGATCCCGTCCGTGACGGCGACGGCCCGGCGGCGAGCGGCAAGGCGCTCCAACTGCTCCGCCAGCCGCCCCTCCAGGTGCAGGCCGTTGTAGAGGATCAGGTCTGCGCGGGCCAGCTCCCGCATGTCACGCGGCGCGGCGACGTAGCTGTGCGGGTCAACGCCCGCGCCCATCAGGCCGACCACCGTCGTTCGGTCCCCGCCCACAATGCCGGCCACGTCGGTAATCATGCCGATCGTGCACACCACGTGCCGCTTGCCGGTGATCTCGGAGGCCAGGGAGGGCCGGCGGCAGCCGGCGGCGAGCCAGACGCCCGCGGCAATCAGGGCGGCCAGGCTGATCCGCGCGAGGGCGCGCCCGGTCCGTTGCTGAATCGTTGGCGGCATGAGGTGCATTTCTCCGTCCGAGTGTAGCACAGGCTAAATTATATAGCCAAGGTTGTCAACGGGTCAAATCCGTGCCATAATGGCCGTGGATGGCTCAACCACGCAAATCCACCCAGGCGAACCGACGGCGGGGCGGCCCGCGGCCGGGCGTACCCGGCCCGGACGACCAGGCCCGCGGACACCATCGTACCCGGCAGGCCCACCTGGTCGAGGTGGCCGAAGACTACGTGGAGACCATCGCCGACCTCCTCGAAGTTCAGGGCGAGGCCCGTGCGGTGGACCTCGCCCGGCGGTTCGGTGTCAGCCACGTTACGGTGACCAAAACCGTGTCCCGTCTCCAGGAGGCGGGCCTGGTGACCAGCCGGCCCTACCGGGCGATCTTTCTGACCCCCGCCGGGCGGCGACTTGCCGCCAAGTGCCGCCATCGGCACCGGGTGGTCGTGGAACTGCTCCGGAAACTCGGTGTTCGGGAAGGGACGGCCCGGCTGGATGCCGAGGGGATTGAGCACCACATCAGCAGTGAGACGCTCGCCGCCTTCGAACGATTTGCCGGACGCCCGGCCGCACCGGAAAACACGGCGCGCTGACCGCGACGGCCGTACGATCCGACCGGCCAGGGCCGGCCGCTTGACTTCCCCGGCTGCCTCCGTAGCTTGGGCGCTGTCGGACCGACCGTCGACCGGTCGCGTCTGCTTGCGTTGCCTGTCGTCGGGATGAGGTGTCTGCGGATGAAATCGACACGGTGGCCCATGTGGAAGATCGCGGCGGCCGCGGCGGGCTCCGCCGTGGCGGCGGTCATCCTGTTCGTCCTGTCCGCGCTCCTCGAAGGGGTTGGCGCCCAAGCCGAGTCGGATGCGGTCGAATCGCAGCAGCTATTGAGCCTCCCGGCCTTCATCATGATTCTGGGGGTGGTGGCGGTCATGTTGTGCGTGCTCTCCACGGTGTGGCTGGGGGTTCGGGTACGCGAGTCGCGAATCCCACCCTGGGAACGCGGGCGGAAGAAGCGCAAGCGCTGAGCCGGATCGCATCCGCAGAACACGGCCAATCCCCATCCGCCTGGTGAGTCCTGGCCGTGCCCGTTCTTGTCGATGGAAACAACCTTCTGTACGCGGCGCGAGATGTGGCGCGTCTGCGCCAGATCGACCGGCTCGGGCTCTGTCGCCTGCTCGGCCGCTGGGGGTCCGGCGCCGGAACGGACGTCACGATTGTGTTCGACGGGCCGTCCGCACCCTTGACGATCGTTCAGCAGATGCGGTCGTTCGGCGTGCATGTGGTCTTCTCCGGCGGCCGAAGCGCGGACGACGTGATTCTGGAGGCGCTGGACGATGCCGCGGCGGCGGGGCAGTACACGGTGGTTTCCAGCGACCATGCGATCCAGCACGATGCTCGATACCACCGTGCGACGGCCATCGACAGTGCGGTGTTCATCCGGGACGTGCTTCGGCCGCCGGCGGCGGAACGACCTGCCGCGGATACCTCGGGCCGCCCGGAAAAGCCGGAGCAACCCGACCCGGGCGAGACAGACGAATGGCTTCGCCGGCTTGGGTTTGATCCGGACCGTTCGCCCGACGAAACGGATTGGCTCGAGGAATAGGACGGCCGGCGTGCCGCGAACCGCCGCCCACCCGGGTCCGGTGACTGGCGATTGACGCTGTTCGGAAACTCGCTGTCGTTCCCTTCCGGAATGGCAACGGGTTTCGGCCCACAGACGCGGATGAGTTCTTCCGCGTCCGTCTTCGACTTCCCCGGCACGTTCGGCACCTCCGTGGGATCCGGCCTGGATACCGGCGGCGCCTATTCCACGGGCTTGGCGACCGATAGCGTGATGACCGTGCGCGGGTGGACGGTCTGCCCCCCGGCCGGGTCCTGATTGATGACGTAGTAGCGAAACTCCTGAAGGGGTGGGATATGTTGGCCCTCGGGGGCATGCACCATAACGCTCTCAAAACCCGCATCTTTCAGTCGGCGTCGTGCATCGGGAAGGTCATTTCGTATCACAGACGGGACGACGCGGGGGGGCGGACCCGAGGAGACGGTGATGCGAACGGCAGACCCCGGCGCCACGAGGGCGTTGGCGTCCGGATGCTGTCGCATGACGGTGCCTTGCGCATGGACGTCGCTCGAATCCTGGCCGGCCGAAGTGCATTGCAGACCGAGGCCCCGCAACTGCTTGCGTGCATCCGCTTCCGGCCGGCCGACGCATTGCGGCACGCGCACGCCGGGGACGGCAAGGTCCAGGTGCACGACGGTCCCGGGAGCGACTCGCCGGTGCGGTGGGGGGTCCTGACCTTCCACGCGCGGCACGCGGACGTCGTCGCGCAGCACTTCACGGCGGGGCTTGGCGATGAGCCTGCCGTCGAGCTGCCGGCGGGCCTCTTCAAGCGTCAGGTCACGCAGGGAGGGCACAACGACGGATTCCGCCTCGATGGTCACGTCCACGCAAGAGCCGACTCGCGCCAGCTTGCCCGCGGCGGGCTTCTGCTGAATCACGGTGCCCACGTCGAAGCGGCCGGTGATCCGGCGGCCGCAGACCTGCATCTTCAGGTCGTGATCGGCAAGCGCCGCGCGGGCCTCGCCCTGCGGCGCCCCCACGACGTCGGGGACGGCCACCGCGCGCATGCCGACCGTCAGCCTGACCGCTTTGTTACGCGTCCGGAACTGCCCCGCATCCGGATGCTGGTGAAGCACGCGATCGACTTCGCGCTCATCCTGCGTCAGGCGGTGCTCGATGCGGCAGGTCAGCTCGGCTTCCTTCACGAG
>JAFGJQ010000391.1 GCA_016929015.1 Phycisphaerae bacterium | reverse complement strand
TAGCTGCGCGAGCCGGGTTGAATGGCCGGCCCGTCTGCGTTGATCAGAATGTAGCCCAGCATGGAGCGGAAGGTGTCCGCCACCTTCTGCCCCGACGGCGGTAACGAGAGCCTCACGCGGTTCAGCTCCGTACGCCAGCCGTCGCACACGGCTCGATGTCGAGCGTCGAACGCCGCTTCCGCCGGTTCCGCCGCCGCGCCCTCGTGCAGGGGCGTCGTTGCCACAACCGAATACTGTCCGTTCGGCTCCAGAGCAAAAGGAAACCGCGCGGCGGCGGACGCGAGGCCGGTTTCATCCTCCACGCTTCGGCGCGCCGGCAGGTCGCCGCCCGCGAGGTGCTCGACGATCTCGCCGCCGGCGAAGGCGGTGGCCCCGGCTTTCTCCGGCCGCGGATCGAACGCCACACGCCGCGAGCCGACCGTGACGCCGCTCTCATCGCACGCAACGGCATGGATGGGCGACACACCGCCGCTGAAGTACAGGTCCTGCCAGGGGGGAAGCACCTGGAACGGCCGGACGGCCAGCAGCAGTTGACCGGCCTGATCGCTCGACGAGGTGTTCTTCACGCGATAGCGCACCAGCACTTCCGACGCGCCCGGCTCGCCGTCCGCCAGTGCGGTGACCTCCAGTTCGAGCCCCGGCGCCCGCCACGTCACGGACGGAACGGGCAGGTATCCCTCGGCCAGGCCCTGCGCAAGCTCGACGTCCGCCCAGGTAACCAGCCGATCACCGATTCGCAGGAACGGCTCCACCCGAAACCCGGCCTTGTGCACCTCGACCGCGCCGGCCACGTCCACCAGGGCTTCGTTCCGATCTTCCGGCACGCCTACCACCGTCCACGGCGTCTGCTTCTGGAGAAAGTACCGCGGGTACCAGCCCTTCGGCGATTCACCGGCCACGGTGCGGAACATCGCGTTGAGCGACTCGCCGAACGCGGCGTCCTGGATGCGGATGCCATTCAGTGACACGCGGTCGTTACCCGATGTCCTGGCCACCTGAATCCGCACCTGCCGGCCTTCCGCGTCGGGCAGCCGCACGTAGTCTCGCCCGCCGTTGCCGCCGCGGACGGCAGCGGCCGGCTCCCAGTCCTTGCCGTCCATGGAGACGGACACGTCATAGTCTGTCCCGTACCCGTCCGGGCCCCACTCCAGGACGAGGCCGCCGAACTCACGCATCTGCTGAAAGTCAACGGTGATCACCGGCTGCACGTCGGACGGCGCGCTGCTCCATTGCAGACGGCCGGACTCATCCGGCGTGATTTCCTTCGCATCACCGGACGTGGAGGAGAATTGCAGCCGCGGCTGTTTCGTAACGGGCTCGGGCGGGGGCAGTTCCTCGAATGTGAGGGTGTCGATACAGAGCGACCCCTTCCCTCCCTCTGCGACTGCAACGGCAAACTCGATGAACCCGAGCTTCTCCAGCTTCTCGCCGCCCGACGGGCCCCAGGCGAATCGGAAGTGCCGCGCCTTGTCGGAAAGGCGCGTCCATTCCGACGGAAGCGTGAACGCGCGTCGGTTCACCCACCACACGTTCTCTCCGCTCGGATCGACCAGCTTGAACTCCAGGTTGTTCGGCAGCCCCTCGCCCCGCACGAAAAACGAGAACCGGTAGTTGGCCGGCAGATCGCGCGGCACCGCCCGCCGCACGACGCAGAACCCGGACCCCTGCCGGAAGTCGAAATCCAGCTTCAGGGCCTTGCCCTCCACGCCGTCCGTTGCCTGCAGCGAGGCCGTGACCCCGTCCGAGGGAATGGCGGTCCATGCCTCGAGCGACTCGAAATCATCGAGCATCACGGGCTGCGATCGAGCCACGGAAACGGAAATCACCGCCACGGCCAACGAAATGAATCTGTGCACAGTTACAGCCTGTCCTTTCGAATCCTGGTATTTCGAGGTAGATCCGCGATCGGCGTGAACCCGCGCCGCTCACGCCACGTGCGTGTCTCCCGGCGCCGGCTTGGCGCCGGCCTGCTGGGCGGCCCCGCACGATTCCCGCACCATCAATTGCGGCGTGAGCGACACGTGGGTCGGCGGCTGGTCCGGGTCGGCCAGTCGCTTGCAGAGCAACTCGATGGCCGTCGCCCCCATGGTGGACATCGGCACTCGCACCGTGGTCAGCGGCGGGCGGGTCATGCGGGCGATTCGCGTATCGTCAAACCCGACGACGGCCAGATCCTGCGGCACGCGCACCCGCGCTTCGGTCGCCGCGTCAATCACCGCGCAGGCCATCTCGTCGTTGGCGGCAAACACGCAGTGTCGCGACCCCGCCCAGCCTTTCACCCGGTCCCGGGCGAAGGCATAGGCCGTCTCGTACTGAAAATCCAGGTGGTACACGTCCTCGGGTGACACCGGAAGGTCCGCCGCCCGCATGACCTCCTCGTAGACCTGGCGGCGAGCCATGGTGTCCACGTTGGTGGTGAGGCCGCCCATGAACAGGATACGCTTCATGCCGCATCGCCGGATCAGGTGCCGCATCAGCGCCTGTGCCCCGGCCCGCTGGTCGATCACCACGCTGTCGTGCTCGCCGTCCTCGACGGCGCCGTCCAGCAGCACGAGCGGAAGCCGGGTTTCGATCTGCTCCCAGGGCCTGCCGCCAGGCTGCTCGCTCACCATGATGGCCATCCCGTCCACGATGGATCGACGAAGCAGGTCTTCCAGCAGCGTCTGGGCGTCTTCCGGCCCGTTCGTGGATGAAATGACCAGGTGGTATCCCAACTCGCGGGCCTTGGCGTTGGCCCCGCGGATGACCTCCGAATAGAACTCGCCATGCACGTCCGGCAATGCCAAGCCCAGCATGTCGCTCTTGCGCAGCATCAGGCCGCGGGCGAACATGTTCGGCCGATAGCCCAGTTCCGCGATGGCCTGGTCCACGCGTTGACGCGTCTCTGCGTTCACCAACTCGCGGCGGTTGATGACACGCGAGACGGTGCTGATCGAGACCCCCGCCCGCCGAGCCACATCCCCGATCGAAACGCGCATCGCTTTCATCTCCGGCGACCCGGTGATCGGGCCACTCATTGACAACGCTTTCAGTGGATTCTACAGTGGAGAGCCATGTTCTGTCAATTCGCAACGACATTCGTTCCGTTGACGCTTCATTTGTTTGCAGGACACGTACACGCGGACTGGGCTCGAATGCCGATCCTCCGGTCGCCGGGGACGGATGCGGCGATCAAGACACGGTTCACTCCGGAACAGGAGGCCATGCTGAATGAGATCCAGCGTGGGTGCTTCCTGTTCTTCTGGAAGGATGTGGGGAACCCTTCCGGCCTCGCCAAGGACCGCCACAAGGGGCCGGTGTCCAGCGTGGCGGCCGTCGGGTTCCAGCTTTCCAGCCTGCCCATCGGGGTTGAGCGCGGCTGGATCACCCGGGAAGAAGGCGAGCGGCGCGCCCGGCAGGTGCTGACGTGCCTGCTCGATCGGACGGACAACAAGCGAGCCGGCGTGTACCTGCACTATGTAGATCTGGACACCGGCGGCCTGTCCGATACCGGCTACGAAGTGCTGACAAGCACGGTGGATACCGCGCTCTTCATCGCGGGTGCCATTCCGGCCGGAGAGTACTTCGGCGGCGACGTGAAAACGCTGGTGGCCCGGCTTGTAGCAGGTGCCAACTGGCGGTCTTTCGCGACCAGCGACAACGGCCGCCTCTCCATGGGCTGGGAACCGGATGATCCCAAGCGAATGGACGGCCCCGGCAAGTTCCATCCTCTGCAATGGGGCCTTGCCAGCGACGAGGAGCGGTTGATCTACTTCCTCGCCGTCGGCTCGTCCGTGCCGGAGCACGCGGTGGACCCGCGGGTGTACATGGGGCTGGACCGCGTGATCAAGCGGTGGAAAGACCTGCCGCCGCACGCCGTGTCGTTCCAGGGAACGCTGTTCCATTTCTTCTTCAGCCATTGCTGGGTCGATTACCGCTCGCTGCCGGCGGACGATCCGTCCGCGTTTGGCATCGATGCCCCACGAATCGACTGGTTCGAGAACTCGCGTCGGGCGGTGCTGACCCATCGCCAGCGATGCCTGGAGCAGCGAGGCCGCTTCAAGTCAGTGACGGACCGAATCTGGGGCTTCAGCGCCTGCGCCGGCCGCGACGGCTACCTGGTGCCGGAAATCCAGCCCAACGTGATCGACAAGGACAACTGGTACGACGGCACCGTGGCCCCCTACGCCGCCGGTGCGTCCATCATGTTCGCGCCCGCCGAGGCATTGGACGCCTTGCACGCCATGCGCGGTCTCAAGGGCCCGGATGGCCGGTCGTTTCTCTGGCGCGACCCCGCCGAAGGCGGCTACGGCCTGGTGGACTGCTTCAACCTGGACCAGAATTTTGCCAGTGACGATTACGTGGGCATCGATCACGGCCCGATGCTGTTGGCCATCGAGAATGCCCGGACGGGCCTGATCTGGAAGCTCTTCATGCAGAGCGACACGGCCAAGCGTGCGGTCGCCCGGCTCTACCCGGCCAAGTGAGGGGGTGGGTTGGCCGTCGCTGCGACTCCAGGCGCGCGGGGCGGGTGTGGGACCGGCCTCCTTTGTGGGACCGGCTTTCTCGCCACGGCGAGTCGCCTGCGGAGACCAGCCGGTCCGGGATTCCATACGTGCGGGGCGGCTTGCCGCGGTCCCGGTGTTTGAGTGCCAACCGTATTGATTTTCTCGATGGATTTCCGGTATACTGGTGTCTGAAAGCGCTTTCAGCGACATTCGCTGCTAGCGCAGGGGCTGCGAAGTGCGCGGCACCCGTTCCGGGGAACCGACCCGGTGCGGCAGGTGGATTGCCGCGCTGGTTTGAAGATGGAGGCTGGGGGATTACGCTATGAGCACCCCGACAAAGGTGACCCGTAAGCCTGCTGCCGGGATCGAACCGGAGGCGGCCCGCGTGGCAGACAAATACGGTCGATTCGAGCCGGATGGGCGTACGTTCGTGATCACGAATCCACGCACGCCCCGCCCGTGGGCCAACCTGATCGCGAACCGGCGGATGGGATTGGCCGTCACGCAGTCCGGCAGCGGGTTCACCTGGATCGACAACTCGCAGTTGGGCGTCATCACACGCTGGCAGCAGGACCTGGTGCGGGACGCATCGGGCAAGTTCCTGTATGTGCGCGACGCGGACTCGGCAGCGGTCTGGTCGCTGGCGCCGGCCCCGACGTGGCCGGCGTACGATCGGTTCCAGTGCCGCCACAGCCTGGGATTCACGACCTTCATCACCGAGTGCCAGGGCATCCGCGCGGAGTGGACGCTGTTCTGCCACCCGACGGAAACCGTCGAGTTGTGGAAGGTGCGGCTGGTCAACCAGTCGGGCCGGCCGCGACGGCTGCAGCTTTGCGCCTACTTCGAGTGGTGCATGGGTGTCTCGCCCGATCCGCGGCGCGAGTTCCACAAGCTTTTCGCTGAGACGGGATATGACCCGGTGCGATCGTGCATCTTCGCCCGCAACCACATGTGGGACGTGCACTCCGAAACCTACGGCCACTGGAACAGCGACTTCCCGTATTTCGCCGGGTTCTCCTGCACGGAGGCCGCAGACGCGGCGCAGGGAGACAAGGCGGCATTCCTCGGCATGTACGGCGATCCGGCCGCACCGGCCGCGCTGGGGGCGGTGGAATGGGAGCCGCATTTCGGCCGCCATGAGGACCCCATTGCGGCGTTGCGCAGTCCGGTGACGCTTGGACCCGGTGATGACCGGACCATCGGCTACGTGCTGGCCATCGAGACGGACCGCGCGGCGATGAATGCACTCGTGGAGCGAAGCTGCAACCTGGCGTTCATCGACGCCGCGCTGGACGCGGTGAAGACGGACTGGCCGCAGCGATTCGCCCCCCTGCACGTGGATACGCCGGACGAAACGCTCAACCACCTGGCCAACTACTGGCTCGGGTATCAGGTGGTGTCCGGGCGCATCTGGGGCCGAGCGGGGTATTACCAGCAGAGCGGAGCGTACGGCTTCCGCGACCAGTTGCAGGACTCGCAGGTCTGGCTGCCGCTGGACCCGACCGGCTGCCGCGACCAGATTCGGCTGCACGCGGCGCATCAGCTTGCCGACGGGGCGGTGCTGCACTGGTGGCACCCGCTCACGGAGCAGGGCCTGCGCACGCGATTCAGCGACGACCTGCTGTGGCTGTCGTTCGTGACGGCGAACTACCTGCGCGAGACGGGTGACTTCGCGATCCTCGACGAGCCGGCCCCGTTTGTGGATGATCGCCACCCGGCACCGATTCGCGAGCACATTCGGCGGGCCTTTGAAAAATCGTTTTCGCGAACCAGTCCGCGCGGGCTCCCCTACATCGGCGGCGGCGACTGGAACGACGGACTCAGCGCCGCGGGTCTGAAGGAACGCGGCGAGTCGATCTGGATGGGACACTTTCTGGTCGGCCTGCTGAACGACTGGGCGGAGGTGCTTGCCCACACGGGCAACGCGGCCGGGGCGCAGGAGTTCCGGCAGCGTCGCGATCGGCTGATCCACGCCGTCAACGAGCACGGCTGGGACGGCCAATGGTACATGCGGGCCACGTTGGATGACGGAACGAAGCTGGGCACGGCATCGGCCGACGCCGGTCGCATCTTCCTGAACGCCCAGACCTGGGCGGTGCTCAACGACGTGGCCCCGCGCGATCGGGCCGTCCGCTGCATGGACGCCGTCAAACAGCACCTGGTGACGGAGATCGGTCCGCTGCTGCTGACGCCGGCGTTCGGCAAGCCGGACCCGCGCATCGGCTATATCACGCGCTACGCGCCCGGCCTGCGGGAGAACGGCGGCGTCTATACGCACGCGGCCTGTTGGGCCGTTGCGGCGGCGGGCAAGATGGGCGACGCGGAGCTGGTCGGACGACTGTTGAAGAGTCTGAACCCCGCGCAGCGCGATCCGGACCGCTACTGGGCGGAGCCGTACGTGATGCCGGGCAACATCGACGGGCCGGAGTCGCCCTACTTTGGCCGGGGCGGCTGGACGTGGTACACCGGCTCGGCCGCGTGGTTCCAGCGGGTGATCCTGGAGTGGGTGCTGGGCGTGCGGGCGGAGTGGGACGGGCTGCGCCTGTCACCGTGCCTGCCGCCGTCGTGGCCGCACGCGTCGGTGCGCCGCCGATATCGCGGGTCGGATTATCTGATCGACATCGAACGCATGCCGGATGCGCAGGCGGGCCATGTGTTCGTCACCCTGGACGACCGGCCGCTGGCGGACAATCTGCTCCCACCGCCGTCCGGCCTGGGCGAGCAGCACAAGGTTGTGGTGCGGTTCGCCTGAGCGTGTGTGCAGCAGGACGGCTTCTTTCAACGCCGTGTGAGGATCGCGCGTCACATCTACATATCTTGTCGCGTGTTCGGTTGGCAACGGAAGCGACGGAGCGACCCGCCGCGACGGGCAGGCTCCGGCACGAAGTGATGGACGCTGGCCGGGGCCGGCGGGGATTGTCTGAGGTCGTGCGCCGGGGCTGGCGCCTCGGCGGTGGCTCGTCATTCACGTTGCGCGGAAACCACGCATCACACCTGGGTGCTGTAACCACGCGTTCGCTTGCCGGGCCGCGGTGCCTGACCGCCCATGATTATGTGTGAGTATGCCGCAGGAAACGGGTTGCCCGGCTCACCCGGATGGCCGGTCTTGTCCGACATTTGGTGACCGTAAGGTCAAATGTAGGTCTGCGGAGGGTACATGCTCCGCCGAAAGGTTGAAAAAAAGCAGGGAACAAGGC
>JAFGJQ010000390.1 GCA_016929015.1 Phycisphaerae bacterium | reverse complement strand
CCCTCGATCCCGTGCCAGCCGCCGTAGACGCGGCCGAACGTGTCCGGGTGATCACGGCATGCGTCAAAGATGCCGCGAAGCGTGTTGTTGATGACGGCGGACGGGCCGCCGGATTGGGCGATGAGAACATTTCCAGGCATCAGGCCGATCCTTCAAACTGGGTCCGAAGCCCCCACAGCCCGAGGGCGGGGTTTGAGATGAAGAACAACTCTTCTCCATCCGGCAGCGTGTTGAAGCCGTCACGCAATTCACGTGGATTGTAGCGCCGGCTCAGGACATTCACGTCGCCAAAGGCAAATCCGACGCCCTCGATCTGATCCCGCGTCAGTGCGCCCGGGCAATAGGTGATGCGGAACCGGCCTTCCGATGATCCGTGGATTAGGTGGGCGGCGGCGGACAGGTTTGCGGTCAGCTCCGGGTGCTCGGCCACCATCCGCAACGTGTGCGGCGTGCCGTGGTAGCCGAATTGCCGGATCAGCCGGTCGATGGTGGCGTCTTCGCCGAATTCCCGGACCCCGGGAGCGAGAATGATCAACTCCCCGCCGTCGGCCAGGGCCATGCGCGTGCGGTAGATCGCCTTGTTGCCGAGCCAAGTGGAGCGGTACTCCAGCGGGTCGAGCCAGACCACCACGCGCTGCAACGGTGCCGCAAGCCGTTCGATGTTGACGCGGCGGCACAGGTCGGCGGCGGCGAGGAAGCACGATTCGTCATCGCCGGCGTACAGGCCGCGGGTGATCAGCCCGCCGGCGGGGCCCGGCGCGCGGACGGTCAGGACGTACGTGATTGGCAAATCGCGGAGGAAGTGCCGCGTCATGTAGTTCAACACGTCGCGCACTGGCGAAGCGGTGCGGCCCATCATACGTTCCATGCCGTACACCGCGCCCAGGAAATGCGTCTTGTGAATCGTGTCCGGGCCGCCGAGGCCGATCAGGAGGTTCTTGTTGTGATTGGCGATGCCCACAACTTCGTGCGGTACGACCTGGCCGATTGAGATGATGGCGTCCCAGCGGCCTTCCACCAGTTGGCGATTGACTTCGCAGAAGACGGGGTAATCGACCCGGCCCTCACTCACCTGCCGGATGAACGAAGCGGGTACCTCGCCGAGTCGGACGAGGTCGTTTCGCCAGTCGTGCGTTCGGAAGGCGTCCGCGGGCAGGCCGGGGAACATGAGGGCCTGCTGCTCGGCCGTCATCGCGGCGTGCGTGCCCAGGGCCGGCAGTATCTCCATCTCCGCGGTGTCGGCCAGACTGTGGTAGAGAATGGCCGTGAGCATCCCGGCCCCGGAGTGCAGCCGCGTGATGTCGGGCGGGACGATCAGCACGCGACGTGGCCGGCCGAGCCGGGCCAATATCCCGTGCAGCAGCGTGGCGGCACGGCCTTCGTCGATGACGGCTTCTGGTGATCCTTCGGCGAAGTAGTCCATGGCGCGGTCCGGC
Organism: Phycisphaerae bacterium; assembly: GCA_016929015.1. Taxonomy (GTDB): domain Bacteria; phylum Planctomycetota; class Phycisphaerae; order UBA1845; family UBA1845; genus JAFGJQ01. Next base: position 13,491 of record JAFGJQ010000390.1, on the reverse strand, counting down.
GAGGGTGGTCAGCGGCTCCAGGGCGGCGCGTCGGGCAACAGGGCCTCGAACTCCTTGATTCGGTCCGCCTCGTACGCGCCGGCGTAACGCCCGGCAAGGAAACGTTCAAGACCTTCGCGGCGGAAGCGGTCCCAGGATTCGGCTTCCGAGCCGGGGTTGACCGGGAAGAACAGGAAGCCGTTGGCACGGGCGGCCTTCAGGTCGCCCGGCGCGTCGCCGATCATCAGCACATTCTGCGGCGGGTACTTGCCTCCGGCGGCAATCCGCAGATGGTCCGCCTTCGTGCCCATCTCCTGTCCGGCAATGACCGCCGCGTAACAGGCGATGCTGTGCTCGGCCCATTCCTGCTCCAGCGCCGCGGTGGGCGTGGCGGAAACGACCACGATGTCGGCCTGGGGTGCGGCGGCTTCCAGGCATTCCCGCACGTGCGGGAACGGCGGCACGCCGCGGACCATGTCGCGAATGCTGTCATTGACAGCCACGCTCCAGGCGAGCACGGCCCGGAGCTCCTCCGCGGGGCCGTTGCGGGCGGCGCGGGCGGCGGCCTCCAGCGACGGATTGGCCGGCTTCGGCTCGGTGGTCAGCCACTGGCGCAAGGCGTTCAGTCGTGGAATTGTGACTCCTCGTTCCCGTACCGCGGGGTGTTCTTCCAGCAAATTCAGCGTCCGCGTCAGCGCGGGGAACCGGTTCACGCCCCGCCAGATGGAATACAGATTCACGAACTCCGCGGCCTCTCGGGCGAACTTGGAAACGGCCTGGAGTCCAAAATGCTTGATGATGTTCGGGATGAAGCATTCCTTGTGCTTGATTTCCATGGTGTCGAAGACACAGCCGTCCGAGTCGATCCCGACAAAAAACTCGTGCGCCTTGCGAAACGAGGCGAGACGTTGTGCATACGCGTCAGACATAGCTTCTCCCGATTCCCGGCCACTTCGCGCGGCGATCACACGCCGCTGAACACGGAAAACCCTCCATCCACCGGCACCACAATTCCCGTCACGAATGACGAGGCATCCGAGCACAGCCACAGCGTGACGCCCGCCAGGTCCTCCGGGCGCCCGAATCGCCGCATGGGCGTATGATCCAGCACGGCCTGGCCGCGAGGAGTCAGCGCCCCGCCCTCCGCCTCCGTCAGCAGGTAGCGGTTCTGATCCGTCAGAAAGAACCCCGGGGCGATCGCGTTGACGCGGACCCGCGGGTTGTATTCCTGTGCCATATGGACGGCCAACCACTGCGTGAAGTTGCTCACCGCCGCCTTGGCGATCGAGTAACCCGCGATGCGGGTGAGTGGCCGGATGGCGCTCATGGACGAGACGTTCAGAATGACGCCGCCTTCCGCCTTGCCGACCATGGCCTGCCCGAACACCTGCGCGGGCAGCAGGGCGCCGCCGAAGAGGTTTAAGGCGAGGACCTTCTGCACGGCATCCAGGGGGATGTCGAAAAAGGGCTGCTCCGGAGACGTGGTGGCGCCGGGCAGGTTGCCGCCGGCGGCGTTGACCAGGATGTCGACCGGGCCGGTTGCGGCCAGGGTGGCCTCCAGGGAGGTGCGGTCCAGAACGTCCGTGGCCCGGGCGTGTGCGTCGAGACCCTCATTTCGAAGGCGGTCGGCAACGTTGCGGGCGGCCTCCTCACGCAGGTCGGTCACCCAGACACGGGCACCGGCCTCGGCGAGGGCTCGCGCGAACACCGCGCCCAGCACGCCGCCGGCCCCGGTGAGCAGGGCGATCTTGCCGCGCACACGAAATGCATCGAGGTTGCTCATGATGCAGCCCCTTCGCCATCCCCCACCACAGCCCCGCACAGCGCAGCTTCAGCGACGGAGGACGTACGGTCAGTCGTCCAAGCCATTCCCGGTGATACGGTCATTGTAGAACGGTCCTTCCGCGTACGCAAGATGATGGCGGATCGCCGCCGCCCGCGGTATGAAAGGGGCGATGGCGTCCGGCGCGTGCCCGACCGCAGCAGATTCCAACCGGGAGGTTCCTGTCATGGCCAATCCCGAACGCCCTGCACCGCGACTGACCGGACCGCACGTCTTCGGCGTGCGCACGGGGTCGCCGGTGTTGCACACTCTCCGCGCCGTTGGGGCCGCGCCCCGCACGTTCGAAGCCGAAGGTCTGCCGTCCGGTGTTTTGCTGAATCCGGAAACGGGGCTGCTGAGCGGGCGGGTGACGGAGCCGGGCTCGTACTGGGTTCGCGTGGTTGTCTCGAACGAAGCGGGCACTGCTGAGGGCGAGTTACGGATTGAGGTGGGCGACACCATTGCCCTCACGCCTCCGCTGGGCTGGAACAGTTGGAACTGCTGGGCGGATTCGGTGGACGATGCGAAGGTTCGCCAAGCGGCCCAGGCGATGGTGGCGTCCGGGCTGGCGGATCACGGCTGGACCTACATCAACATCGACGACGGGTGGCAGGGCGTGCGCGGCGGGCCGCGCCGGGCGCTGCAGCCCAACGAAAAGTTCCCCGACATGAAGGGACTGGCCGACTACGTGCACGGCCTCGGCCTGAAGCTCGGCATTTACTCGACGCCGTGGGTGCGGTCGTACGCCGGTTACGCTGGCGGGGCGGAGGGCGGGCCGGTCGGCCCGGTCACGGACGAGGCCCGGCAACGCGGCCACCATCATGGCGATACGACGTTCGAGGCGGCGGATGCCCGGGAATGGGCGGAGTGGGGCATCGACTATCTCAAGTACGACTGGGCGCCGTGGGACGTGCCGGCGGCCGCACGGATGCGAGACGCCCTGCGGCAGTGCGGGCGGGACATCGTATACAGCCTGTCGAACACCGCGCCGTTTGAGCAGGCGGCCGAATGGGCCCGCCTGGCGAACTGCTGGCGGACGACGGGTGACATTCGCGACACCTGGCGACTGCGGGACAGCGGATTCCTGGGGGTGGAGGACATCGGCTTCTCGCAGGACCGCTGGCGGCCGTTCGCGGGGCCGGGGCATTGGAACGATCCGGACATGCTGGTTGTGGGCCACGTGGGCTGGGGACCACACCTGCACCCCACGGGATTGACGCCCGACGAGCAGGTCACGCACATTACGCTGTGGTGCCTGCTGGCGGCGCCGCTTCTGCTGGGCTGCGACCTGACACGGCTGGATGACTTCACACTGGGCCTGCTGACGAACGACGAAGTGCTGGCGGTGCATCAGGACCCGCTCGGCCGGCAGGCGGCGCAGGTAGTGGCGGGTCCGGCCGAGGTCTGGGCACGGCCGCTGGAGGACGGGTCGCTGGCCGTCGGGCTGTTCAACCGGGATGACCACGGATCGCAGAGCGTTCGCGCGGACTGGTCGGCCCTGGGGCTGCCCTCGCGCTGCGCGGTGCGTGACTTGTGGCGGCACGCGGATTGCGGCGTCCACGACAGGGGCTTCGAGGCGTCAGTGCCGCCGCACGGCGCGGTGATGATTCGCGTGGGTCCTGGCGCGGATTGATTTGCTTCCGGGGATGTTGCGTTCATTCCGTCCGCCGCAGGCGGACCGAGCGTAAGCGTTTTCGTCGAGAGTCATGAATGCACTGGTTTGACTGGCTGATCGTGGTCGCGCTGCTGGCGATCCTGACCGTGATGGCTCTGGCGGCGCGGCGGTTGAATCGCAGCGTGACGGATTTTCTTGCCGCCGGCCGGTCGGCGGGTCGCTACGTGCTGACCGTCGCGGAGGGCGTCGCCTTGCTCGGGGCGATCACCATTGTGGCGTTTTTCGAGCAGAGCTATGAGGCGGGGTTTGCCCAACGCTGGTGGGACCTCCCCGGGGCGGGCATCATGTTCGTCCTCGCACTGACCGGTTGGGTGCTGTACCGCTTCCGGCAGACGCGGGCCATGACCATGGCCCAGTTCTTCGAGATGCGGTACAGCCGGCGGTTCCGGGTGTTCGCGGGCACGCTGGCGTTTGCGGCGGGTATCATCAATTTCGGCATCTTTCCGGCCGTCGGGGCGAACTTCTTCGTGTACTACTGCGGGTTGCCGCTGACGGTCGACGTTTTCGGCTGGTCGGTCGCCACTACAGTGCCGGTCATGGTCGTGCTGCTGGGCATCGCCCTGTTCTTCACGTTCATCGGCGGGCAGATCGCGGTGATCGTGACGGACTTTATTCAGGGCACGTTTCTCATCGGCATGCTGGCGGTGATCTTTCTCGTGCTGTCGGCACGAGTGCAGTGGGAGCAGATTTCGGAGACGATGCTGGCCATTCCCGCGGGGTACTCGCGCATCAACCCATTGGACACGAGTCAGATCAAGGGGTTCGACAAGTACTTCTTCCTCATCGGCCTGTTTGTCAATTTCTACGCATACATGAGTTGGCTGGGCACGCAGGGATACAATTGCTCGGCCCGTAACCCGCATGAAGCTCGCATGGGCAAGGTGCTGGGTACCTGGCGGCAGAGCATCCAGGTGATGCTCATCCTGTTCATCCCCATCTGCGCGTTCACGTACATGAACCACCCGGACTTCGCGGCGGGTGCGGCCCGGGTGCAGGAGGAACTCGGTGCGATCGCCGATCCGACGATCCGCAAGCAGGTCACGGTGCCGCTGGTCATGCGGCACGTGTTGCCCGTGGGCGCCCTGGGCGGGCTGGCCGCCGTGATGCTGGCGGCGTTCATCAGCACGCACGACACGTACCTTCATTCGTGGGGCAGCATGTTCATCCAGGACGTGGTCGTACCGTTCCGGCGGCGGCCGTTTGCCGCGCGGCAGCAGATGCGGCTGCTGCGGGTGTCCATCTGCGGGGTTGCGATCTTCATTTTCCTGTTCAGCCTGTTGTATCGACAATCGCAGTACATCCTGATGTTTTTCGCCCTGACCGGGGCCATTTACATGGGCGGCGCCGGTGCGGTGATGATCGGCGGGCTCTACTGGCGGCGGGGCAGCACGCTCGGGGCGTGGGCGGCGATGATCAGCAGCGCGACGCTGGCGACAGCCGGTCTGATCGCGCACTACGTATACACCCAGCACTTGCACCGGGATTTCCCGTTGGATGGGCAACGCATTCTGTTCTTCACCATCGTGATTTCCGCAGTGCTGTACGTGGTGTTCTCGTGGCTGGACCCGCGCTCGCGGCCGGAGCTGGAGCGGATTTTGCATCGTGGCGAATACGCGATCGCCGCCGACACCGCGGATGCCGCCCACCGCGCGACGCCGCCCCCGCGTTCCCTGTTTCACCTCGGCCCGGACTTCAGTCGCTGGGACCGGGTGCTGTACGCTGCGTTCATCATCTGGGTCTTCTTCTGGTTCGCCGTCTTTCTGGTCGGCACCCTGGTGCAGGCGACCGTGGGCATCCCGTCAGAGACGTGGCTGTGGTTCTGGCGATTCAACCTGTGGCTGGGGTTCGGGCTGGGGACGATCACGGTGGTGTGGTTCGGCATCGGCGGCGCCCGCGACATCCGCGACATGTTCCGCCGCCTAAGCACCGCCGACCGAGACTACACCGACGACGGCCGCGTGACACAATCCGATTCATAGGGTCGGCCGCCCGAACCGGCCCTTCCCTTCTGCACCGACCCTTGAACTCGGTCCGGGCGGCCGGGTATAGTGACGGGTGACGGCGGGCCGGCCATGCACTTCGACGGCCGGCCGGGTGCAGGAACGACAGAATCTACGCAGGAGGGGCCACAGATCATGGCATCACCTTCTTCCGTCGGCGTTCGTTTTGCATTCCTCGCGGTACTGCTGTACGGGTCCGTTGCGGGCGGGCAGACGACGTTTCTGGTTTCCACCGCCGGCGACAATGACCACGACGGGCTGACGTGGGCGACGGCCAAGCGCGATGTCCAGGCCGGGCTGGATGCGGCCAGCGCCGGCGACCGGGTCTGGGTCGCGGCCGGACGGTACGTGGAGCTGATCACGCTGAAGGACGGTGTCGCCCTGTACGGCGGTTTCGCCGGCACGGAAGAGCCGGCCACTTTCGCCGTGGCGGACCGCGAGATCACCGCGAACGAAACGATCCTGGACGGCAACGAGTTGGGCAGCGTGGTCACGTCACCCCCCGGCGCCTCGCCCGCGACGCGGATCGACGGGTTCACGATCACCGGCGGAATCGGAACGATAGTCAGCTCGCGCAGAGTGGGGGGCGGCGTATGCTGTATTGAGTCTTCTCCCACGATCGCGAACAACCGGGTAATGGCAAACGAGGCATCCCGCGGCGGCGGCTTGTACTTGCAGCAAGCTTCGTCATTGTGCGTGAACAACATGCTCGCGTCCAACGTTGCCGGCTGCCTGAGTGGCCCGTCGGCGAACGGCGATGGCGGAGGTCTGTATAGCACGGGGCTCTGCGCGCCGTGCGTCCAGGGAAACGTCTTCGTGGCCAACGTTGCGGGCCTCGCGGGCGGAGCCGTGTATTGTGGAACGGCGGCGTCCCTTGCCTTCCATCAAAACACCCTGATCGGGAATCGGGCGATGCTCGGCGGAGGTATCCTCACGAATGAGTGTTCCTCTTCCACTCGCGGCAGTCTGATGCTGTTCAACAAAGCCTTCATGTTTGGTGGGGCATTCATGGGCTGTGCAGAAGAGGTTCTTCTTGTCTCGAACTGCACGCTGCGGAACAACCTGGCGCCGGGATGGTCCTCGCAAGCCTATGCGTATCCGGCCGCGTTGAGCTACTGCAACGTGCAGGGCGGTTGGGACAACGTCGGCTGCATCGACGCCGATCCGCTGTTCGTGCGTAATCCGAGCCCCGGGCCGAATGGGTCGTGGGGGAATGCGGATGATGATTACGGCGATCTGCGGTTGATGCCGGGTTCGCCGTGCATCGACGCTGGCTCCAACGGCACCGTCCCGGCGGATGCGTTGGATCTGGACGGCGACGGCGACACGACGGAGCCGACGCCGTTCGACTTCGCGGGCTTGCCGCGGTTCTTCGACGATCCGGCCACGCCGGACACCGGCGCGGGCTCGCCGCCCATCGTGGACATCGGGCCGTACGAATATCCCGGGTTCGCTCCTGTTGCCGGCGACCTGGACCACGACGGCGACGTGGACGCGAACGACATGAAGCGGTTCACGCTGTGCGTGACGGGTCCGAACTCTCTGCCGCTGCCCTCGTGCCTGATCGCCAGTCTGGACACGAATTCCGACGTGGACCTGGCCGACTTCGCCGCGTTTCAGCGAACGTTCGCCGCCACACCGTGATTCACCTGCACGTCGGGTGCCATGCCCGTTTCCGCCAACGGCGGATCGGGCATGAAGCTGCGCGACCGGCGTGTCCTGTCTCGTCCATGCCCGAGGCTGAAGCCTACGGGCATGCCACCCACCAGCGTGATTCACTTGCGCGTCGGGTGCCATGCCCGTTTCCGCCAACGGCGGTTCGGGCATGATGGCTCGCGACGGGGTTGTCCTGAGTCGTCCATGCCCGAGGCTGAAGCCTACGGGCATGGCACCCACCAGCGTGACTCCCTCGCGTAGCGGCTCAATCGGTCGCGCGAACACAATTCGCAACTCTCAATTCCCCGGCAGCGGCCACGGGCGGCCACACGCTTCGGCGAGCCGCCGCGCCTCCTGGGCCACGCATTCCAGCGACAGAAGGCTCTGTTGCGGGGGGCAGCGGTCCACCGGAAGGCCCTTGGTCAGGCAGTCGATGAAGTACCGGTCTTCCGCCTCGTACGCGGAGGTCTTGGCCGTCTCGATGACCTGCCCGTCCCCGTCGGAGAAGAGTTGCAGCCCCCGGTCGTTGCGCGAATCGTACGCCAGCACCGCCCGCTCGAAGGAGATTTTGAAGCCGAAGTAGAAGAACCCGCCGCGGATCGGGTCCCAGCCGGTTTCGAACTGGACGGCCGGCCCGTTCGCATAGCGCCACCGGCTGTGCAGCATGTTGGGCAGGTCGCCGGCAAAGCTGCCGCCGACGGAAACGTCGTCCGGCCGGCCCCACCAGGCGACGCACAGGTCCGCGTCGTGGATGTGAACGTCAATCACCGGGCCGCCGCTACGCTGCATGTTGGTGAACCAGTTGTCCGGCCGGCCCCAGTAGGGGACGTTGCCCACGCGCGTGAAGCTGGCGGCCAGCACTCGGCCGTACCGGCCGTCGCGGATGGCCTGCTCGACGGCTTCATACTCCGGCCAGAAGCGCAGGCAGTGCCCGACCATGAGCGTGCGGTTCGCCGCAGCGGCGGTGGCGAGCATCTTCCGGCCGTCCGCCGGGGTCAGGGCGATCGGCTTTTCGCACAGCACGTGCTTGCCGGCCTCCAGGGCGCGGATGGTGGCGTCGCAGTGCAGGTCCGTGGGCAGGCAGATGCACACGGCGTCCACGTTCGGGTCGGTGCAGAGCTCCGCGTAGGCTGAATACGCCCTGGCCGGTTCCGCGCCGGTCGTCTTGTCCTCTTGCTTGATGTTGAAGTTTACGCCGTCCAGGCGGCCCTGGCGGCGGTCTTCCATGAGGTCGGCGATGGCCACGACGGCCACGCGGGGATCGTTCGCGAAGTTGCCCCAGTGTACGCGCCCCAGGCCGCCGGCGCCGGCGATGCCCATGCGAATCATTGCGTGTTCTCCCTTTCAGCACAGGGGCTGGAGCAGCTTGACCGCTTTCTGAATGTCGATCCGCTGTTGTTCGCCGCTGATCTCGCGTTCGATGGTGAGCGTGCCCGCATAGCCCAGCGATTTGAGCTTCTTCACAAAGGCGGGGAAATCCACCTTGCCTTCGCCCAGCGGGCATTCCTTGCCGAGTTCATCGCCGTTGGTGGGATAGAATCCGTCCTTGGCATGCACGTCGCGGACGTACCGGCCAATCACGTCGAGGGCGTCCACCGGGTTGGCTTTGCCGTACAGAATCACGTTGGCGGTGTCGAGATTCACGCCCAGGTTGCCCGTGCCCACGCGCTCAATGGTCCGCAGCAGGGTGACGGGCGTTTCCTGGCCGGTCTCGAACCAGAATTCCAGCCCGCGTTCCTTGCAGTACTGGGCCACCGTCCGGATGGCGTCGACCGTCTCGTTGAAACGGGGGTCGTTCGGGTCTTCCGGCAGAAAGCCGACGTGCGTGGTGATGGACGGAAAGCCCATACGGACGGCAAAGTCGGCCGCGTGCTTGAGGGTCTCGACCCGCTCCGCGCGATGCTCCGCCGGCACCAGACCGATGGTGGTGGGGCCTTCGGTGAAGTTCCAAACGGCCGGACCCGGCAGTCCGGACCAGAACGTCGTCACGCGCACGCCGGCCTTTCGGATGGATTCCGTCAAACTCTCCGCCGTCTGGGGATTCCACCGCTGCGGCTCCCACGAGCAGATCTGTCCGTGTCGCAGCCCCAGCCCGGTGAGGTGCCGGAACTGCTCGTCCATGTCGTCCACCAGGGCAATCAGCACCCCGATTTCAAGCTTGGGCATCGTCAGGAGGCTCCTTTCGTTCGGCGTGCGGGCGGTTCCCCGGACACGCAAACCGGCTATCATATCATCAAGCCCACGGCGCGGAAGGGCGGTTCCCTGCGTGAAAGGAGGCGGAGCACTATGCGGCCGTTCACGGCATTCGGATTGGCAGCCTGCATGGCGGCGGCGGGGGGCGGGTGCGTTTCTCCGGCCGTCCGGCCGGTTGAGCCTGCGGCGCGGCCGTCGCTGGTGGCCGTCCGGACGGCGGGTCCGATCCAGGTGGACGGTGTTCTGGACGAGCCGGTGTGGCAGCAGGCGCCGGTGTATGTGCTGGACCTGGCCGTCGATCGGGCGGACCGCGAGCCCGTGCAGGAGGCCGGGCGGGTTCGTCTGGCGTGGGATGACGCCTTTCTGTATCTGGGCGTGGCTTTCGCGGACACTGATGTGGCGGCCGAGGGGTTTGAGGACCAAAAGCCGCACTGGCAGCTTGGAGACGTGTGCGAGCTGTTCCTCAAGCCGGCGGATGCCGCGTATTACTGGGAGCTGTACGTCACGCCCAAGGGGCACAAGACGAGCTACTGGTTTCCCGGCCCGGGGCGGCTCGGCCTGCCGAGCTGTTTTGCTTACACGTGCGGCCTGACCGTGGCCGCCCGCGCGGACGGCACGGTGAACGACTGGCGTGACGAGGATCAGGGCTGGACGGCGGAGCTCGCTATGCCGGCGGCGGACCTGACGGCGGAAGGCGCTTCGTTCGGTCCGGGCTCGTCGTGGCGTGTCCTGGTCAGCCGGTACAACTATTCGCGATCACTCAAAGGACGCGGTCCGGAGCTGACCATGACGCCGAAGCTGAGCGTGACGAACTTTCACACCGTGGATGAGTACGGCGAACTGCGGTTTGAGGCATTGCCTGTGGAGCGGCCGGCGCCGGCCGTGAACGAGTGAACAGGCTCGCAAGCGTGTGCCCTGGCGTCATGCCCGCTTTGCCTCCGGCCTGAGGCTGTGATAGGCTCTTTTCAAGGCGGGAAGCGGCTCCGCCCCGGCCCTCGGTGCTGACCCATGAAGAAGCTTCGGTTTCATGACAGCTCCAACAGCCCTTTCACACCGGATGAACGAATAACCATCGAGGACATCTACAAGGCCATCCGGGATTCGAAGCATGTTACCGCTCCGGAGGTGTGCGCGGCGATCGTGCAGAAGGTGACCTGCCTGGAGCAACTGGGCCGGGTGCTGGCGGATTATCCGTCACCCGCGGCGCAGGAACGGCTGGGGGGTCGGCAGCGTGGGCTGGACACGTTGGTGGACCGGCTCAGCCGCTCGACCATCGCGAACTTCGACTTTCTGGTGCCGACGCGGGCCCTGGTGGGGCGTACGCTGGACATGGCCGAGACGAACTTCTACCGCCTGTTACAGCACGTATGTCAGGATCTGCTGACCGGCGAAGCGGCGCAGGAGTTGCGTGAGCAGGCGTCGAAGTGGCTGCGCGCATGTCTTTACACCATGCTGGCGGAGACGGTGCTTACCACGATTGCCGCGGATGAGCATCTGGACCGGGTGGTCCGACGCGAAGCCGTTCTGGCGTTGGCCCAGATCTGGGACCGCCGACTGACCTACCGCGTCAGCGAGTTCTTCCCCATCCTGGATGCGGCGTGGGAGGCCCGGCGGCGGATTCAGGTTGTGGGTGGCACATTGGCCGGTACGCACGAGATGTTCGAGCTGTTCCGGGAGGGATGCGATCCGGAGTTTGTGGACTACTTCACCCGGCCCGATCCGTCGACGGATGAGATCGAGGCGTTTCGCGAATTTCTGTTCGCGGCGTCCGCGGAAGACCTGGACCGGTTGGCCCAGACCCTGGCCACGACGGCCGGCGGCAGCATCACTCTTCCCGATCGCATGGCGACGGCCGGGGACGAGGCGACGGTCTTCTACGAGTTTTTCTACCGCCGGCACCTGTTGGCCACGGCCCGCCGGCTTTCCAACCACCCCGGCCCGAAGCGAACAGCCGAAGGCTACGTGATGATCCACTATCTCCGCGAGTCCATGCGGGAGTCAGACGAGAACAGTGCATCTGGATTGCCCGACTGAAGCGTGCGAGCGCATTGGGTCCCATTCCGTTGAGTGAATCGTGCAAGCCTCGGAGCAGCCAGCCTGGCAAGCCGGCTCTGGCATGAGAGGAACGGGAATGGGAGAGTGCCCGTCCCTCACCTGAAGGCAGCGGTTTTCCGGGGGCGTGTTTGTTTGGCTGTTTTACGGTCGGGCGGCAGCATCCGCGGAAGTGGAAGTTCCCTTTGTGGTGGAGCGGATCAAGGCAGGTGTGGCAGCGGCCCGCGCCAACGGGAAGCAGCTGGGCAGACCGCGCAACGGCAAACGCTCACGGCGATGCCGCCAGATGCGGGATCGTGGAATGATGGCGAACCAGATTGTCAGGGGACTCGAGTTCTTCCGGCAGGCACTCCATCAGGCCCTTGCGAAGACTGAATGACCCATTGACAGCAGTCTTACTCCGCGTAACTTAGGGGGGCATTGACATTGCCAGGCGTAGCGAGCAAGACTGATGAAACCCGAGTTCGTGCCGCCAGCGTTTGAGGCTGAAGCGTTCAACTGTCTGCATTGTCGTGTCTACACGCGTCAACATTGGTACTACTTAGGCGGCAGCTCGCGTGTCGATGGGTATGGTCAGGTCTTGTCCTTACCCGACGGAACCTTTCGCGTGTCTCGCTGTGAGAAATGTGGCGCGATCACGATTTGGCGGGAGGGAAGAGTTGTTTATCCCATCGGTGCGACAGTGGAGCCGCCCAGCGCTGACCTTTCCCCGGAAATCAAAGCCGACTACAACGAAGCCGCTCTCATCGCCAAATTGTCGCCGCGTGGTGCAGCGGCAATACTCCGGTTGGCCCTTCAGAAACTCTGCAGGTTGCTGGGGCAGCCAGGAAACAGCATCAACGACGACATCAAGGCGTTAGTGGCTGCCGGGCTTCCGACGAAAGTGCAGCAGGCGCTAGATAGCGTCCGCGTGATAGGCAACGATGCAGTCCACCCCGGCGTGCTCGACTTGACCGACGATCACGATACCGTCGTTCGATTGTTCAAGCTTGTGAATTTCATCTGCCAGAAGATGATTACCGATCCCAAGGAGATTGACGCGATGTACGGCAAGCTTCCGCAATCCAAAATCGAAGCCATCCAGAAACGTGACAAGAAAGGGAATTGACTTGTTGAGGAGGTAGAATCATGCAAACTCGCGTCACCTACAGTGAGTCGCACAAGATTGTCTACTGTAGGCAATGTGGTGTTATCGCCGGTAAACCAACCAAGTGTCCAGGGTGGCAGACTCACGATTTCGTTTCAACGGAAGTCCCCGTTGTCTGCGAGAATTGCGGCGCGATTCCTGGCGACGCAACGAAGTGTCCTGGCTGGCAACAACACGATTTCCGGCCTGTCCAGTGAGTCTCCAATCGGAATACGGTGGGATTGGTCCCTTCTGGTGAACTGCCTAACTCCGCGCCAAGAAATGCCCTGCCTTCCGCGGTTGCTCGGGCACATCGGGCTCCCCGAAGACCGACCAACGGTCAATGACTTCATCCGCCCGATACCATGTTTCGCATCGATCACAAACCCCCGATGCCCGGTTGAGTCTCTCCTCATTCCCACGCAAGCCCCCGTGACCTTCTTCAACGGCAGCGTTCCGACTGGGGTGGTCGGAGTGGTGGACGAAGATCCTTGGGGGTGGTCGGTGACAGCGTAGATACCGGGGGCTGCGAACGCCTGCGCCAGGGGCGGCCCTCGGGGTGCTCGCTGCCGCCGAAGTCCCAAAGTCAATGAGAAGGGGTAGTGGTCGGGCAAAAATGGTTGTAAGCTTCGGTCGATTCGTGGGGCTGCAGGGCGACGAATGGAGGAACGGATATGAGTGGCTTTTCGGAGATTGCGCCCCGACAGGTGTACAACAGGATTCAGGAGACAATCACGGGCGGGACGTTTGATGGGAGCGCCGCCCTAAAGCAAATCGGTTTGCTGGTAGAATGAAGACCAGCCGACCTTCGCGACAAGATGTTGACGGCGATCATTCAGTTGGCGTCCGATGATCGGCTTGAGGCAGAAAAGGCGATGCGCCGGAAGGAAGCCGTAGCCTAGTAAGCGCTCGGTCGTCTACACCGGGACAATTTGGCCGGTGGGAGTGGACGGGGTGCGGTTGGGGGGGGTCAGGAGGCGGGGGCGGG
>JAFGJQ010000389.1 GCA_016929015.1 Phycisphaerae bacterium | reverse complement strand
GGAACGAATGATCGAATACCCCTGTGCACTGCACCACCTGGTGACCGAGCAAGTGGAGTCGGCCACGCGGGCAGAGGAAATGCGGCTGCTGTACGTGGCCCTCACCCGGGCAAGGGAGCGTCTCATTCTCGTCGGGACCACCGCCCTGGCAGGTGTGGAGTCGGCGTGGCAGGACTGCGATCCGGAGGAGCCGATCACTCCGCTTCGCATCGCGTCGGCCGGCTCGGCCATGGACTGGATCATTCCCGTGCTGGCCGCGGCACCGCCGGACCAGGTCTGTCGGTTGACCGACGCCACTCCATCGGGAAACTCTGAGGCAACACTGTACGAAGTGTACCTGCACACGTCGGAGGTCATGTCGGCGTGGCGGCTGGAGGAGGCGTCGCCGGCGGCCGAGTCGGGACTGTTGACAGCCGTGGCCGGTCTGGGGCCTCTGCCGACCGATGAGCCTGTCGGAGGGCAGGTGTCGAAGGCGGACGAGATTGTGGAACGGCTGGATTACGCCTATCCGCACTTGGCGGAGTCTTCGATTCGGGCCGTGGTGGCGGCCAGCGAATTGAAACGACCGCTTGACACGCTGGGCGACCCGGACGACCAGCCGCGGGAACGCATCTCGGCATCGTCGGCGTTTGAGGTGCCCAGCCTGATCGGAATGGGCGAAGGGCCGGTCACCGCGGCGGAACTGGGGACTGCCACACACCGACTGTTGCAGTTTATGGCGCTGGACGCGGCGGACGGTTCGGCCGCCGTGGTGCAAGAGGCGGCTCGACTGGTGGACAGAGGCGTCCTGACCCCGGCCGAAGCCGCGGCCGTGGATGTGGACGCGGTGGCGTGGTTCCTCACCACGCCGCTGGGTCGCCGGGTGCGGCAGGCGGGCGCGTCCTTCCGCCGGGAGGAGATGTTCCTGTCGACCGAGCGGGCGGACACCTTTGACCCGACGGTGGGCGATTGCTTGGTGCCGGTGGTGGTGCGGGGGATCGTGGATGGTGTTCTGCTGGCCGGTGACGGGTTAGAATTGCTGGACTATAAGACGGACCGTATTGTGGCCCGGGACGCATCCGCACGAGCGGAGACCTACCGAATGCAGATGCGGCTGTATGCCCGGGCCATGGCGCGGTGTCACGGTCGGCCGGTGCGGCGGTGCTGGCTGGTCTTTCTGCACCCGCGCGTGGTGCACGAGTTCTCGGTGGATTGAGGATCCCCATGCAGTTTTCCCAGGCGCATGAGACGCGCTGTCGCGAAGTCGGGTATGAGATCTTCAAGCGGGCCCGGTCGGCCATGCCGTGGATCTGGCAGGTCGACTGGTGGCAGGAGCGGCTCAACCAGTTCATGATGGCGCACGAGGCGCTGAAGGTGCAGACGTTCCGGTTCGTGGACGTGCTGCCCTCGCTCATCGACAGCGCGGACATTGCCCGGCACCTTCGGGAGTACCTCGACCCGGTGTGGGACAGCGTGCCGTTGCCCGGGCGGCTGGGACTGGCCTACCGGAATCCCGAGTCCGTCTGGGGGCGGACCGTGGGGGCGTGCTCGCGGTTCGGGGCGTCGCTGATGGCCCGACGGTACGTGACGGGCACCAACGCGGACGAGGCCATCGCCAACGCGGAACGCCTGCGGGCGCAGAACATGGCGTTCACCATGGACGTGCTGGGCGAGGCGACCCGCAGTGACGCCCAGGCGGATCGGTACGCCGCCACGTACGTGGAGCTGATCGACAAGCTTTCTATCGCTTCGCGGGCGTGGCGCGAGCATCCCGTCATCGACCGCTGCCGAACCGGGCCCATGCCGAAGGTCAACATCTCGATCAAGCTGACCTCGCTGGATCCGCACTTCGACGCGATCGACCCGGTCGGCTGCCGCAAGCGGGTGTTCGCACGGCTGCGCCCGATCTTCCGGCTGGCCCGCGAGCGCGGCGTCTTCATGAACATCGACATGGAGTCCTACAAGCACCGCAACCTGACGCTCGACCTGTTCGAGACGCTCATGATGGAGCCGGAGTTCCGCGACTGGGACCAGATCGGCATTGTCCTTCAGGCATATCTTCAGGACGGCGAACAGGATTTGGCCCGCCTGCTGGGCTGGATCGAGCGACGGGGCACGCCCGTTGCCGTGCGGCTGGTGAAGGGCGCGTACTGGGATTCCGAGACCGTGCTGGCCGGGCAGTACAACCAGCCGCCGCCGGTGTGGACCCGCAAGTGGGAGTCGGACGCTACGTACGAGCGCATGGCCCGGCGGATGCTGGAGAACGCGCGCCTGCTGCGCCCGGCGTTTGCCAGCCACAATATCCGGTCTCTCGCTTCGCTGATCACCTCCGCGAAGGAACTGGGCCTCACATCGGCGGACTACGAAGTGCAGATGCTCTTCGGCATGGGCAATCCGCTCAAAAAGGCCATGGTGGACATGGGCCAGTGCCTGCGCGTGTACTGCCCGTACGGCGACCTGATGCCCGGCATGGCCTACCTGATCCGCCGGCTGCTGGAGAACACGGCGAACGACTCGTTTCTCAAGCAGGGGTTTGCCGACCGCAGCCGGTATGATGAATTGCTGCTCGACCCGACAGTGGCCTGCCCGCCGAGTGCCCCGCTTCCCCGATTGAACTTCCAGGACCCCGATGAGGAGTGGCCGATGTTGACGTTTGAGAATGTGCCCCCGTTCAGTTTCAACACGGATGAGAACCGCAAGAAGATGCGGGACGCCATCGCCTATGTCCGGGGCGAACTGGGCCAAAGCCATCCGCTGGTCATCGCCAACCAGCCCGTGTCCACCACGGAGTGGCTCGAGTCGCTGAACCCGGCAGCCCCGACGGAGATCATCGGGCGCGTGGCGTCGGCCACGCCCGCCCACGCCGACCGGGCCGTGGCCGCGGCGGAACAGGCGTGGGATTCCTGGCGGCTGCTGCCAGCCCGCGAACGCGCCCGATTCCTGAATCGGGCTGCCGACCTGATGCTGGAGAAGCGGCTCGAGTTGTCGGCCTACGTCATCCTGGAAACGGGCAAGCCCTGGCGCGAGGCGGAAGCGGACCTGCGCGAGGCGGTGGACTACATCCGTTTCTACTCCGAGTACACGGTCTGGCTCGATGAGCATCCGCGCGTGAGGAGCATTCCCGGTGAGAGCAACGTGCTGACCTACGAGCCACGCGGCGTCTGCGCCGTGTTGGCGCCCTGGAGCTTCCCGCTGGCCATGCTGTTGAACCAGACCGCGGCGGCCCTGGCCGCGGGCAACTGCGTGATCATGAAGCCGTCCAGCAAGGCGGCGGTGGTCGCGGCCAAGGTGTTCGACATTTTCCGGCAGGCCGGCCTGCCGTCCGGCGTGCTGAATTTCCTGCCCGGACGGGGCGAGGCGGTGGGTCGGCACCTGGTCGATCACCTGGACGTGCACGTGGTGAGCTTTACCGGGTCGGTCGCCCACGGGCTGGAGATCATCCGCCAGGCGGGCAACGAATCACCCGGCCAGCGCCACATCAAGAAGGTGATCGCGGACATGAGCGCGAAGAACGCGATCATCGTCGATCATGATGCGGACCTCGATGGGGCGATGGGCGGCATCATCGAATCAGCCTTCGCCTACGCCGGGCAGAAATGTACGGCCTGCTCACGCGTCATTGTGCTCGCCCCGGTCTACGACGAGTTCTGCCGCAAGCTGGCGGAGGCGGTGCAGAGCGTGACGGTGGGGCCCGCGGAGGAGCCGGGTACGCTGGTCGGGCCGGTCATCGGTCGGACGGCGCGCGATGGCATTTTGGCGGCCGTTCGGCAGGCGAAGAAGGAAGGCCGGGTGCTCGTGGAGATCGACGTGAGCGAGCTGTCGGCCGGCGGGGGGTACTACGTGGGCCCGACGGTCATTTGCGACGTGACGTCGGAGGCCTCGGTGGCCCAGGAGGAGATTTTCGGGCCGGTGCTGGCGGTGCTGAAGGCGAAAGATTTTGATGATGCGTTGGGGATCGCCAACGACAGCAAGTACGCGTTGACCGGCGGGGTGTATTCGCGCTCGCCGAAGAACCTGGACCGGGCCCGGCGCGAGTTCCACGTGGGCAACCTGTACATCAACCGCAAGATCACCGGCTCCCGGGTGAACGTGCAGCCCTTCGGCGGCTACAAGCTCAGCGGCATGGGCACCAAGGCCGGCAGCCCGGACTACCTGCTGCAGTTTGTCCACCAGCGCACGATCACGGAGAACACCCTGCGCCACGGCCTGACCTCGGCCGAGGAAGCCAAACAACAGACGGTGCACTAGTGTAGTCTTTCACGCTGTTTGCATCTTATCCAGGACGGCTCGGGCGCGGCGCACTTTTTCGAGAATCGCCTCAGCCTTGGCG
>JAFGJQ010000388.1 GCA_016929015.1 Phycisphaerae bacterium | reverse complement strand
GGAAAGGGTACGGACGATTGCATGGTGTGCGAGAGTACGCTTCATGACGGCTGCTCCCTGCTTGCGTATGAATGTGAAGAACGAAACGGCTTGCCTGCCGGATTCCGCGCCGCAGGCCCGGCCTTCGTTTGCTGATCCGCGTGCCTTATATGCGGCCGGGGCGGATTCGGCAAGCGAGGGCCCGTGCGTGACGTTTTTTCCGGCCGGCGAGGATGCCGACCCCGCGGGCGGTGCGATGGGGAAGCGGTTCCACGATGAGCCGTGACGGTTTTTCTTCGGGGTGACCGTCGCGTCCCCGGCGTCATTCCGGAAGAGGTGTCACGCCGGCGCCTTTGTGGATTCCGGCCGATCGAGCTCGAAGGCGGCGTGCAGGGCCTGCACGGCGCGGTGCCCGTCCGCCTGGTTGATGATGCAGCCGATGACGATTTCGCTGGTGGAGATGGAGTGAATGTTGATCTTCGCGTCGGCCAGCGTCTGGAACACGCGCGAGGCCACGCCGGAGTGCGTGCGCATGCCGATGCCCACCACGCTGACCTTGCAGACGTTCTCGTCCACTTCCGTGCCGCGGAAGCCGTACCTGGCGGCGAGCTGTTGGCCCAGTTCCCGCACGCGATCCGCCTCGGTCTGACGCGTGCTGAACCCGATGTTGGCCACGTTCCCGCCGTCGTAGATGTTCTGGATGATGTCGTCCACGACAATGTGGTGCCGGGCGATCTCCGCGAACACGGTGGCGGCCATGCCGGGGTTGTTGGGCACGCCGATAAGCACCACGGTGGCGAGGTTCTCCTGCAAGGTCACGCCACGGACCACGATGTCTTCCATTCCCGGGGTTTCTGCCATGATCAGGGTCCCTTGTGTGTCGGTCAGGGAACTGCGCACGTGAATGGGCACCTGGAACTTCTTGCCGAACTCGATGGCGCGGGAGTGCATCACCTTGGCTCCCGCCCCCGCCATTTCCAGCATCTCGTCGTAGCCGATGACGTCCAGTTTCCGGGCGTGTGGCTCGATCCGCGGGTCCGTAGTGTAGACCCCGTCCACGTCCGTGTAGATCTCGCAGATCTCCGCGTCCAGTACGGCCGCCAGGGCGGCGGCGGTCGTGTCCGACGCCCCACGGCCCAGCGTGGTGATCTCGCCCCGCTCGTCGATGCCCTGAAAACCCGCCACAATGACGATGTTGCCCGCCTGTAGCTCCTGCTCGATGCGGGCCCGGCTGATGCGCTGGATGCGGGCCTCCATGTGCACGCCGTTCGTCACCAGACCAAGCTGGCCGCCGGTGAGGCTGATGGCCCGGTGCCCGGCCGCATCGATGGCCATCGCCATCAGGGCGATCGAGACCTGCTCGCCGGTGGTCAGCAGCATGTCCATCTCACGCCGCGGCGGGCGCGGCGTCACCTCTTTGGCCAGGGCGATCAGGCTGTCCGTCGTCTTGCCCATGGCGGACACGACCAGGACAACGTCGTAGCCGTCCAGCCGGGCCTTGACGGCGCGGCGAGCGGCCCGGTGGATCTTCTCCGCCGACGCCACGGACGTGCCTCCGAATTTCTGAACGATCAGCGGCATCGCGGGGATTCTATCCACAGGGCAGTGGCGGTGCGATAAGAGAGAACCCGGACCGACCGGCGATCATGCGGCGGCGAAGTGCATACGCGACGGCAGTGCCGCCGCAGGCCGAATTCCGAGGAAACGAAGAGTTGCAGCAGTTCGCCGGAGGGCGAACTCCCGTTCATTGGACTCTGACCTTCTCCGGCCGTTCCACCGCGAGGGCCGGACGATCGACGGGCGTGTCGCTCATGGGAACGACGGGAACGCTGGCCCGAACCAGAATGGGCAGCGTGCGGCCGGACTCGCGTTGAAGCTGGCGGACCGGACGGATCAGGTCCTGGATCGCCTCGATGCCGCGCGGGTTCTTGCGTGCGGGGTCAGGCACCGGGCCCTCGATCACGCGGATCTCATGATACGGACTCCGGGCAATCGCCTCGGACGCCGAATCGGGATCCAGCTCCTCCAGCCAACAGTGTCCGACCATGCGCCACTGCGGCGCCACGCGCCGAGCCATTTCCACGTGATGCAGGATCACCGGATGCAGCAAGGCGGCCGGCGTGGGCAGGATGTGCATGGTGACGACGTCGTCCTTCCAGCGGGACAGGCACTCCATCCACCACCAGTCGTCGTACCAGACGGAAGTCTCGCCGTCCGGGTCGGTGGCTTCGATGTAGACGTCGGTCGGCTTCACGTCATCGTTCGGCGGCAACGATCCGTCGCTCAGGGCTGCGATGCGGATGGTGCGAGCCCGTCGCGGTCCCTGCCGCAACCCTGCTGCCGCCTGTCTCTGCTCTACCCAGCTCGGGATGTCCATGCCCATCGGCTCCTGCCAGAACACAATGTCCACGTGACCCGTTATCGGTCGCTCAGACTTATCGACCCTTTGCCACGCAAAACTTTACGGCAGTCCAACCGGGCATCCGGGCACCGCCGCCAATAGGATCCCCACCTCGCGGCAAAACGCTGTTACCCGTTGTGGCGGAATGCGTTATGTACGATTGTCACGATTTCAGGAAGAACGGCATCAGGGAGTGGCCGGGGTCGATCTGCAGGTCACTGCCCTCCGCGGACCGCTCTGTGAAGGGTCGTTCAAGCACTGCTTGCACGCCCTCGCCGGCCAGGCAGAACGGGGGCGGGTCGGCGGTGTGCGTCCGCTTGTCCACGGGCGTGGGGTGATCGGGTGCGATGAGGATCTTCCAGGCGTCGAAGCTGCGCAGCTTTTCCAGCACCGGGCCGACAATGTGCTTGTCGATTCGCTCCAGTGCCTGGATCTTCGCCTTGGCGTCGCCGTTGTGCCCGGCCTCGTCCGGCGCCTCGACGTGAACGATGACCAGATCGTACTCGTCCAGCGCCTCGACGGCCGCTTGCCCCTTCCCGCGGTAGTCCGTGTCCAGGTAGCCGGTGGCGCCGGGCACGTGAATGACATCCATGCCCACCAGGCGGGCCAGCCCGCGTACCAGGTCCACGGCGGCAATCACTGCGCCCCGCAGGCCGTAGCGGTTCTTGAACGGCTCCATCGCCTGGCTGCGACCCTGGCCCCACAGCCAGATGTGCGAGGCCTGGTTTTCCTCCAGCTCGCGTCGAACATCGTTGATTTCGTGGTTGTAGAGCAAGGTCTCGGCCTGCTCCATGATGTACCGCACCCGTTCGGCCCCCGCGCCCTTGGGCAGGTACGCCTGGACCTTCTTCCCGATGATGTCATGCGGGGGCGTGCATTCGCAGTCAATCTCCGCGGCGTCTTTCAGCACAAGCAAGTGCCGGTAGGAGACGCCGGGGTAGAACTTCGCGTCGTCGGCGCCCACGTGGCGGTTCAGGTCTTCGATGATCGTGGCGGCTTCATTCGTCGAGATGTGCCCGGCCGTGAAGTCGTCCATGATGCCTTCGACGATGGTCACCAGGTTGCAGCGAAAGACCAGGTCGGTGCCGGCGACTTCGATGCCCTGGGCGGCGGCCTCCAGCGGCGCCCGGCCGCTGTAATCCTTGGCGGGGTTGTAGCCGAGCAGCGACATGATGCACACGTCGGAGCCGGGCGAGAAGTTGCGGGGGACGGTGCGGACCCGTCCCTGGCGGCCGTTCGTGGAGACCCAGTTGATGTTCGGGAGGGTGGAGACTTCCAGCGGGGTCCGGCCGCCGAGCAAATCAAGCGGTTCGTCCGCGGCGCCGTCGGGGATGATCAAGGCGAATTTCATTGGCGCGTCCGTGTGCTTCCGGTTGCAGGGCTGTGCCATCCGGCGGCGGACCGCAGACGCAGGCCCCTCCAACCATCGTCCAGCTCGCACCGCCCAGTATACTTTATTTGCGACGGTCCCCGGCGGCAAGGCGGGCACGCCGGTTCACGGCGCACGGCACCGGTCCAGCCCTGCTGGACGGTCCGGGGGCCGACGGCTACAGTGTCTGCTCCGGCCCAGTTGGGACGGGCCTTGCCTGTCAGCGCGGGACAGGGAAAGCGGTATTCCCATCAGAGTGAAACCTGCGGGATTCTACCCATGCGAGACAAGCAGACAGCATGCGTGTGGATTGTCGCCGCGATGGCGGCGTGTGCACTGGCCGTGCGGGCCGATGTGCCGAAACCGGCCACGGACGAGGAAATCCGGAAGCTCATTGAGTCGGCGGGCTCGGCCAAGGACTACGACGACGCGCCGTTCGTCTACCTGCTGGACGAGGCGGACGTCTTCGTGCGGGACTCGGGCCTGGCCACGACGGAGAGTTGCCAGGTCATAAAGGTCCTGACGGACGCGGGGGTGAAGGCGCTCGCCCGGCAGGTGCTGGAGTTTGACCCGGACACGTACCGCGTGGCCATTCGCTCCGTTCGGATTCATCGGTCCGGCGGAAGTGTGGAGGAAGTGCCGTTGGCGGGCGTGATCACGCAGCCCGCGCCCCAGCACATGCTCTACTGGGGCAACGAGCAGCACGTGCTGGATCTGCCCCGACTGAACGTCGACGACGTGCTGGAAGTGCGAGTCAGCCGGACGGGCGTGAACATCGCGTACCTGGCGGGCGAGACCGCGGCGGCCTCCGGTGAGGCGGGCGAGCTTCAGCCGCCGATGCCCGGGCACTGGTTTGAGACCACGCTGTTCCAGGGCTCGCACCCGATTGGGCGGAAGCGGTACTCCGTCCACATGCCCAAGGACAAGCCGGTCCAGTACGAGGTGTACAACCAGCCGCTGAAGTCGTCGTTCTGGTTCAACACCGACCACCACGTCATCACGTTCGCAGCGGACGATATTCCGGCCGTCAAGACCGAGCCACGGATGGTGGCCCTGGATGATTGCGTGGCCAAGGTCGTGATGGCCACCGTGCCGGACTGGCCCATGAAGTCACGCTGGTTCTGGGATGTGAACAAGGATCAGTTCGAGGCGGACGAGGCCATCCGGGCGAAAGTGGCCGAGGTGACCGCCGGGGCCGCCACGGAAGAAGACCGGCGGGCGGCCCTGCTGCACTGGGTGGCGGACAACATCCGGTACAGCGGCACGAGCCGGGGCCCGCGGGAAGGTTTTACCCTGCACACCGGCATCGAGACGTTTCGCGACCGCATGGGCGTGTGCAAGGACATTGCGGGCATGCTCATCACCATGTTCCGGGCCGCGGGCATCGACGCCTACCCCACGTTGACGATGGCCGGCTCACGCGTGGAACGCATTCCCGCGGACCAGTTCAATCACACCGTTGTGGTGGTGAAGGAGAAGGACGGCTCGTTCACGCTCTATGACCCCACGTGGGCGCCGTGGTCGCGGCAGATGTGGTCAGTCTCGGAGCCGCTGCAGGGCGTGGTATACGGCACGCCGGAAGGCGAAGACCAGACGCTTTCTCCATACTTCCCGCCGGAGGTGAACCTGGCTGCGTTCACTACGAAGAGCGCGCTCGATGAGAGCGGCACGCTCACCACCTCCCTCCGCGCGGAGTTGAGCGGATATGCCTGCACCGCGCTGCGGCGCACCATTTGGCGCACGCCGCCGGACGAGCGACAGGCGGTACTTGAGCGGGCCGCGGGCATTTCGCCGACGGCGCGGATCGAGCACGTGACGTACACCGATCCGCTGGACTACTCCGTCGATTCAACAATAGAGATGAAGGTGACGGCGCCTCAGTATGCGGCAGGCTCGGGCCCGGTGCGGGCGTTCCGCGTGCCGATGCTGTCGCATCCGCTGTCGTCGTTCCTGGCCTCAGAACTGTCTTACCCGGTGGAAGCCAAGACCCGCCAGTATGGCGTGCGTCTGCGGGCGACGCGGATGCTGCGGTACGACGAGACGGTGTCGCTCCCCGCAGGCTGGACCGTGCAACAAGTGCCGGAACCGCGGAAGATGGATTCAGAAGCCGCCTCGCTCACCTTCGAAGCCAAGCCCGTGGACGGCGGCCTCACCATTCACCTGGAGATGAGCCTCAAGCACCAGATTGTCCCGGCGGAAGACTACCCGGGGTTCAAAGAGGTTCTGGATGCCATGAAGAGCCTCAGCGAAGAATGGGTCCTCTGCACCGTGGATGCCGCTTCCTGACCTGAACGAACATGATGCCATGCATCTTCGAGAGCCAATCATGACCAGACATTGCCGATCCGAACGTTTCTCGTGTTCCCTGGCGGTGGCATGCCTGACGGTCGCATGGATTGCCCTGACAAGCCCGGGCTGTCAGGCTGCCCAGGTCGCGGCGCAGCCGGCATCCAACGTCACACAGCGGGCGGAGGCCGCCGCGCCAGATGCCGTCATCCAGCTCTGGGAGCAGAACTGGACGCTGGAACCGGACGGCACACTCCACCGCCGCGAGCACAAGAAGATCCTGATGGTCACCACCCGGCTGGAGCGCCTGCTGGGCGATCCGCGGCTGGACCACTGCGCCGGCACGGACGAACTGATCATCCACACGGCCCAGACCATCCGGCCGGACGGCACCGTGCAGCCCGTGCCGGAGTATGCCATCAACCTGGTGGGGCCCGATGACGTCGCCGGCTGGCCGGCGTACCGCGACTGGCGGCAGACGGTAGTCTCGTCGGTGGGCATCGAGCCCGGCGCGGTGGTGGAACTGGACTACGAAGTGGTCACGCGGGCGGGCGTGGTCCCGTGGCTGGAGGCGGATCTGAACCTCCAGGACGCCCAGCCGATCACCGAGCGCATCGTCTCCGTGACTCTGCCGGAGGGCTTGCCGCTGCACTACCGCCTGGACCGGGCGCAGCCGGTTGCGGCCCCCGAGCAGGGCGCAGCCGGCAAGTACATCTGGCGGTTCAAAGACCTTCCTGCGGTTCCGCACGAGCCGCAGTCGCCGCCGTGGAAAGAATCGTGCGGGCGGCTGCGGTTCACCATCTGCCCCAACGCCGGCACCTGGGCGGCGGCATACCTGACGCGCGTCGAGCAAGCGTGCGCGCCGGATGAGGCGATCAAGGCGTTCGTGACCAAGGCCGCGGAAAAGGAAACGGAGCCGCGGGCCCGCCTCGACGCGGTGACCAAGAAGCTGCGCGAGTCGTTCAACCTTGTGAACTCGCCCAAGACCATCCGGGACCTGAGCTGCCGGACGGCATCCGAAGCCTTTGCCACCAACTACGGCAACCCGCTGGAGGCGGGTGCCCTGCTCGCCGCCGCGATGCACGCGCTGGGCCATACGCCGACCGTGTACCTGGCGGTTGGCACGCCGGCCTGGGAGCCGGCGCTGCCGACGGCCTCCGATTTGGCCGGCGTGGTGGTTTCGGTCGACCTGCCGGACGGAACGGTGTACGTCCATCCGGAGCATGGCGTGTTCCGCAATCCCGGCACGTGGGGTCGCCATGCGCTGCTGCACGTAGACCCGGCCGGGCAGGTTCAGTCACTGGCGGTGCTTCAACGGGGCGAGGCGGACGCGAGCGAACTCCACGTGAGCGGCACCATCGACCTGGACGCCGAAGGCTCGGCCACCGGCGAGCTGCGCGTCCGGCTGACCGGCGCGTTCTACGATCCGGATTCGCTGGACTCGGCTGACAGCCAGTCCAAGCGGCTCAAGGGGATTCTGGGCGGCGTGCTGAGCGGTTTTGAGATTCGCAAGCACTCTGTGGCCGCCCTCTCCGCGGACGTTTTCCAGGCCACGGTGTCGGTGGCCTCGAAAGAGCCGCTCAAGTCGCTGGGCAAAAACCGGGTGATGCTGCTGGGCGGCGGCTCTGCATCGCTGGCGGATTTCCCGATGCCGCTGGATCGGTCGGATCGGCGTACTGACGTGCGACTGGCAGGGTGCTTCCGCGAAAGCGTGGACCTGACCATCAAGCCGCCCAAGGAGTGGTCGGCCTCGGTGCTGCCTGCGGCGTTGCCGGCCGTGGAGGGGGACTGGGGCCGGGCGGAGCAGATCGTCGAGAATTCAGACGGCTCCGTGCAGTTCCAGCGAACCATCGAGGTCCGGCAGGACACCCTTTCACCGGCGGTCTTTGCCGGCCTGCGCGACGCGATGAACACCCTTCGCACGGATGCGGCCCGCCTGCTGGTGTGCGCGCCGACGCCCGAGTAGTGGATTGCCACTTGGCCGCGTGCCATGCTCGTTTCCGCCGAAGGTGGGCCGGGCATGGCGAGGCGCATGCGGCGTTTCGAGTTCCGAACATGCCCGAGGCTGAAGCCTACGGGCGTGGCACCCCCCGTCTCCAATAAACGTGCGGCCGGATCGAATCCAGGGTGACGCGGCATGCTGGGCGCCGCGGAGAGGAGCGTCATTTGGCAATCTCCATATGCATGCTATTCCCGCTGGTTGCCGTTCTCGGCATTGTCGGCGTGGTGCTGCTTGTGCGGGGTGTGCGCGGGCGGAGGGTCGGCGATCATCCGCTCTGCGCCCGGTGCGGGTATGACCTGTTCGGCTCGACGCCCGAGACAACCACGTGCCCGGAGTGTGGCGCGGACCGGACGCAGCCGGGGGCGGTCCGGATCGGCCGGCTGCAGCGGCGGCGGGGGTCGATCATCGCGGGGGTGATCCTGCTGGTTCCGGTCGGTGCCCTGGTATCCGCCTCGATGAGTCGTGTGAACTGGATCCAGATCACGCCGGTGTCGTGGCTGCGAGCGAGCGCACGGGCCGGGACGGGCCCTGCATCAGACCGGGCACTCAAGGAGCTGGTTCGGCGGCTGAACGCATCCGAGCTATCGAGCGAGCAGGTCGACACGCTGGTGAGCGATGCGCTGAAAGTGCAGGCGGACGTAACCCGCACATGGCAGCCGGATTGGGGCAACATCATCGAGACCGCCCGCGCCCTCGGGGCGGTGTCGGACGAAGACTGGCAGACCTACGCGAAGCAGGCGCTCGCGAGCGCCTTCACGCTTGAAATACGTCCCAAGGTGCGGCGGGGCGATCCCGTCGTGTACCGGGTGCGAAGGGCATCTGTGCGGGCGGGGGACGGCGAAGTGTTGTTGTGTTTATACGATTTGCGGGAGACTCGGCTGGGCGAGATCATTCGCATCGGCCGGAGCGGCGGAGGCGGTCACCTGAATGCGGGAGGAACCGGCGCGTTCGGATCGTTCATGTCTCTCAGTCCGGAGGAGTGGACCCGGATTTCGGACGGCCGGCACAACGCGGAGATGACGCTTGCCTGCACCGTTCGCGAGCATCAACCGAACCGCGATCCGGACGAGGGCCCCGTCATCACGGAGCAGTCGATAACTCTGACGTCGCCGTGGGAGGTCGTCGGTGCGGATCACCCGACGGTCACCGTCACCAGCCCCCCGGAGCATCGCGAGGCCGTGCGCGACTCACTGGCAGATATCGAGCTCACACGCCGGAAGCAGGCGGATGGAACGCCGTACCTGGAGGGCATCTTCAGTTTGGATCAACCCCCAATGGACCTGGCGTTCGATGTTGTCCTGCGGAGCGGTTTGCGAGAGTGGAAGCAGGGAACCGTCTCCATCGTTGCGGGAGGCAACACCCATTGGTCCACTTCCAGCGAGAATGTGCCCGATGCAGATGTGATGAAGGTGGACGTGATCTTCGTGCCGAGCGAGGAAGTGGCCCGCCAAACTGTAGACCTGACGAACATCTGGGGCGAAACGGTGATCATCCCGGACGTGCCGATCGAATCCGATCCCTCCGCGAAACGATAGCGCCTCTTCAGGCGCGCCAGTGCGCACCGTACACAGGGGCGGCCTCGATGGGAATCTCGGCCCAGCAGGTCCTTCGTGCCTACGTGCCTTCGTGCCTACGTGCCTTCTTCATCGTTTCTTCGGCTCAGCCCGCCAGAACGGCTTCGAGCACATCCAGGCTCGGGACGGTCGCGGACGGCTCGCCGCCGGGCGGGGCGGTGGCATCGGCGTAGACACCGCCGGGACGGAGAACCCGGACGGTTCGCCAGCCGAGGGCGTTGGGGGCCACGAAATCCTTGGCCGGGTTGTCGGAGACGTAGGCGCAGGCCGGTGCGGGCAGGGCAAACCGCTGCATGACCGCTTCAAACGCCCGCGGGTGCGGCTTCCAGAACTGCCGGCCCCAATCGTCGGTCAAATACACCGCATCGAAAGCCGGCCGGATGCCCAGCGTATCGAGCTTGGCGTTCTGGGAGACGGCATACCCGTCGGAGATCAGGGCCAGGCGGTATCGGCCGTGCAGGCGGGCCAGGGCAGCCGCGGCGTCGGGGAACAGCGTGATGTTCGGCACGTGCCGGCGGTATGCATCCACCATTTCCGCGGCCAGCGCGTCCGGCTCGGCAACGCGGGCCTCCGCACAGATCATGTTGAACACGCGGCCGCGGTCTGGAGAGGCGGCCAGGGCTTTCATTCGATCCAGCAAATCAAAAGGGGCGGCCAGCCTGTCCGCGAACGCACGCGCCACCGCGGCAAAGCCGCTCTCCACGTAGGCGTGCTCGGGGTACAGCGTGTCATCGAGGTCGAATGCAACGGCGCGAATGGGCATGGCCGGCTCCCCAAAGCGAGTCCGCCCGCCGCGGAACCAGGGCGGCCTCCCGCCGCGTCGCTTCCCGCGGTGTGCCCACAATGATACCCTTTTGGGCCATGGATGCCGACATCCTCAGCATCGGAACGGAAGTATCGACCGGGGCAATCGTCAACACCAACACGGCCTGGCTGGCCCGGGCTCTGATGGCGGTAGGCGTGGTGCCGCGGCGGCACGTCACGGTGGGGGACCGGCTGGACGCCATCCGGGACGAGATCGTGCGGGCCGCCCGGGAGGTGGAGGTCGTGATCGTCACGGGCGGCCTGGGTCCGACCCTGGACGACATGACCCGCGACTCCCTGGCCGCCGCCCTGGGCCAGCCGCTCGAACGCGACGAAGCGTCCGTCGAGCACATCCGAAACCTCTTCCGCAAGATGAACCGGCCCATGGGCGAGAGCAACCTGCAGCAGGCGCTGGTGCCCCGGGGTGCCCGGGCGATGGAAAACCCCTGGGGCACCGCGCCCGGCCTGCGAGCTGAGCTGCACCGTGCGGTCGTCTTCTGCCTGCCCGGCGTGCCGCGTGAAATGGAGCGGATGTTCGAGAAGCACGTGGCCCCGGAGCTGCGCCAGGGGTGCGAAGCGGCGGTGTCCGTCCGGGTGCTGCGGACGTTCGGCCAGGGCGAGTCGTTCATCGGACAGCAGATCGCCGCATTCATGGCCCCGGCCCGGAACCCATCGGTGGGTACACAGGCGTCGGAAGGGCTGATCAGCGTGCGGATCATCGGCTTGGCGGCTTCGGAGCAGGAGGCGCAGCGGC
Organism: Phycisphaerae bacterium; assembly: GCA_016929015.1. Taxonomy (GTDB): domain Bacteria; phylum Planctomycetota; class Phycisphaerae; order UBA1845; family UBA1845; genus JAFGJQ01. The sequence goes on along the minus strand of JAFGJQ010000388.1, from coordinate 910 downwards.
TGGTCGATGCGGACGCGAAGGCGATGCGGGCGTTGCTGGGCGAGATCGTGTTCGGCGAGGACGACGACACGCTGCCCGGCGTGGTGGGCCGAATGCTCGCGGAACGCGGGCAGACGCTGGCCGTCGCGGAGAGTTGTACGGGCGGGATGATTGCGGCATCGATCACGGACGTTTCGGGCAGCAGCCGGTATTTCCTGCGCGGCTACGTGACGTACTCCAACGAGTCGAAATCCGAGCTGCTGGGTGTGCCGCCGGAGCTGATCGCCGCGCACGGGGCGGTCAGCGAGCCGGTTGCGGAGGCGATGGCCGTCGGGTGCCTGCAGCGGGCGGGCGTGGATTATGCGTTGTCGGTGACGGGCGTGGCAGGCCCGACCGGCGGCACAGCGGACAAGCCGGTGGGCCTGGTGTTCATCGGGCTGGCGGACCGCCGCGAGTGCCGCGTTCACCGGCTGCAGCTCAGCGATCACCTGAGCCGCTGGGCCATCCGCGACCGGACGTGCAAAACAGCCCTGAACCTGCTGCGGCTGCGGCTGATGGCGTGAGGGGCGGGTTTCGCGACGTGCGGGGAAAGATATGGCGCTTCCGGTGTCGCGCATGCCAGTCGCTGCAATAGGGCTCGCCCGCAAAGCACCCCATTGGCTTCGCTGGCCGGGCCGGCTGTGCCTTTGCACGACGGCTGGACCTGCAATCCCGCGCGGCGAGTTCTACTTCTCGGGGTCCACGTCTGCCAGCTCGATGCCGACATCGATAAACTGGCCGCCCTTCGTTTGGCGACAATACGCGGCCATGGCATCCCGTCCGGATCCGAAAGTGGCACGATGATGCTAGTGCAGTCTTTCACGCTGTTTGCATCTTATCCAGGACGGCTCGGGCGCGGCGCACTTTTTCGAGAATCGCCTCAGCCTTGGCG
>JAFGJQ010000387.1 GCA_016929015.1 Phycisphaerae bacterium | reverse complement strand
CGGCCGGCCGGAACGTTCGTACAACTCGCCCATCCAGAAGTTCACCAACGGATCCTTCGGCATCCCGAAAGCCGACGAGAGCAGGTGCCGCCGCGCCTGCTTCAGGTCGTCCGTCTGCAAGGCCACATAGCCCAACCGGGCGTGCAGCAAGTGCGCCGCTCGCGCGTTGACGTCCAGCGGGGCGTACTCCAGCCCGACTTCCAGCACGTATGAAGCCAGGGCCAGTCGGTCGTCACGCTCGCCGTTGAGCAACATGTCGGCCAGCTCCACCATCGTCTGGGCTCGACGCTCCGGCGGCGCCGCGTTCGCCCGGTGACGGACGGCCCGGCGGATCGCCTGTTCATCCGGCGGGTACTCGTCCAGGCGCAGCGCCAGCAGCTCGATCGCCGCTTCGCCCACCAGCCGCGAGGTGGTGTGCTTCTCGATGAACTGCTCGAGGGCACCCGCGTCCTGCTCCACCCGCGCCTTGAAGTATTCCCGCTCCTCCGTGGGAAATGCCGGCTCTCGCACCGGCTCGAATGCCATCCGACGGTTGGCCAAGTCGATCGTCACTCGAAAATGACTCAGCAGGCCCGTGCCCAGCATGACGTCCGGATGCGGCACGGGAATCTGCGTCAGGTCTTCCGGTCGCAGGGCCACGTATCGGGCGATGTTGATCGGCCCCAGGTTCAACGTTTCCAAATCACCGCCCGGAGCGCCGGCCAGGTCCGCCACGGTGCCGTCGATGAGCGTATCGTGCTGCGCGGTGCTGAACCGCACTCGCAGTTTGAACCCCTCACCGTCGTCCGGCACCACGGCCGACAGCCAGTGCCCGTGCCCCTGCTCCTCGTAGGCCAAGGTGATCAGCTTCTCATTGCCCAGCCCGACGCCCGCCGACGGCCAGTCGCTCCCCGGGTCGATCGCCGGCAGCAACCGCAGCACGCCGGCGGCGAGGTCCAGTTGCGGCGTGTACCCCTTGAAGGCCGGCATCCCGACGATCGCGACCGCCGGCAGTTCGCCCAGCTCTGCCGCGTGGTCCCGGGTCAACGCTTCCAGTTCCGTCAGCCCCACGGCCACGGCCTGCAGGTTCGGCATCACAAGGTCCCCGAACCGCAACTCGACGCGGCGGGCCACGTCCGCCCCCAGCAGCTTGGCCGTCCGGTCATGTACCAGCACCGCCGCCCGCGACCCCAGGTCAAACGTGACATTGGCCGGTATGGACCGCTCCCCGCATGCAATGACGCACCGGGCACAGGGTCTGCCGTCGATGAGGGCGAGCGGAATCTCCCGATCCGCACCTGCCACGGCGGCGGGCCCGGCACAACAGGCCATGAAGAACGCGGCCAACCACCACACGTGCGACCGGGGTCTACGGAGCGCGGGTTGAGTCCGTGGGTTCAATCGTGAACGGAACGAGGGCGCCGCCCCCGGCATCGCGGGCAGCTCCGCTCGACATGAGAAGATGGTCTGGCTCCAGCGTCCCACGATTGTTGCATCCTCGCACAGATCGAGCCATGATCCTACTCGGAATGCCCCGCGGACACGAGCGAAGGACACCCATCGCGTTGCCCCGCAAGCACGGAATGCAGTGTGACTGGATTGTTTCCATGTTTTGCTGCACCAACAGGTTAGCGGGCCTGTCAAAGGTGCCATTCATGCCGCATAACCCGTACTGAAGAAGAACTTTCTGCTTCCGGCCAAGTGGCGATTGGGGTATACTTGCCGTTGTACTGCGTGGTGTCCGCCTTCGGGTCACCCTGCGGCGAGCGAACGTGGTTTGTTTTGTGGCACGTCAGCATCGCGGTTGTTGTCTGGGGAAGAGGTCATAAGGGATGGCTCTTACTGACCGCGGCGCGAATGGTCGTGGCCGATGGTTCGGGTCAAATCTGCGGAGAGGATGGAAATGAAATCAAAACTGCTGGCTGGGATGGTGGCGGTGGCCGTGTGCGCGTGTGCGGCGAGCATTCAGGCCGCGGTGATCAAGGCCGTTCACGAAGATGCGATCCATCTGCCGGGAAACTACTTATTCTATGCGTTCGGGTTCGATCCGGCGCTGGATCACATCTACACGGTCACGTCGAGCAGCAACAAGTCGCTCAACTTCATCGAAATCGTGGACGACACCGTCAACGATGGTAACGGGCCCTGGTTGGTGAACTCGTCGATGGTCATGGACGTGACGCAGATGCTCGACTTTGGCAAGGATGGTGCGCCACTGGCGATCGGAGGCGATTACACGACGTGGGGGTTGAGGTTCTCCGGCGCTACCAACCGGTACTACTTCACCTGCTTCGGCGGTCAACTCAAGAACCCGGACGGAACCATCAGCGACCAGTACTGCATCGTAGGCATGCTGGACCCTGATCTGCCCAACGGCACAAATGCGAACATCAGCACGAATGGGTTGCCCGCAGGCGCGTTGTACGATGCGACTGCCTCATTCGCGTCAAGCGGCGTTGTGCCTGGAGACCGGGTGACGATCGTCAGCGTTCCGGGCGTCACGTCGGGGACCTATGTTGTGACACAGGTCCTGGACGAGAACACCATCCAGCTTGACCGGGACCCGGGCCACGGCGAGGGCGTGGTCTATTACATGAAGCTGCAGCGGTGGATCACTCAAGCGGACTTCCGCGCTCTCGACCCGGTCACTTTCGCGGTTCCCACCGTCTATCCGAACTGTGGAGGTCCCCCAGGGATGAGCCCGGACGGAGGCACGCTGTATTTCCGGGAGAGCAAGACGTCTTCGGTAGTGAAGTGCAACACCATGACCCCGGGGAGTCTGAGCTTCTTTGTCCCGAACGCGACCTTGGTGGATTACGTTTCGGCTCAGGTTACCCTCGGCCGCGTGAAGGCGGAAAGCGGTGAATCGTTCAACCCTTCCAGCGCGAGAGTCATGAACGAAATCACGACGGACTCGCTTGGGAAAGTCTGGTTCAGCGAGATCGAAACGGACGACATCGTGTGGACGGCGGACGGCGTTACGCTCAACACGTTTCTCACATCGAACGACCTGTACGCGTTTTACGTCAGCCAGGGACTCACGACTCAGTCCGGCTCGGGAGCATACGTGAACGGTCTCTTAGTGGACCGGATGGGAACCGTCTACTGGAGTGACGTCGGGACGGACGCGATACACAAATGCCCGGCCATCGGCGGAATCACCAACATGCGCGTGCTGGCAACCGAGGCGGAAGTTCTGGCGCTCGGCCCAACGACCAACACCGGCCTCACTCACATGACGCAGCGGGGAACGCAATTGCTCTGCCTGACCTACGGCGTCGGCTCATCGGCCAAGCCCGGGTACCTTCTGGCCGTGGACATGAAGACCTGGCAATACGGCGACTTCGACGAGGACATCGACAACGACTTGGTTGATTACGCCCGATTCCAGCAGTGCCTCGGGGCCCCCATCGCCGGTGACCCGGAGCACCCGTGCAACGTGTGCGACGTGGACAGCGATGAGGACGTCGATCTGGACGACTACGTGGAATCGGCGAAATACGCGACCGGACCGCTATAGAGCGGATGCCCGCATGTAGACGATAACATATGACGGGACCCATCGGCAGATGCCCCCGTCAGAACGAAGGGTCAGGTGACCGGGCGTACCCGGTGGTTTCGGGATAGGTTGGCTTTGGAGGAACGGCCCGATGGTCCGCACAAACCGTAGGATCCCCCAGTATCCCCTGGCTCGCGCCAGGTCCGCGCCGCACGGATTCACTCTGATCGAATTGCTGGTGGTGGTATCCATCATTGCGCTGCTTGTCGCGATCCTGCTGCCGTCACTTCAGGCGGCACGAAGGCAGGCCAAGGTCACCGTGTGCATGACGAACCTGCATGGCATCGGCGTAGCCATGTGGGCCTATTCGGAAGACAACCGTCAATTCCTCCCTCAGAAGGAGCTGCTCGGCAACCACGTATACCGGGCAATTGCCGGCCTGAAGATGGACATGACCGGCCCATCCGGGTACGGCGTGGTTGAGGGAAGGTACCCCGAGTGCTTCGGCATCTCATACATCCTGGACCAGGGCTCGCACGTGAAGCTCGGTGCGGAGGGGCAGCCGCCACCATCCCCACCGGACAACTTCGTATCCAAGAACGTGTACTATCCGGCGTCAAGCAAGGGATGGCTCTGCCCCGCCAACGCCCAGATGCAGGCCAAGGCCGGCGGTCTCAAGAAATGGGGCGAATACGGCTGCACGTACATGTTCTCGCTGGCCATGGGTGGCACTCTGAGCAGCCCGGCCCCGATCGACCGGCTTAAGCCGAGCCATAATTTGCTGCAGGATAACTCGCAATTCATACCACCCCCCACCGGTTATAACGGGCCGTTCAGCCAGTACTTCGTGAATTCGAGTTGTCAGGTACCGCCGCACCGACTGAGCGGCAGAAGGGATGCGGCCAATCGTGCCTACGTGGAGCTGCACGTCGACATGCGGGCGGAACTGCATGCGTGGAGTCCTTACTAGCGCGGCGGGGCAACGTTGCTTGCAGCGCACAAGGGGGCGGCGGTAGTCGCTGGCATGCTGCAAACAGATTGATCTTGATTCGCGGGGTCCGGCGCCGGACCCCGTGTTTTTGATCGGAGGAGAGCGGGGATGTGGGGAAAGAGGATCATCAGAGGGCTGGCGTCGACCCTCATCGCGACCGCGCCGGCGGTGGCTGTCGATTTCTCCGTCTGGGCCGACCGCCAGTACCTCCCGGCAGCGGGCCTATACCTTGCTCATAACTCGATCACCAATTGCCTGTTCATTGAGACGTTGGGGGGGCCGCTGCTCGAATGGCCGGAGGGCGCCATCACCGGCACGGAGCTCGTGCCGGCCGGGAATTGGACTGGTTGCGGATGTCCGGTGTTCGTTCCGGCCCGCGGGACGTATCTGGTCGCCGATGAGCGCGGCATCCTGGAAGTACTCGCCGGCGTGAGCGGGCAGAACCCCCCACTACTGCTGGACCTGACGACCGACCCGGGACGCCCCGAAGGTGGGTTCGTGCAAGACGGTCACTACGCCTACTACAAATACCAGGTCTCATCTCCGACCGACCAATCCATTCATCGTATCCCGCTGGCCGGCCCGGTGGTCGACACCGAACACGTGCCTTTCTCCGCCGTGTTGGCAGCGGGAGGCAACGCGATTTCGCTGCAAATCACGATGGATCGGAGCAGGGACCTCTACATCTCCCTTCGAGGCAATCACCCCCAGCGTGGCATCTATCGCTGGGATGAGACGACGACCGGGCTCGTGCCCGTAATGCTGCAGCCGCAGATCATCGCGTACACCGGACAAAGCCTTGCCGCGATCTACGGCCTGACCGTCGACCCTCAGGACGTCTTCTACTTCTACGAGATCTACTCAAGCTCTATCCTGAGCTGCAATCGGTCGGGACAGCTTGGCACCTTCGCGACCCATGCGGACATCCGCGCGTTCATGGATGATCCCGGGTTGAGCATAAGCGTGTCCTGGATTCTGCCTGTAGGTCGGCGGCTGGTCTTCACCACCGGCAATGTCAGCGGTCACGTGCTGACCGCACGCATCACGCCGTGGTACAGCGATTTTGACGACGACGGCGACTCGGACGATGCGGATTATCAGGTGTTCGCCGCGCGGATCACCGGGCCTGTGGAGGCCCCGGCGCCCGGCGATGAGCCCTATGATTATGACGGCGACGCCCACGTGGACTTGCGCGATTACAGTCACGTGCAGCGGTTGTTTGCCATACCGTAGGGTCCGCCGTGCGGACCGAGAGAGACCGGCTGGGATCCCGGCGCGCCGGGATGGTCCCGCAGGAGGTAGGTGGCATGCCCGTAGGCGCAGCCTCGGGAATGGATTCGGAACGGAGGTACGCCGTGGAACGCATCGTAGTAGCACTGGCAATGCTCCTGCTCACGCTGCCGGCCGTCGCCGCGGAGCGCACGCCACTGCCCGTTGAGACGGTCGTTATTCCCGGCACGGACTACGAACCCGGCGGCCCGACGTATTCGTTTCACATGAGCCGATACGAAATCACGAACACCCAGTACTGCGCGTTTCTCAACGACGCCGAAGTCTGCCTGCAGACCACGCCGGACGATCCCCGCTGCACAAACATGTGGATCGATCCGGCCAACGCCGACGTGTACATGGAGGACGTCACCGGCTGCGGAAGTACCGACAAGCTCGACCGGACGCTCTACAAAACTTCGGACCTCCCCGATTCCAAAATCAAGTACGACGCCGGTCAGCCGGTCGGCGGCCGCTACTATGTGCTGTCGGGTCTCGGGGACCACCCCGTCGGCACCGTAAGCTGGTTCGGCGCCGCTAAATTCTGCAACTGGCTGACTCTCAACCATGGCCTGCCCGCCGCCGACGTGTGCTATCATGAGGGCGGCACCAAAGGGGAGTGGTACCCGGTCACTGCCGTAACGTGGACCACCAACGGCCTGCTGCCCGCGGAACGGCTGGCCCTGGTCCGCGACTATCGCGGATTCCGCCTGCCGATGGACGGCCAGAATGCCGGTGGGGCCGGTCCCGGCGTCGCGACCACGTGGAACAATACGACGAACCCATACAGCGAATGGTACAAGGCTGCCGCCTTTGACCCAGCTGCACCCGATTCGGACCGTTCCGGTCCCGGCGACGGCGAGATCGTTCCAGCCGATCACTGGACGTTCGGTTTTGGTGACGATGCGTGCGCGAACGCCGACGCCAACCTGTTAAACAGCCTCGATCCATTCCTGGAGACCACGCCCGTTGGGTGGTACGACGGCGTGAATCTGCTGACGGACGGGACGCCGACGAACGACACCCGCAACCACTACGGCCTGTACGACCTGTGCGGAAACGGATCCGAGTGGCTCACCGACACGACGCTCGAGTCTCCCTGGGGCGCCGTCAACTACCGCGTCACTCGCGGCGGCAACTTCGCCAACAACGACACGAAGTACGCGACGACCAGCCTTCGGGTTGTCACCGGTGCGCGATACTGCGCGGAGAACAGCATCACCTTGCGCGTGGTCCGCTCAGCCGGCTACGGCGACTTCAACGCCGACGACGTGATGGACGAGACTGACTATCTGTTCTGGTCCGCCGCCCTGACCGGCCCGGTGAACACCGTGATCCCCGGCAACGGCCACGAAGCCTGTGACTACGATGCCGACACCCACGTGGACCTGCGCGACTTCGCCATCTTTCAGCAGCGGTTCGCACACCCGTAGGCGGACCGTGCGTCCGCGAATGGCACCTTCCGCGAATCCCGGGTTGAGTCGGCATGCGAAGGATCCCGCGCGTAGTCCGAGGCCGCGCCAGACCAACGGTTTCTGTCTCTTTAATGGCACTTAGACACTCGTTTAGCCGTCCGCCCTTTCGTTCCACGTGGGCATAATGCAATCGTGCGGCGGAGGGTCCGATATGCGTCCATTCCGAGCGATCCGAAACCGCATTGCAGCGGGATCAGAATTGACTCAAACCCCTGCATTCCAGTACAATACGACCTCAAGGGTGCATGTTGTCACATCGAGGCGCGGCTGGCCTGCACAAGCAGGCCGTCCTGCGTAACCCGATGCCGGAGAGAGAGTCGCAAGCGTCGGCTGGGAGCTGAGAGAGTCGGAAACAGCGAACCAGAAGCGGCCACCGTGCGCGCGGCTCTTTAGTGTCCTCCGGCGTCGGAGGAAGCCGGCGATCAGGTCGCCAGACAGAAGCAGGAGTGTGGGAACATGAAGAATGCAACGAGAGTACTGGCCGCACTGGCGGTGGCCTGCCTGATCACCGCGCCGGCCATGGGTGTGGGATACAAGCAACTGGTCTCCAGCAGCAACGTCGAGGCTGGCGGGACGGGTGACCGTCACTGGTCCAACGTCCTCGACGGCGAGACGGCCTACTTCACGCTCAACGGATTCAGCAGCGATGGCAAGTCCGCCAATATCACGAAAGTCGAGAATCTCGGAGGCATGCAGGTCCCTTCGGTGGTCATGACGAATGCCCAGTGGTCTGCCGCTAGCGGTTCCACCACCATGACCAACGCGCTGGGATTCGGTCTGAGCGGCAACTCGCTGATTTTCGCCGAAGGCGGAAGCGATTCCATCTGGAAAGTTGATATTGCGACCGGAGCACCGACGGAGTACGTCCCAAAGGCGACCATCCAAAGTGTTTCAGGTGGCACGGCCGTCCAGCTTGGAAACGGCAATGAAACGACATCGACTGGAGAAATGGTCTTCTTCGAATCCAGCGCTGACAATCTAATGCTGACCGCAGGCGTGAATTCGACCTCCATTTTGGTCAGTAAGACGCAACTACAGTCGCTTCATGGCCTCGGAACGAGCGCCCCCTCCATCGTTAGCGGAATGACCTATGACAGCGGGCAGAATCTGTATTGGGGCGACGCCACGTCTGACTCCATGGGAATGCGGGCCCCGGACGGAACGCTGAGCATCGCGCTGAGCACAGTGGATATCACGGCCGTCACCGCCGGTTCCAGTGTCACCTTTGGTGATGTTTTCTATGCACCGGACGGACTGATCTACTTCTTCGAGAGCGCCACGGACAACATCATGCGCTTCGATCCGGCCAGCCCGGCCCCTTCGCTTGAGATTTTCATGACCAGCGCGGAGCTGCTGGCCGGCCCGATGGCCAGTACGAACGTTCAGTCGATGGGCTGGTATGACGGGAATCTGACTCTCCACACGTATCAAGTGCCTGGCGTGGGAAGCGGCAATGTCGCGAGCCCCTTGTATGTCGTACCCGAGCCGTCTGTGCTGGCCCTGCTGGGGCTGGGCGGCCTGGCGCTGATTCGTCGTCGGCGCTAAGCCCGACGGCCGGGCGGCGTTCGATAAGGATGGGGAAGATTGATGCTGCGTCGGTTCGGCCTGGCCGGGCCGACGCAGCGTCTCTTGATGAGTGATTGTGCGTGCTGGCGTTGGGAGAGCCCGGAGCGGGTTGCGGCAAGGAGGATTCCGATGAACACACGGCGAAGTGCGGTTGTGGGCGGCAGTGTTCTTGCAGTGCTGGGCGTGGTGATGCCGGTCCAGGCCGCCTGGGTGGTGCATGAAGTTCCCATGCTGCCGCACTGGACGGGAGGCGCCGAGGCCGCCGACATCAACAGCAACGGGGTCATCTGCGGGAACGGCAACTATGTGACGAATGCCTCGGCCACGCCGTTCCGGTACGACGGCACCACGGTGACGGAGTTGCCGCTTCTGCCGGGGACCGACCTGCCGATCGGCATCGCCACAGGGATCAACGCATCCGGCGTGATCTGCGGCTTTTCACACAACGCGAACGGAGACACGCAAGCGGTGATCTGGGTCGGCACCACTCTCATCACTCTGCCCTACCCCCCAGGAGCCAACCCGGATTCGGACCTGCGGGCGTACGGCATCAATGATGCCGGCGTGGTGGTCGGCTACGGCTGGAGCACCGCGGGCGAGCACCTGGCGTTTTACTACGACAATGGAACGTCCTACAGCCTCGATCCCTACATCCGTGCCGCGGGGCTTGTCTCGCCGCAGTTCGCCTACGGCGTAAACAACCGAAACGTGATCTGCGGCGTCGCCGACGATGCCTTGGCCTATTCCGTGGCATGGACCTACGACATCCAAAGCAACACGCTCACCGTCCTCGGACGAATCGGCCCCGAAAATTGCAGCGCCGTCGACATCAACAGCGTCGGGCAGACCGTGGGCCGTGCACGAGTCGAGCTTGGCGGGACGATCATAGCCGTTACGTATGACAATGGGTGGTATGCTGTGGATTCCACGGCGGTCGGCTCGCAATGGGGAGCGGCGATCAACGATCGTGGCCGGATGGTGGGCAGTATCGGCAGTTCCGCCTCGCGCCTGGGCTGGTACAGTGATGGCCACGGCGGCGGGAACATGCAGATGATTGATCTGGTCGGGTGGACCCGCGAGTCTGTGGAGGGGATCAACGAACGCGACCAGATCGTCGGGTACGGGCGGACCGATACCTCGGACCCCGACACACGTGTGTTCATCCTCAGCCCGCCGCCCGGCGACGGTGATCACGATGGCGATGTCGACCTGGACGACTACCCGTTCTTCGCCGACTGTCTGGCCGGTCCGGGTGCGACGCCGGCGCCGATCCTTGTTGGCCGATCTGCAGCGGATTGCCTGTACGATTTCGACTTCGACGACGATGGGGACGTAGACCTGGCCGACTTCGCTGCGTTTCCGTACGCCCAGTGACACGGCCGGGGATGCCCTACGCCCGGACGCTCTCGTCGGCAGACCGACACAGACACCCTGCTCTGTGCCGGTCGGCGGCGACCGGGTCGCCCTGCCGGCACCGGCAACCATCCCTTGCCTCCTGCCGCGTTCCGAAGTAGACTCCAGTGGCCGTCCGGCGGGCGAGGTTCATCCCGACTGGACGAACGTTGGCGACCTGCGTCGCCGACCGTGCAGCCTCTGACCTGAGTGTGCGCGGGGTCGAGCCATGGCGGGTCAGGCGGAGTGCGTGCATCGCAGTCGCCCTGACTGCCACGACCCCCCGACGTTCAGGTCGGATTGAGGTCAAGAAAAAGGTGTTGGAGAGGTGGCTGAGTGGCTTAAAGCAACGGTTTGCTAAACCGTCGTGCGGGAAATAACCTGCACCGGGGGTTCGAATCCCCCCCTCTCCGGTCTTCTTCAAATCCCAAATGCGCCGTCTGTGCCCGGCCCCTTCCCTGACCGGGTCATTCCCCCGAAGCATCCGGCTATCGCAACTCTATAGCGGAGCGATCCCGCCCAATGGCCCGGATTGGTGCCGCGTGGCCCTATCGCACGGCAGTGGGCTCGTCCGCGGACGGCGACAAGCGCGTTGCTGGGCTCAACTTGCCGCTGGTCTCAGGACAGGCTATTAGTCTGGGCGAGTGTGCTGTGGATGGAGCAGCGAAGGCGCGGCCGTGGCAGAGATTCGACTCACACCAAACGGGCATCTGTGCTGGGAGATGCCGGAGGGGCAGGCCGAACCCGCGCACCAGGCAGCCCTGCGGAAGGCCTTCGACGAAGACTGGCGGGAGGCCCTCTTCGCGCTGGCCGCGGAGAAGACCGGCACGGGCGACTCGCCGACCCTGCGCTACTGGCAAGGCGTGGCGGACCTGTACGTCACGGCGCTGTGTCACATTCCCGGATCGGCCGAGACGTTTGAGATCCCGCCGCCCTCGCCGTCGCAATGCGCGACCTGGGTGCTCACGGCGCCGGCCGCACGCGACCGCACATCCAGCAGTAGTGTCCCATGCCCGCCTCCGTGAATTCTCCGCCCGGGCCCACCCCGACCCAGCACGGCCTGGCGCAGGATGG
>JAFGJQ010000386.1 GCA_016929015.1 Phycisphaerae bacterium | reverse complement strand
TGTCGAGCGAAACGGGCAGTTTCACCGTGGCCGACAGCACGGGGAACATCGCGAGTTTCCTCCACCTGGCCGGGACGAGCACCGTAATTGCGACGGGATCGCAGATCGACTCGGGGGATCTGCGGCTGCGCTACGTTTCGGAAAACACCCGGCTTTCGACCCTCAACGGAGGCACGGGCGTCAGGTCCGGATCGATCCGCATTACCGCCCCGCAACTCGCCGATGGCACGCCGACGACCCTCACGCTCGACCTCTCGTCCGCCACCACCATTGGCGACGTCATACAGCGCCTCAACACGACGGGGCTGGCCTTGAGCGCCCGCGTGAACGATACCGGCGACGGCATCCTCATCACCCAGACCGACACCTCCAGCGCGGCGCGCATCGAAGACGTCAACGGCGGGAACGCCGCAAGCGACCTGGGCATTGCCGGCACGTTCACGGACGACGTACTCGACGGCAGTTTCCAGAAGACGGTCACGATCGAGGCCACCGACACGCTGGCGACCATCTCGACCAAGATCAACAACGCCAACCTGGGCGTGGCCACCGCGATCATCAATGACGGATCGGGGGCGACGCCCTACCGCCTGAGCCTGTCGAGCCGGAATTCGGGAGTCGCGGGGCGGCTGATTTTCAACGGCGGTGCCGTGGAATTCAATATGACCTCGCTGGTGGAGGGGCAGGACGCGGCGCTGGTCTACGGCGGCAACGCCAACGGGACCGGCGGGCTGCTCGCGACAAGCGCGACGAACACGTTCTCGGGACTGGTGCCCGGGTTGTCGATCAATCTGACGGGCATCGGCAGCACGACGGTGGCCGTCACGAGCGACACGAGCCAGATCACCGACGCGGTGCAGAATTTCGTCGACAGCTACAACAAGGTGATCGACAACATTGCCGGGGTAACCAGGTTCGACAGCACCAACCAGACCAACAACGGCGTGCTGTTCGGCAATCCAGTGGTGCAGCAGGTGCAGGATGCGCTGGGGGCCTTTATCACCCGGACCTATACCGGGGTGGGGTCGTATCGCAATCTGGCGGCGGTGGGCATCACGGTGGGTCAGGATGGGACGCTGTCGCTCAATACCGACGCGCTGACGCAGGCGCTGGGCGCCAGCCTGACGGATGTGCGGGCGCTGTTCACCACGAACACGAAAGCGGTGGCGGGCGGGCAGCAACAGATCACCCTGACGACAACCCTTTCCAGCCTCAACGGCAATACGACATTCCCAGGCGGCCATATCAGCATCACCGACGGCTTCGGAACGGCTTACGACATCGACTTGAGCACGGCAACGACCATTGGCGACATCATCACCAGCATCAACACCGCGACGGGAGGTACCGTCACGGCGGGCATCAACTCGACGGGCGACGGTATCGCCCTTTCGCAATCGGGCGGAACTGCCGACGCGACAGTGGAGGACGTAGACGGCGGGACGGCGGCGTCCTTCCTGGCGATCGAGGGGACGCTCAGCGGAGGGTGGCTGAACAATTCGCTGCCCTACCTGACGGCGGTGGCGGCGGTGAAGGGCGTGGGCGCGACGCTCAGCGACCTGCTGGACCGTTACACCAACGCCCAGACCGGGAAGCTGTTTGACGCGTCGAACGCATTAATTGCGCAGGAAACGCAATTAAAGAAGCGTCAATTGGATCTGGCCACGCTGCTGTTGTCCAAGAAGAACCGATTGATCCGGCAATACGCCCTGCTGGAGGTGACCATCGCTCATTTTCAGAGCCAGGGCTCGAGTTTGTCGAATTTGGCTTCGAACCTATGGAATTCCGGCAGCAATTCGTGAGCGACCCTTTGAGGCGAGCCGGGCACAGACCCCCTAAAGAAGGGGTGGGTCGATGTCTCTAAATGTGGACGATGCGTTCATCCGATAAGAATAGAGTCCCGAAACATCGAAAGGTCAGGAATGGCGGCACCCAGTCAGGAATATCTCAAGACGAAGGTGATGACCGCCTCGCCGGAAATGCTGACCCTCATGCTCTGGGACGGCGCGATCCGTTTCGCGGAGCAGGGGAAGGAAGGCATCGTCAAGAAGGACATCGAGGGAAGCTACAAGTCGCTCGTGCGGGCACAACGCATCATGACCGAATTGACGGCGAATTTGAAACACGACGTGAATCCGGACCTGTGCGGAAAGCTCGCGGCACTCTACAACTTCATTTACCGGCGCCTGGTGGATGCGAATCTGGTCAAGAATCCGCAACTGGTGGATGACGCGCTGGAGATCATGCGGCACCAGCGTGAGACGTGGGCGCTGCTGATGGAGAAGCTGGCAAAGGAGCGCGCCGGCGAGGCCAGGGCCACCGTCGTCGCTAATGCCGACGCCGTCAGCGAGGCGGAGGCCACCGAGGCCGGCCTGGCGGGCGTGGTCAAGACGATGTCTGCGGCCTTGCCGGGGCGCCGGGGCTATCCGGCATTTGCCGTGCGGCCGGCGGCCGTCCGGGAGACGATCAGCGTCCAGGGGTAATCGGAGCGCCGGGCGTATGAATCCTCAGACAGTGGACGAGTATATTGCGGCAAGTGCGCCGGAAGTGCGGGCGATCCTGGAAAAGGTTCGGCAGACCGTTCGGCGCGCCGCGCCGCGGGCGGAGGAGGGGATTTCGTACCGGATGCCGGTGTACAAGTTGTACGGCGTGGTCGTGTGGTTTGGGGCGTTCAAGGGGCACATCGGCCTCTATCCGCCGGTGCGCGGCGACGCGGCGCTGAGGAAGGCGAGCGCGCCGTACGCGGGGCCGAAGGGGAACTTGCGGTTTCCGCTGGACCGGCCGGTGCCGTATGGATTCATTGGGCGGATCGTACGTTGGCGGGTCAAGCAGAACCTGGCAAAGAACCGCCGCGGCGGACGAATGCAAGGATAAAAGCGCCATCACTTTTTCAGGATGACCAGCCAGCCAGGGGGCACGTCGTTGCGCAGGGGGCAAGCGACGGCGATGATCTCCGTGAGACAAGCGGCCTGCGCGAGGGAGCGGACGTAGTCCAGCGAGTGGCGGTAGCGTAATCGGAAGTCGAAAGCCGCGGAGCTTCCGGGGGGCGGGTCGTAGCGTTCGAGCGAGAACGCCAAAAGGCCGCGGGGGCGCAGTGCCCGGGCCGCGGCGGGGAAGACTCCGTCAAGGCTGCCGACGTAGATGAAGACGTCGGCGGCGAGGATGACGTCGAACGCTTGATCGAATTCGCGAAGCGCGGGGAGCAGATGGGACGTGATGAGGCGGTCATAGACGAGCCGGCCGGCGGCATCGCGGCGTCTTCGGGCAAGGGCGATCATATTGGGCGCCAGATCGACGCCGACGAGGCGGCGGGCGTGAGGGCGGAAGAACTCGCCGACGCGGCCCGTGCCGATGCCAAGGTCCAGGATGTCGAGGTTGTCGGGGGGGTGCGTCACGCCGCTTTGGGAATGCCAGATTTGTTTCACCGCCGCGAGGAGTTGTTCGGGGACACGGTAGTTGAGGCCTTCGACGAGGTGTTGCTCGAAACGCGGAGCGTATTCATCAAAGAGGCTCTGAACGTAGGTGTCGGGCGCGGTCGGCGGGCTGATGCCGCGAAGCACCGCAAGCTCGAATTCCCATTCCGGGGCCCGGCGCAGCGCCAGCGCTTGTTCGTAGGCCGCATGCGCCTCGGCAAGCGAATACCTGACCGGATC
>JAFGJQ010000385.1 GCA_016929015.1 Phycisphaerae bacterium | reverse complement strand
TCTCGGGCCTGCACGAGATCTCCTGGTGGATTCTCGGCTACGGCGACCAGGCCGAGGTGATCCGTCCACCCGAGCTGCGCCGCATCGTCGCCGGCCACGCCGTCCGCATGGCCCAGCGCTACCGCAGCGGCCGAGAGGAAGATGAAGACGGCCAGAGACACATGTGTTGACGAGGATGGAAGTCGTTCCCAATAAGAACCGCAAGCCGAGGACCAGGTGACGGCGATTCCGCGATGCGCCCGTCGCGGCAGTCCCTACGGCGAGGCCCTCTGGAGCGGACTTGCAGCCCCGTGAGAATTCGTGAACGGATAAATGGCAGACTGTGGGAGGCGACTCCGTCGCCGATACGGCGTGGCCCCGAGACGATCGGCGACGGCGTCGCCTCCCACAGTCGCGAAAACCCGACAGTTGTTTCTGGGGCAATCGCGACTCGGCCTCGAACCGACCCTCCGTCGTCGGGGCTGTCCTCGCGAGGGCGCCTCCTAACCGCCGGGTACACCGACATGTCCCAGTATACGCAGCTGTCCCTTTCTTGCTTCGGAATTCGCCCGGCAAGTGACGCCAGGACTCATTGACTCTCGAATCGAGGTGGACCATGGCAGACGCCAACGCCGATTGTGAGGGAGATTTCTTGCTGCAACGCGGCAATGACAAGGCTGCATCAGACGATCCCGAAGGCGCGGTTCTCGACTATACCGAGGTCATCGCGATTCCAGACTGCCCGATTGATCGCAAGTTGATGGCACTCTTCAACCGCGGAACGCTGAGATTTCAGCTTGGTGATTTCCATGGCGCGGTTTCAGATTTCACGACCATTCTGGAAACGGCCGGGGTTTCCGCGGACACGCAAGCCGAGACGCTCATCGGACGTGCCGCCGCGAAAGCGGGATTGGAAGATCAGAAGGGTGAGATCCTCGACTACACGACGGCAATCGAAATGCCGGGCGTTCCCGCGGAGCGCCGAGCTCACGCTCTTTTGAACCGCGGCGTCGCGAGGCGTGAATCAGGCGACGTCGCACGCGAGCTTGCGGACTGTATCGCTGTGCTACAGTTGAAGGACGTCTCCGCCGAGATGAGGGGTGCTGCGCTTCGTGGGCGAGGTAGTGCCGAAGCGGAGCTGGGTAATGTCGCGGCCGCGGTCGTGAGCTACACCGCCGCCGTGGAATTGCCGAATGTGTCTGCAGAGCAGAAGTCAGCTGCCCTGTTCAGCCGGGGCGTGATGAAGGGGCAACAGGGTGATTCGACCGGTGCAATTCTGGACTACAGCGCCGCAATTGAAGTGCCGGGCGCCTCGGCCGCGTCCAAGGCGAGAGCGCTGGTCAACCGTGCCGGGACGCGTGGCGCAGGCGGCGATTGTGCGGGCGCAGTGGCGGACTATGACGCTGTTCTGCAGATGGCGGATGCTCCGGTCGACCAGATAGCTCTGGCATACTTCGATCGTGGCGCGACGAAGCAGGGTTCAGGCGACCTTGCAGGCGCAATCGCGGATTACACCGCCGTCGTGAGAATAGCCGGGGCCCCACCGCGTCTGAAAGGGCAGGCGTTGTTCAACCGCGGTTGCGCAAAGGGTACTCTGGGCGACGACGTTGGTGCGATGTCCGACTACCGTGCGGTTATGGACATGCCGGACGCAACAGAAGAGCAGAAGCGGTGTGCGTCGTTCAATCATCAGCTTGCGGCACAAGCAGGAATGAAAGGGAGAACAGAAGGCACAGAGGAATAGAAGGGAGGAGTAGAAGGGAGGAGTAGAAGGGAGGAGTAGAAGGGGCATACGCGCATACTGGGGACATTGCGCGTGCGGCATCGCGGCGGCGGCGGACCGTCTTCTCACCGCAGGGTGTCAACTCCAGGTTCTTGACGCAGCGATCCGCTCACCTTCACGTCTGCCGACGGGCCGTCTACAATGAGGTTTTTGGCCCCGGTCTGGTCCACGCAGAGCCCATGTTCCTCTCCATCGACGGTTGCGACGGGACGGGCAAATCCACCCAGATGGAGCGGCTCTGTCAGTGGCTGCGGTCCCTCGGCCTCGACGTGGTCACCTGCCGCGATCCGGGGAGCACCCCGCTGGGGGAGGCTGTCCGGGAGCTGCTGCTGGATCGGCACTCGCTGCGAATCGACCGCCGGGCCGAGATGCTCCTGTACATGGCCGCCCGCGCGCAACTGGTCGACGAGGTAATCCGGCCGGCGCTGGCTTCGGGCAAGACCGTGGTTTGCGACCGCTTCCTGCTGGCCAACGTGGTTTATCAGGGGCACGCCGGCGGGCTGGACGTCGATACACTGTGGGAGGTAGGCCGGGTCGCAACCGACGGAGTGATGCCCGACCGGACGATCCTGTTGGACATGCCCTCGGACGCTGCCGCGACCCGCTTGAACCGAACGCTGGACCGCATGGAACGCCAGGGCGGCTCCTTCCACGCCCGGGTGCGCCAAGGCTTCCTCGACGAAGCTGCCCGGCGGCCCCACAAAATCGTGGTGATCGACGCCGCGAGATCGGTCGACGAGGTCGCCGCCGACATTCGGGCAATCGTCGAGCGCGTGCTGGAAGAGCGGAAAGCGGAAAGCGGAAAGCGGAGCG
>JAFGJQ010000384.1 GCA_016929015.1 Phycisphaerae bacterium | reverse complement strand
TGTTAAGGACTTCCGGGCCGCACTGCCCGACACAGGCAGGCACGCTAAATAGCGTTCGGCTCAGGACTTAGCTTTCAAAGCGGGCGAAGGGATTCGAACCCTCGACGTCCAGCTTGGGAAGCTGGCATTCTACCACTGAATTACGCCCGCATCCGGCAAAACCGCCGATATCACGCCATTATCGAAGGTTGCGCTTCCCGGTCAAGGGTCTCCACGGGCGGTTTTCAGGCGGTTGGATGCGGTTTCAGGCGGTCAGCTACGGACGAACCGCCAGATTCTTGCGGTACCATCGCTTCCCAGGATAATCGCCAATCCGAGGCCGTTTCCGGTCTCATCGCAGAGGAGGGTTCCGGTGCGGATGCGCTCGACAACACGCATGATCAACGCATCGGCCATGACAAACTTCGCTTCAGCTTGCGTGAGATGATCGAAATTCGGGAGGCACTTCGATGGGCAAATCCACTCCGAGCAATGACACCAAAGCCATGCGAGTGGTCCATCAGGCGATGGCGAGTTTCAAAGGGCATGGTGACAACGAGCCTACAGAAACACAGGACCGAAATCACAGAGAACTCCTGAAGTACGTCTCACACCGAAACCCCCAGGTTCGCGAAGCCGTGCTGACCGCGCTGGCCATCGGCATGACCTCCGACTACTTCTCCTGGGAGATGGTCGCCAAGGTTCCGAAGAAGAACGGCGATTACCGCAAGCTGCTGAAAGACAAGAAGGAGCGCGAGCGCACGCGCATTGCAGCCGCCATGCTCCTGTGCAGTTCCGACAGCTTCAGCGAAAGTGCCGCCAAGTCTCTGATTGACGTGCTCGATGGGCGCAAAGCAGAAGCGTTCGGCCCCCTGGGGAGCAAGTTCTATCGCACGCTGACCTTCGCGGCGCCACAGGCAGCGTCTGTCTTGGCAGCGCAGTTTGAGCACGATCATGTCAGCGTCTGCAAAGCGATGGAGCGCCTTACCATCTACGCGGTGAAGTTGCTGCCGAAGATGATGGAGTTGGCCGAGCATCGCGATGCCAAGGTGCGCAAGGCATTTGAGGACCTGGTGATCGCGGTGGGCAAGAAACAGACCTTGCCGACAGGTGTGAAAGCGGCGCTCAGTGCGCGCGTATCGAAGAAAGCCGAGCCGGTGGATTGGGAGGCCGTCAACCTGGCCGCCGACGAGTGCGTGCTGAGGCGGACGCCGTTTGACACGGCACTGAACCGACTGCGCAAGATGGCGCCCGACGACTCGGCGAGTCCGTTGTGGGACGAGCTCGATCGGAAACTTTTTGAGGCAGACTGCGCGCGCCTCCGCGAGTATGTTCAGGGTGTGTTTGCCGAACCGCCCAAAGCGAAAATCAACGTCATCGAGTTCAGGATCATCCTGCCTGGCGGTCGGGGAAAAATGGGGCAGATGGAGGACGTGACGATTGATGGGGGCAGCGGCTTCGACCCCCGGAATCGCGACGATTACAGTCCGGGTGAATATGGGCCCAGTGATTGGCGAGCGGAGTTGGTGTCCGTCGACCTCATCGCGCGGCATGCCGAGTCAAGTAAGATCAGCTTTGAAATGGGCTGGGCGCTGAGCTCCATGATCGTCGGCATGCTCGCCGACCGCGTGTGTCGGGACCTTGGCCCCGAACTGCTCGCGGGCGGCGCAGAGGTGCGCTATGTGCGCTACGGCTACAGCGAGGGTGAGAGGTTGCTGGGCGCCCTGACTGCGGCGGGATGGCAGCTTCGCGAACCGACCACAAAGGAAGAGGCGTTTCGTTCGGCGTGAGCAAAGCGGTCGTCGAAGGCCGCGGCGCGGAAACGAACGGCAACCAAGAATAGACGCGACGTCATCAGTCCCAGATTGGCGCGTCCGCAACGATCGGAATGGGCAACGGAAGCAAGCTCATCACAGGAAGGGAACCGCCAGATTTCCGCCAGCGAAGGTTCGCTGAGTGCTGGTGTGGCAGGTGGTGAGAAGGGTTCTCTTGCACGGCTGGCATTCTACCACTGGATTGCGCCCGCATGCGGCAAGATCGCCGATCGCACGCCGCTATCGAGAGTTGCGCCGCTGGGTCAAGGGTGCGTGGAGGGCGTTGGCAGCCGGTTGGGTGCCGAACAGCCGGCAGACCGCCGTCGGGCCCGTGCCGGCGCCAAGCGTATCTGCTCGCAGCAGAACGAGTTGTTCGGCGTCACGTTCATTGCTCAAGCGATTGCCGAAGAGCCCGGTGCGTTCCCCCCCCCAAGGCACAGTCGCAAGCGCCGCAGGTGCCAGACGCGGCACGTTATGCGCCGCTTCGCGGACCATCGCTGCGCTCACGAAAAACGCCGGGACGAAAGCCGCTGCGGCGGCGCCCGGACGTGACATGGCATACCGCGTTGTTTGTCAGAAGCATGTGCGTCGATCGGCTGTTCGGCCGGGCCCTGCCACGTAGCGGGGCGTTGCCTGCTCGAACGCCGACAAGGCCGTCGAATGGCCCGCCGTTTCATCCCGCTCCATTCCTGAACGGGGGCATGGCGCGGGCCGCGGCCGCAACTTGAGCGACCTCGGCATGCCGGGGCAGGTTCCGCGACGGAGCCGCGAAGCGATCGAGGAAAAAGAGCTTGCGCCAGCGCATTCGTGGGAATCTGCGCGGGCCGAGACGAAATCGTACGTTTGTTGTACGGTGCGGAGTCTTCTATTGTGAAGGCTCACGCCCGGCGGCGGTCACGAAGCGAACGGCTGTCGCATCATCCCACACCACATTCACGCCGTCAGGCGAGGAGACACGCTGTGTGCGAACCACGTCGCCCGACTTGTTCAGATACGTTACCCGGGCAAAGCCGTCCGGCAACACCACGCGAAACGGCTCGTGAGGCCGGCCGCTTTCCCGACGCAACTCGATCTGCGCGGGTGAAACCCGCAGCGTCACCACCAGGTCGTGCAGCGCGATGCGAGTGATCGTCAGCTCCGGCCAATCGGCGGGCAGGCAAGGATGCACGCGGCAACCCTCGGCGGTCGGCTCGAACCCGGCGAAGCCGTAGAGCATGATCTGTGGCACGAGCACGCTCTCCACGAACTCCGCATCGATGCCCAGGCCGCCCGGTGTTCCCGCACCCTGCAGCGTGCCGCGCTTGCCGTCTGCATAGTATGCGCGGGGACCGCCGGCCGCCTGCACCTCGTCGTACCACGTTAGAATCTCTTTGAGCCGCGCCCACGTGTCGTCTGGGCCGCGTGTGCGCAGCCGGGCCCGCAGGTCGTGATAGGAGAACCCCAGCACGGCCCCGCCGTCCTGGACCTGGTTGCCCCAGGGAATGGACTCCGGGTTGTTCCAGAACCAGCCGTAGTACTCGATGTTTCGCTTCGTGGTGGACCGCGGGGCGAATCGCCAGCGATAGATGTCCGCTCCCTGGGCGGTGTCGCCGTCAACAATCCGGTCACCCGCGATCCAGTTCAGAATGGCCCGGGCCTGCTCGTCCGTGGCGTAGCCGTAGGCGATGGCCTCGAGATTCATGAACGTGAAACCGTAGTCCCACTGCCGGCCGTCATCATCAATGCCGAGCGTGAACCGCTGCGTCTGCGGGTTCCAGAACTGCGTGTTGGCCGCCTTCACCTCGGCGGCGTGGGCGTCCAGCCGGTCGGGATCGAATCGTAGCGGTCCGCCGGGGAGGTTCCACTCGGGATGCCGGGCCAGGGTCCGTTCCAGATCGGCCATTTCCCGCAGCGCGTGGTAATAGAGCATCGTGGCGTAGGCGTCGCGGCGGCCGAAGGGCAGCAGGTCCCAGTAGTTGTTGCCGATGCCGTGGCCGGCGTGAAGGACCTTGCCGCCGTCCGTGGTGCGTTCGACGCCGCCACGGCCGTCATGCCCGGGGAACGGCGTGACGATGCACTTCTCCGCTTCGCCGCGGCAATCAACCATCAGCCAGCGCAACGCCATCCGCATCCGCTGAATCTGGCCGCGCAGAAAGTCCAGGTCCCGCGTCCATCGGAAGTAATTCAGGCAGCCCGCGATGAAAGCCGGGTTGTTCACGTTGTGCCGCGTGTCGTATTGCGTGAAGAAGGCCTGAACGCCGACCTCCGCGCCGGCGGCCGGGTTGCCGAACCCGATGCGCAAACCGGTGATCCGGCCGGTCCAGGCCGGGTGGCGATACATCGGGATCATGGTGTAGACGATGTTGACTGACTCGATCGGCTCGAAGTACATCCGCCGCTGGGGTGAATAATCCGGGGCGTCGGCGGCGATCCACTCCACGTAAGGCTGGGCCCGGCCCAGGCCGGTTGCCGACCAGCGCAGTTGCAGGAACGGCGCCTGCATCACGTCGATGTTCAGCGGCGGTGTCTGCACCGTGGCGTTCGCCCGGGTCAGCCGGAGTCGCCAGGCGCCGTCGGCGATGCCTTGGTCTTCCGCGCCGTCCGGCGTCCAGCCCTCCTGTGTTCGCTCCTGTGTTCCGTGCCAGCCGGCCGGTACGTTGGCCAGCGAGAAGTGCCAGCCCCACGCGCCTTCGCCGCCCTGTGCCCAGAAGGGAAACGGCCAGCCCTGCTGGTGGGCAATCGACCCGTGCTGGTGCGTGGCCACGTAGCCTTCGGTATCCATGATCCGCCCGGCGAGGGCGCGGCGGAATCGCTCGCGCCGGGTGTCGTGCGGATCCGCGGCTTCCTCGGCGGGCCAGAGCAGCGAGTGCGTCGTCCACTCATCCCACAAGGTGGCGGCCGGTCCCGGGCGGCGGGAGTAATGCTCCCAAAACAGCGCTCGCAGCGACTCCATCGCGGCGTTGTTCTCAGGAACGACGAAACGCGGGAACGTCTCCGGCGGCGCGGGCGCATCCGCGGCGTACACGCCGGTCGCAATCCATGCGGCAACGCATCCGCCCGCCAAACCCATCTGAAAGCGCGACATACTCTGCCTCCTCCACACGCAATGTGGCAACCTCTAGCCCACCCTGCAGTGGGGTACGGGAGCATCTCGCCGTCGTCAACCCCCAAAGGTCAGAGCGTTGCGGCCGTGCGGACCTTTTCCATTGCGCAACGCGGCGCGGTAGGATGTGGCAGGTCGGGAGAGACCGGATCCCGACAGGAGCCGCCCGCATGTATGTGGTACTGACCGCGTGTTTGGCGCTGACAGCCATGAGCACTGACCCGCCATCCGAAACCGTTCGTTTCGCCACGTTCAACATCTGGGAACTCGGTGCGAACAAGCTCAACCAGGTCGACGAACGCGGACACGGCACGAACCCGCAGCTTCGCAAAGCGGCGGAGATCATCCAGCGGGTGCGGCCGGACGTGTTGCTGATCAACGAGATCGACTTCGACGAAAAGGGCGACAACGCCGCGTGGTTCCAGCAGCGGTACCTGGGCGTCGCGCAGGAAGGCCAGGAGCCGATCCGCTACCCGCACGTGTTCGTCGCTCCCGTGAACACCGGCGTGCCCAGCGGGTTGGACCTGGACCACGACGGATCGGCTGGCGGGCCCGGCGACGCGTTGGGCTTCGGCAAGTACTCCGGGCAGTACGGCATGGCCCTGCTCAGCCGATTCCCCCTGGATGCCGGAGCGGCCCGCACGTTTCAGAGGCTGCTCTGGAAGGACGTGCCGGGCAATCTCATGCCGGACGGAACGGCCGGCAAGCCTCAGTGGTACAAGCCGGAGGAAGTCGCAATTCTTCGGCTCTCCAGCAAAAGCCACTGGGACGTGCCGGTGAAGATCGGCGATACGGTCCTGCACGTGCTGGCCGCCCATCCGACGCCGCCCGTGTTCGACGGGCCAGAGGACCGCAACGGTCGGCGGGCGTTCGACGAGGTTCGGCTGTGGGCGGACTACCTGACCGGCGGGAAGGCGGCGGACTACATTGTCGACGACCACGGCCACCGCGGCGGGCTGCCGGCCGACGCGCGGTTCGTGATTCTCGGCGACCTGAACGCCGACCCGGCCAAGGGTGAGCGGGTGGACGGGCGGGCACCCATCGATCTGCTTTTGAAGCATCCGCGCGTGCAGGACCCGGAGCCGCGAAGCGAAGGCTCTCTGGCGGACGCGAAGGACTATCCCGGCGACAAGTCGGCTCGCACGAGCGGCTTCGGCCGCCTGGATTACGTGCTGCCCTGTCGCGAATTGAAGGTGAAGAAGGCGGGCGTATACTGGCCGAAGCCGAGCGATCCGCTGCACCGGCTGGTTGCGAAGCCGGACGCATCGAGCGATCACCGCCTGGTGTGGATTGACTTGGAATTGGGCACAGAGGAAAAGAACGACGACACCAAGGCAGCGACGCCAATCGAGACTTCCCAGGATCCCGAATCATGAACATCATCGAACCCATACGACAACGGCGGAGCATTCGGACGTATCTGGACAAGCCGGTGGAGCGTGAGAAGGTCCTGCGGCTGCTGGAAGCGGCGAGGATCGCACCATCAGCCAAGAACTTCCAGGAGTGGCGGTTCATCGTCGTGACGGACGCGGAACGGCGCCGCCGCCTGGCCCAGGCCGCCAACGCCCAGACGTTCGTGGGCGAGGCGCCGGTGGTGATCGTGGCGTGCGCCGAGCATGAGAATTACCGGATGCGTTGCGGGCAGCTTGCGTATCCGATCGACGTGGCGATTGCCATTGACCACATGACGCTCCAGGCGGCGGCCGAGGGGCTGGGCACCTGCTGGATCGGCTCGTTCTTCGAGGACCAGGTCAAGGCGATTCTCGGCATTCCGGAGAAGGTGACGGTGGTGCAGATGCTGACGGTGGGCTATCCCGGCGGCCCGCCCCGTCCGCTGGAGCGATTGCCGCTGGAGCAGATCGTGCGTTGGGAGACGTGGTAGAGGCCCCCAGGAGACCGACACCCCGGGACGAGGGCGTGCGCGGGCTACGCGGCGGGAGGCAGCGGTTGCCCAGACGGCAGAATCTCAACGGCTGGTGGTTTGTCGCCTTTCCCCTGGCGATCATCTTTGTGTTCACGGCGTTGCCCACCGTAGCCGGCGTGCTGTTGAGCTTTTTTGAGTGGGACGGCGGCTGGGTCGAGGGGCACTGGCCGCGGTTCATCGGCCTGCAGAACTACCGTGAGGCGTTTGCGCACTCCGGGTTTTGGCCGTCCGTCCGAAACACGCTGATCTTTGCTCTGGCTACCGTGCCGATCACGACGCTGACCGCCTTTCTCCTGGCCGTCGCCGTCAATGCGCGTTGGTTTGTCGGTCGCACCGTCATCCGGACCGTGTTCTTTCTGCCGACCGTGGTGTCGATTGTGGCCATCGGGTTCATCTGGCGTTGGGTGCTTGAGCCCACGGACGTGGGGCTGCTGAACCACACGCTGGGCGGGCTGGTGAATACCGCGTCCGGGCTGGTTGGCGGCAGACATGTGGACGTGACGTGGCCGGACTGGGTGGGAAACACCCCCTGGGCCCTCGCGACACTGATTGCGGTGCAGGTGTGGCGGGGCCTGGGGTTTTCCATCGTGCTCTACCTCGCCGCCCTGGGTGGCGTGCCGCGGTCCCACTATGACGCCGCCGCAGTGGATGGGGCGGGGCCCTGGCAGGCGATATGGCGTATCACCTGGCCGGGCGTGTGGCCGATGACCGTCTTCCTGCTGATTACCGGAATGATCGGAGGATTGCAGGTCTTTGATCTGGTGCTCGTCATGGTCGGCCGCATTCAGCAGGATTACACCGACGTCATCAATCTGTTCCTCTACCGCGAGTTCACACGGAACCGGCTGGGCTTCGCCGCGGCACTGGGTGTCATCGTGTTGGTGTTGACCGCCCTGGTAACGTTGGCCCAGATGCTCTGGCTGCGCCGGCGCGGGGAGGCAACCGCATGAGCCGCCGCGATACGCCGCACTGGTTCCCGCGTCTGCTCGTGCACTTGGTGGCTTACGCACTGGCGTTCACCATGCTCGTGCCGTTCGGTTGGATGGTGCTCACCTCGCTCAAGACGCGATCCGGGGCCATCGCCGTGCCGCTCCGCTGGTTCCCCGAAGGCTGGCCGTGGCAGTGGCAGTGGGGCAACTACCTGGAGGCCTGGAAGGTCGCCGAGCTGGGTCGGTTTTACCTGAACAGCATCATCGTGGCCGTGGCCATCACCGTGCTGGCCGGTGCGCACAACGCACTGGCCGGCTTCGCTTTCTGCAAGCTGCGGTTTGCGGGCAAGCGGGTGACGTTTGCCCTGCTCATGGCCACCATGATGCTGCCGTACCAGGTGTACTTCATCTTCGCCTACGTGCTCTGCACGTGGATCGGCTACATCGACTCGTACCAGGCCCTGATCGTGCCGTTTCTGGCCAGTGCATTCGGCATCTTCTACATGCGTCAGGCGGTCGTGTCCGTGCCGGACAGCCTGCTCGACGCGGGTCGCATGGACGGCATGACGGATTTCGAGCTGTTCTGGTACATCGTGCTCCCTGCCGTCCGGCCGGCGGTGGCGGCCCTGGCCATCTTCACGTTCATGTTCGGCTGGAACAACTTCTTCTGGCCGCTCATTGTGATTGACACCAGCGACCACGTGACGCTGCCTCTGGCCGTGCAGGCACTCGCTACAGGGCTGTACGTGGACTCCTGGCCGGTGCAGATGGCGGCGGCCACCATCATCACGGTGCCGATCCTGGTGGTCTTCCTGATCTTCCAGCGCAGGTTCGTGGAGGGGATCACGTTGACGGGAGTGAAAGGCTGATGCGGGCCGGCCACGGCATCATTGCACTGATCGTGGCAGGGACGGCCCTCGCGCTGGTCCCGCTGCGTTGCACGGGCGGAGCGGAGGCCGAACTGCTCATGACCACCTGGGGCATGCCGTGGGAAGACGTGCTCTACCGCGATACGTACGCCCGGGGGTACGAGAGACTGAATCCCGAAGTGCGCGTGAACTATCAGCGCTATTCCGACCTGTTCGAGAAGTACCACGCCTGGCACGTGGTCGGCCGAGGCGCCGACGTGATGCGGATCACCGCGGGCGACTACAGCACGCTGGTCGCGGCCGGCATGTTGGAGCCGCTCGATTCGTACATCGCCGACCCCGAGGTGGGATTGACCCCCGATGAAGTCGCCGATTTCTTCCCGACAGTGTGGGAGGCCCTCAAGATCGACGGCCACATGTACGCCCTGCCGTCGGACAACGCCCAGTACGGCATGTACTACAACAAAACGATCTTCGAGGAATACGACGCCGCGCACCCCGAAGCACCCCTGGGCTACCCGAACTCCGACTGGACCTGGGAGGACCTCCAGCGTGCCGCGGACACTCTGACCGTCGTCGGGCCCAACGGGGAAATTCTCCAGTACGGCATCGCGTTCGAGTTGTGGGCGTTCCCGTTCCAGTCGTTCTTCGTGCAGGCGGGCGGACAGATATGGGACGATGCGGAAACCACGACGTATCTGAACTCGCCGGCCGGCGTGGAGGCGATGGAATTCATGGCTTCCCTGATTCCGCGAAACGCGCCCATCCGCTCCCTGGAATTGGCCAAGACCGCCAGCGGGCCGGACAGCCTGTTCAAGGCGGGCAAGGTGGCGATCTACCTGGAGGGGTCGTGGCGGGCACCGGACGTGGAGAACTACGCGCCGAGTCTGGTTTTCGCGGTGTCGTCACTTCCACGACATCGGCAGCGGGGCGTGGTAACGGGCTCGGTCTTGTGGGGCATGAGCGCCCATAGCCACCACAAGCGGGAGGCGTGGAAGATGATTCGCTGGCTGGTGGCGCGGGAGCAGTCGCTGGCCTACTGGCATATGCTCCGGGTGGCTCCACCCTGCCTCACGTCGGTCGTCGAGTCAGAGGAGTTCCGGGCGACGCCCGGCGTCGTCCGCGACGGCAAGGTGATCGTGCCGCCGATGCCTCGGGAGAAGTTCGAGGACCGCGCCGCCTGGCTGCTGGACGCCTATCGCCCCGCCCCGGACACCGGCAGGCTGCCGGCTTTCCTGATGGTCGCCCCGTACGAGCGTGACCTGGAGTTTCGGCTCGCCACCGCGATGATCCAGGCGATCCGGGGCGAGCGAACGGCCCAACAGGCCCTGGACGAGGCCGTCCGCGACATCCACGCCACCATCGACCGCGATCGCAAGGCGAAGGGCTTGCCCCCGGTCGTCCGTGAGCGCTAAGCCTTTTGGGGTAAAAGGTTACAGGATCACGTGCGAGGGTTCGGGATTCAGGGCTCGGGGTACGTGGAGTCAGTTTGCGGCGGTGCGTTTCTTCGCATGCCCGTGGGCCATGGCCCCTGCGCTCTCCTCGCCGGCCCTCCTCTTGACGCCACGGACTGCTTTCCCGATACTGCAAGGCTCGTTTGACCCGCAGAAGAACAGCTCCGCGGCCCGTCATGGGCCCCGGACCGGGAGAGGTATGCCGTGTACGCGATCATTGAGGACGGTGCCCATCAATACAAGGTGCAGG
>JAFGJQ010000383.1 GCA_016929015.1 Phycisphaerae bacterium | reverse complement strand
GGGCCTGCTCCGACAGCGACACGTCGTCGAACAGAAGCGTGGAGCCGCCGAAACCCACGACGGTGGCGGTGGCGTAGACCGTGCCCGCCGGCGCAACGCCTGCGACGGTGTACTCCGTCCAATCGGATGGAAGGTGAACGATCTGCCGGTACTCGATGATCTTGGTTTCGGAACCGTCGTGGAACTCGAGCTTGATCTCGCCGTCCCCCGCGCCGGAATCATACCGGGCCCAGGCATGGACCGCGTATGTACTGCCGGGGACGCCGGGCACCCGCTGGTACATCAGCGCGAGGTCCGGCCCGCCCAGGTTCATGCATTTCGAGCCGGTTCGCGCGCCGCCGGTCTGCCAGACGAAGTCTCCGTCACCCCAGGTGTTCCAGGAGGATGGCTGGACGGTGCCGCTCTCGAAGCTCGGATTGGTCAGCAGGTTGGCTGCGGCCGCAGGGGATGCGCAGGCGGTCACGATGGCCAGGACGCCGATCCCAGCCCATGCGCGGACAGTGCATGCCCACCCACCAAGGGACCAACACGTTGCCATCGGCCGGCGGCAGACTTGGGAGACAGCAGACATCGCCGAACCCGGACCCTCCTCAGCGCGGCCGGTCGCCCCGACCCGCTCCCCGGAAAACCGTGGTGCGTGCGGATGCAGGGGCGACCTCACCCCACCAATCATCTCCAGGATAGCAGAAGCCACGTGCCTTCTTCAACCGGCCGGGCTGAAGCATGCGTGCGGCGGGCGAAGGTCCGTGAACGGCTGTGCGTGCAGAGGCGATTTTACTCGGTCCTTCGGGGGTCGTAGCGTGTGGGGGCGAGTTGTGCCGGCGTGCGGGATGGCCTACGATCGGGGCCGGACGAGCGGGGCTGGTGTTTCCGGAGCGACGGAGCAGCGGAGCGACGAAGCGACCGGCCGCGGCGGGCAGGCTCCGGGACGAAGGTGAATCGCGGGGCGCGGGCCGAGTTGCGGTCGGGGGGCCGAGAAGGGATTCACGGCCCAGCGGAGCATGACAGAGAGTTCTATCCGAGTTTGTGAGATGGCGTCCATGAGAAACCGTTCATTGCACCTCTGCGCGTTGTGGATCGTCCTGGCCGTGGCCGCACACGCGGTCCACGCGGATGAATACAGTGTGGTTTCGCCCGACGGGCGTAATATCCTGGCGGTCACCCGGACGGACGCCGGCGTGGAATACGCCGTGCGGCGCGACGGCAAGGAGATCATCCGGCCGACGCCGATCGCCATCACGATTGACGGCAAGGCCCTGCCCGGGAAGGCCGCGGTGGCGGACGTCCGGACGCAGACGCTTGACGAGGCGGTCACGCCGGTGGTGCCGACGATCGGCTCGGCGCTTCGAGACCAGTGCCGGGAATCGCGGGTGGAGTTCGCGTGCGGCGTTGCGTTGCGGCTGCGGGCGTATGACGACGGGGTGGCGTTCCGCTGGGAATCCAGCCTCGGACAGAAGAAGATCGTTGTGGATGGCGAGGCGCTGTCGTTCGGCTTCCGCGAGGATTTCGCGGTCTACTTTCCCAAGCCCAACGGCAAAGGGTTCTTCTCGCACCAGGAAAACGAGTTCGATCGCCGTCCCGTCACGAAGTGCGCCGAGCTGCCGGCCGGGCCGGTGCCCGCGCTGCTCGAGCTGGGCGGCGGCGACTACCTGCTGATCACCGACGTGAACGTGGAGGGCTACCCGGGGCTCTGGCTTCGGGGCGGCGAGAAGACCACCCTTGTGGCGGAGTTCGCAAAGTACCCGGCCCGGACGCAGCGGGAGAACGATCGCGACGTGAAGATCGTGGAGCGCAAGCCGCACCTGGCGGAGACGGCGGGCGACCGCACGTATCCCTGGCGGGCGTTTGTGCTCGCGGACGCGGCGGGGCTGCTGACGAGCACCATGCTCTATCACCTGGCCGAGCCGAGCCGGCTGGCGGATACGTCGTGGATCCGGCCGGGCAAGGTGGCGTGGGACTGGTGGAACGCGTGGAACATCCATGGTGTGCCGTTCCGGTCCGGCGTGAACCAGGACACGTACAAGCATTACATCGACTTCGCGGCGGAGAACGGCATTCCGTACATCATCCTCGACGAAGGCTGGAGCGTGCCGGGCCCGGAGAACCTGCTGAAGGTGGTGCCGGAGATCGACATGCCCGCCCTGATTCGGTACGGGGTCGAGCGGCGGGTGGGTGTTGTTCTGTGGATGACATCGACCGCGCTGGAGGCCAACTTCGACCGGGCGTTCGAGCAGTTCACCACGTGGAGTGTGGCGGGCCTGAAGATCGACTTCATGCAGCGCGACGACCAAGTCATGATGGACTTCGTGTACCGCGCGGCGGCCGAGGCGGCCCGCCGGAAGATGATCGTGGACTATCACGGCGGCCCCAAGCCGGCCGGTCTCACCCGCACGTGGCCCAACGTGCTGACCATTGAATCGGTCCTCGGGCTGGAACAGGCGAAATGGTGCGACCTGGCCAACCCGGAGATGGCAGTTCTGCTGCCGTTCACTCGCATGGTGGTCGGTCCGATGGACTACACCCCGGGGGCGATGGTCAACCTGCAGAAGAGAAACTTCCGCTCAATGCACAGCCGACCGGCCAGCATGGGCACGCGGGCCCATCAGCTCGCGATGTACGTGGTCTATCTCAGTCCGCTGCAGATGCTGGCGGACAGCCCGAGCCACTACCGGGCGAATCCCGATTGCCTGGAGTTTTTGCGACGAGTCCCCGTGACGTGGGACGAAACCCGGGTGCTGGCAGCCGAGGTGGGAGAGGTTGTGGCGGTGGCGCGCCGGCACGGCGACACGTGGTACGTCGGGGCGATGACGGACTGGACCGCGCGGGACCTCTCCCTGCCGCTCGACTTCCTGCCGGCCGGCGCACATGCCGTGACGGCCTGGTCGGACGGTGTGAACGCGGACCGCTACGGCAGCGACGTGTCCGTCACCCGGCGAGAGGTGGACGCGAAAGGCAAGTTGGCTATTCACCTGGCCCCAGGCGGTGGCTTTGCGGCCATCGTGGAGAAGGCCCCAACGCCGTAGAGCGGCCCCGACCCAGTTCCCCAAACGCCGGCGGGTTCGGATGCAGGGGCGACCTTGCCCCACCGATTGCCTCCAGGATGGCAAAAGGCACGTGCCCTATTCCGATGGTCCGTCGGAGGAACGAGGACAACTGCATTGGCGATCCGTGAGCCCCTTGTCCACGGCACTTGGGGCCGCAGACTGTGGGGTGTGGGTGCAGTCGATGTCCCAGCGCGTGGGCCTGGAGGCCACGCCTCAGTGTCTTGGACGTCCGAGAAGGGGAAAGCGGAATCAGCAACGGTCCGTGTTCAAGACACCGGTGACGGGATATGATGCTTCTATCGAGCGTTCATCGCTCTGACTGATTATCGGTTCATCGCATCCCTCCTGTGGGTGTCCCCCGAAAGAGGCCCCGACGGCGGTTCGATCAATGCGCATCCCCCGCTGGCAATACCGCTACCTCCCGGAGTTGCATGCGTTTGACGATCCCAGGGAACGTCTCGACGCATACAAGAAAGCGATTCGGCACGTTTCTCCCTTCGGTCTGATCGCGGTGTGCGGGGGGCTCTCGGCTCTCTTCATCATCCTCGAACTTTCGGTCCTGCCGTGGCTTGTTGGATGGGTCCCGTGGCCGGGAGGATGTTGGCCGGGCTTTCTGGGAGGTGCCTTGGCGGGCGGGCTCGGTTGCGTGGTTGCGTTCTTCAGAAAACGGTCCCGAATCCGCCAAAGCCTGCGCGAATGCCTGCGTGAGTTGGGAATCCCCGTTTGCGAGAAATGCGGCTACGATCTGCGAGGCCAGGTAACCCCGCGTTGCCCCGAGTGCGGCCGCCCCTTCATGCCGATCGAGCCGGAGTAGCGGGGTGGGGAAGCGCTATATCGCTGTCTTGGGCTGCCTGCCGCGCATGGCTTGGCGG
>JAFGJQ010000382.1 GCA_016929015.1 Phycisphaerae bacterium | reverse complement strand
TGCCGATGCGGACGGCGTAGTAGTTGTCCGGGTCCTGCTGGCGGACGATGAGGTCCGCCCAGTCGCCGCCGCTGAGGTTCACGTCGGCCTGGGCGATGTAGTCCGCGTCGCCGGCCCATTCCAGCTTCGTCAGGCCGCCGTAGGCGGGCGTTTCCACCGTAAGCACGCCCGAGGACAACGTGGTCTTGGCCGAGGAGGCCCAGCGCGGCGCCGCGGGGTTGAATTGGTCGATGCGGGTGAAGCTGAAGTCGTCGAAGGAGACATCGGTTTCATGGGCGATGAAGCCGTCTTTCCCGACGCCGAGATCCTCACTGCTGTCAAAGCTCAGTGTGGCCACTGGGGTTCCATCGGTTTCCTCGACCATGAAATCCACGTGCCGCTGCTGCCGCACGACTCGGAGCACGTACTCCTTTGAGGCAGATAGCGTACCCGATGCCGTGGCTTCTGCTGTATAGTCGTCACCCACATACTTTCGGATGGTGATGTTGTGCGAACTCCCCGCCTGAATCATGGCCGCCCAGCATCCACGAACCGTTGTACAGGGAGTCAACGCGAAGATGATTCCTGAAGCTTGGCCTGAGGAGGGCGGAAGCTTGATCTTCGCTTGACGAGTTCCTCCATCCACCGTGTGGGCTGCCTGTATCTCCGCCCTGGGCTTGCCTGAACCACCGGAGCCTGTGATTGACCGCACGTTGAACGTCCCGTCCGTCGCGGTAAAGTCACCGTAGTATGTGGTGCCCCAGTAGTCGGATGCCCCCGCATCGAAGTCATCGTATACCACCCGAGCCGCCCCGGCCGGGTTGCCCCGCGTGAGGGTGGTGATCTCGTTGGTGGCGTTGACCGTATGGGTGAAGGTGGCGCTGGCGGCGTTCTGCTTGAAGCCGCCTGCCGTGGGCGTCAGGTTGCCCAACAGGTCCATGTCATAGCGGCGCGTCAGGTCGCTCAGCAGAATGGCCTCTCCGCTTGAGTCATAGACACCTTCGTCCTGACGGATGAGGCGATCGAGGTCGTCGTATTCGAGAACCTGAGAACGGGTCGTATCGACTTGGTTCACGATCCGTAGGGGGTTGCTGGACCGGTCGTAGGCGTACGTTCGCTGCTCGAAGTTGACCGGGGTGCTGTTGTAGTCCACCATGCGCAGGTTCTCGGTCCGCCCGAAGCGGTCGAGGCCCGCGTATGTGCCGGGCGTGCCCTGCCACAGGTCGGTCCGCGTGTTGTTGCCGCCCCAGCCGCTGCCGTCGGAGTGGTTCCGCCGGACCATCCGGCCCATGCCGTTGAAGTCGTACTCGGCGATGAGATCACCGATGGATCCGTTGCCGAAGGCCAGTTGGCCCACCCGGCTGAACGTGTCGTTGACGGTGTCCTGGAACGTGTTGGCGCCGCCCGAGTGGGTGTAGCCCCGCCAGATGCGGGATTCGTCCGGGTATTTCACGTACTGCAGCCGCTTGTAGTTGCCGCTGTAGGCGTAGCCGAACTCCACCGCCCGGGTGCCGCCGTCAACCGCCCCGTCCTCCTCCTGCTCCTGCGTGGTCAAATAGCCCGCCGTGTCGTAGTGGTTTTTGATCTGGTTGACGGCGTCCGTCCAGCTCGTGGTGTCGGGTTCGTGATCGGAGTGCACAGTCACGAGTTGGCTACGCCCGGCGCTATCGTAGACCCATGTAACGGAGACGGCTGCTCTGTCTACGTTGGTTCCAAAAGCGGTGGTTATCTCTGAGGTTTTGCGGCGTAGGCTGTCGTAACCGTAGGTCAGGACCGTTCCATTCTGGTCCGTCCGGGTGGCCACCGTGCCGTCCACGTTGTAGGCGAAAACGATCTTGTCGGTGGACGCCGAGCCCACCGTGCCGTCACCCGTGGGGTAGCGGATCTCCTCGACCCAGCGGGCGCTGCGGCCGTCCGTGTAGGCGTACTCCGTCACCTGGTCCGTGTCCGAGCCGTCCATCGCCCAGACCCCGTCGGCGTAATCGTTATCAGCGCCGGGGTCCGCGATGATCCGCACCAGGCTGCCCTGGCCGTTGTACTGGTACTCCGTCTTGCGGTTCAGGCCGCCGTAATCCTCCGTCTTGGCGATGGACCGGCCCAGGGCGTCGTGGTCGGTGTGCGTGATGACTGCGTCCGGTCCGGTCACGTCGTTGCGGTGGCCGGCCGCGCTATAGGCGAAGCTGGTCACCAGGATGTCGTCGCTGCGGGCCGGCGGGCTACTGCCGTAGGTGGGGGCGGTGCCGTTGTCCTTCCAGCCGTCCCCGTTGTACGTGCCGTAGTTGGCGGTGGCGGACAGCCGGTGGCCGGCGTCGTACCAGTTGTAGACGTAGGTCCGGACGAAGTCCGTGCCGTCCAGGTCCATGCCGTTCGTGTCGTCGTGGTTCAACTCCTTGTGGATGGTTTTCGTGACGTTGCCCACCTTGTCCAGCGTGTAGTCCGTGACCTCGACGATGCCCATATCATCGTCCGGGTAGTCCGGCCGGTCGCCGGTGTACTTGTTCGTGTCAAACTGGGTGCCGGAGAAGGTCTGGATTCGGCGGCCCGCCCCGTCGTACTTCGTGAACTGGATGCCGGTATTCGGGCCGTCACCGGCCCAGGTGAGGCCCCGGCGGTCGTAGTACGTGTTGCTGGCCAGGGCGTCCGCCGGCGTGGAGTCCGCCGGGTCCATGAACCGTTCCGTCTTGTAGGCCCGGCCTACCTCGTCGAAGTAGGTTTTGTTCAGGGAAAGCCGACTGCCCGATACCGCCGAAGAAGAAGGATCCACGTCGGGCGCCAGGCCCGTGGAGGCGCTGAACGTGCCCGAGGCGGTGACCCGGCCCAGGTTGTCGTAGGCCACCAGGCTGTACGGCCCGGCCGGGGGCAGGGTGACGCAGCGGCGGTTCCGCCAGTCATAGCGATACTCCGTGGCGTTGTAGTCGTTTGCCCCGGTGCCGTGGTAGCGCAGAGTCCAGGAGACGTTGCCGTCACCCACATCCTGGTCCTGGACGCCATTGCTGCTCGCGTCGAACAGGGTCTTGGCGGTCGTGACCATGCTGGCTTCCGGAACCCCGTTGGTGGTGGCATCGTGAGCGTTGTCGCTCACCCCCATCCTCGTCTCGATGACCCGGCCCAGCACGTCGTAGACCGTTTGGCTGACCTGTTCCCGGTTGTGGGGCGATTCGTCCGCGACGTCCTCGAAGACGTACTGCCGCCGGCCCATATCATCATAGGCGTAGGTGGTCTGGTAATAGTTCGTGTAGCGCGAACCGAGGCCCGAGGACGGGATGGTATGGTAGCGCTTCGTGCCGGTCAGTTGCCCGGCGCTGTTGTACTCGTTGATCGTCCAGGCGGCAATGAAGACGCTTCCCTCGTCGTAACCCGTCTCGCTGCCGTTCGGTCCTTCTATTGGCGCATCCATCGTGAGCGTGATGCTCTGTTCCAGCCGGCCTTCCGCGTCGAACCTTTGAATGGTGGGGGAGAGCCTGCATTCACCTTCTTTGTCATCCCAGGGATAGACCCAGGTTTCGCCATTGTAGTACGAATAGTACGTGACCATCCCCTCGGCGTCCGTGGTCTTGCGGACCCGGCCCAGGAAGTCGATGACGCTCGACTCCTCCAGGTTCAGCGCGGAGGGGCCGTCGCCGACCCGCTCAAGCGGCACGTTGCCGGACCAGTCGCCGGCGATGGATGCCGGCAGGGTGGTCGTGTCCACGTCCTGCACGACCAGGTTCCGCCGGCCCGTGGCGTACGCCCCGTTGGTGGAGACGTCGTCATACCCGTAGTAGCTGACGTAGCCCTCGCCGTCCTGCATCCAGCGCAGATGGCCGTACGTGTCATAGTACTGCCTGTCCACCGCCGAGACGGCAGGCCCATTCTTGGCGCCCGAGACGCTCGGATGCGTGATGGTCACTTCCTTGATGCCGTTGCTGTTCGCGTCGTGGAAGGTGTAGGCGAAGCTGGTGGTCCGGCCGTTGCTGCCGTCCGTGGCTTCATACACGGTTGTGGAGGTCACCAGGTCCGGCCGGGCGGCGTTTGTCCGGCCGTACCCCAGGAGCTTGATCGGCGTGCCGCCTGCGCCCTGCTTGACCGTGACGGCCTTGAGGTAGTCCTGCGCGGCGCCGGAGTCAAAGTATTCGTACTCCCGGATGACCCCTTCCAGCCGAGAAACCGCCACCATTGGCGGCCCGGACGGGGCGGTAAAGCTGTAGACCCCGCAAGCCGAGGGCAGGTACGTTCTGATGAGCCGGTTGTGGTCACTGTATTCGTTGTGCCAGACCCACGTCCGGGTCGGACTAGCGCCGTTGTCCTGGAACACCGTGTTCAGCACGCGATGGACCTTGTTCACATCGACCATGAGCCGGGTACCGTCCTCCCGGTCGACCTGGCAGTGCAGCGCCCAAGTGTTGTAGCTGGACGGAGGGGTTCCGTTGGCGGTCCAGGCCAGCGTGGTCGTGCCCACCGAGGTTCCGCTGCCGCAGCCGCCGCAACCGGTGCCGCGTTCCTGCAGCTCCTTGACCCGGTAGTCCGTGTCGTACTCCACGTACACGTTGGCGTAGTCGGCGACCTGGGCGTCCGTGGCCGTGCTGTAATCGTACGTCGCGTCGAACTGGGAGAAGTTCTCCGGCCGCAGGATGTACTTGAGTTTGTGGTCCGTGCCGGGATTGTCGTCGGCGTCGTACGTGCCCTTCCAGTAGCGGTAGTGCGTGTTGCGGACGATGGAGAGGCTGCCGTCCGCATCGCTCGTGGTCCGTTCCCGGGTGGTGACCAGGATCAGATCGCCCGTCTTCCAGCCGTGGTTCGAGTCCCCGTCGCTGCCGGCGTAGGTGTAATCCACCTGCCCGATGAGGTTGGCGTTCGTCTCGGTCTGGGCCTTGTAGACCTTGATCATCGTGAGCCGCGGGCCCGCATATGTCGGACTGTGCGTATAGGTGATGCGGTGCCCGTCCGAATCATCCACGCGCGTTACCCATGAACCGGTGGCACTGTAAGTCAACGCGTACGCGTTGCCGCTCGGGTCGCGGACCTCATACAGCTTGCCCCGCAACCCTGTGGTGGCGTAGTCGAAATCCCAGAAACGCCATTGGTACTTCGTTGGCGACTCCAGGATCAACGTGTAGTTCGCCACGTCGTGGGTGAGGGTCAACGGCCGATGGTCCAGTTCCTGCCAGGTGTCCTGGGCCAGTCCCTCAAAGGTCAGCGTGGTATAGGCATCCAGCGTGATCGTGATGTCTTGGGAACGCCAGTCCCCTGATGATGCTTTCGTGACGGTCGGCATCAGGCTGTGCCGCCATCCATGGCCCTGCACGGAATTATTGCTGGCCAGGCTGTCATACGTCCGGGTGTGAATCCAGTTGGGCCCGTTGGAAAGCATCCGCAGGTCCGCCATTCGCTCCAGGGCACTGCCCGTGCCGAGATAGACCGACCCGGGGGCGTCAAACTTGCCGGGTGAATCGCCGTCGGGCGGGGGAAGCGGCACGACGCTATAGTAATCGCGAAAAGGCATCTTCACTCCATCATCACAAGGATCGTATGGCTTGAGCGGTTTATCGACCGGATCGAAAGGCGCCGCGGACCCGGACACTCCCGGTCCGCCCGCTATTGGGCTGACATCTGCGCCCTCAAGGGTGCTGAAACCTCCAGGGGCTGGTATGGTGCCCGGCAACGGAGCCGGAGTTCTGGCCGTCGCCACCGACCCGCCCAGCAGGCCGCACACCACCAACGCCGCAATACCCACCAAGCTCACGCCCCGCACACCCATCGACTCGCCCTGCATCACGCACCTCCTGATTGTGTTCACCCGATACGCCGACGTGATTCGTCCACGGCCGCGCCAGGCGCGAACAAACCCTCCACGCTCGCCGCCCGCGGTCGAAACGACCCCACAGGCGGACGCCGCCATACGTCACAGCGTGAGCCGCGCATCGGGCCTTGCGCCGGACGGTTGACCGCCTGACGCGCCGGCTCTCCGCCGACCCACCGCTCTTCGCGCTGTTCTTTACTCGTCCTCAACCGGACGCCCGAGCTTGAGCAACTGCTGCCGGGCCCAGACCTGCCAATCCTCGCCTTCGCTTCGCAGGGCCAGGTCCTTCAGCAGTGTCTCCAACTCCGCCGGTTGTTTCTGCGTCTTGACGTACACCCGGGCCAGGTGGCCCATCACGGCCACGTTCTCCGGTTCGATGCTCAATGCGTCTTTGTAATAACCCTCGGCCTCGTCCAGCCGGCCCACGTGCTCCATCACCAGGCCGAGGTTCGAGCGCGGCTCCGCGCTGCGGGGCGCCAGCTTCATCGCGAACTGGAACTCCCACGCCGCGTCGTAGAACCGTTTTTGCTGCAACAGCACCAAGCCCAGATTGTTATGAGCGGCGGGATAGAAGAGATCCGCCTCCAGGGCGGCCCGAAACGCCTCTTCCGCCTCGGGATATTCCTGCTGCTCGACGTGCTGCAACCCCCGGGCGTTGCACCGCTGGGCCTGCACCGCATCGCGCGTCCGGCCCTGGGGTAGGGTCTCATACCCCCGCCGGGCACCGGGCGTGCAGCCTAGTGCAGTCTTTCACGCTGTTTGCATCTTATCCAGGACGGCTCGGGCGCGGCGCACTTTTTCGAGAATCGCCTCAGCCTTGGCGG
>JAFGJQ010000381.1 GCA_016929015.1 Phycisphaerae bacterium | reverse complement strand
GGCTGGACGTGGATGCGGCGGTCCGGTCGGTCCGCGTGACGCTGCACAACATACTGGAGAGCGGCACGGACCGCGGCCGGTCGTTCGCCGAGCACCTTGCCGGCGACCCCGTGCTGCGAGCGTATGTGGACGGGCAATCTGCCCGCCTGGCCCGGGCAACGGCGCAGTTGGCCGGCGGAAGCGACGTCCCCATCATTCTCCACCGTACGGGCCGCGAGCATGCGGACCCGCTTGAATTCGTGCAGCGGAGCGTGACCGGCGTGTGCTGGCAATACTCCGGCTCCGAATTCCCGGATGGCTGTGAGCTGGAGTTCCGCGTGGATGCGGGCACGCTCTGCCGGCCGCAGGCGTTGGTGGCCGACGTGGCTGCCGCCACGGCCCGCGGCATCAGCGCGCTCACCTTCGCCGAACTGGGTTTGTTGAACCCTCCCGCAGGCGAGGCCGTGAAGCAGGCCATCCGCTACGCCCGCCGCTCCGCTTCCTGAACGGGCCGGCCGATTTGCCCGCCCCATGCCGGACCGGCTATCATTCCTGAACGACCATGGTGATCGAATCGATCGCCGCTGATCCGAATCTGATGCGCCTGGTTGAGCGGATGCGGTCCGAGACGGGGGCGGTATTCGCAACCGGGCTGTGGGGATCCTCTGCGCCTATGCTGGCGGCCGCCCTGGCGGAGACCGCCGGGCGCACGGTCCTCTACGTCACCTCTCACTTCGACGAGGCCGACAACGCCCGCGAGGACATCGAGTTCTTCCGGGGTCGGGGCTGTGAACTGTTCCCCGCCTGGGAAACGCTGCCCGGCGAGGGCGCGGCGGCGGGCGAAATCGACGCGGAGCGGCTGCGGCTGTGCAATCTGCTGGCCGGCGGCGGCAACGATGCGGAAAAGGCGGGGCTGATCGTATGCCCCGTGCTGGCGCTGATGCAGCCCGTGCCCACGCCCGCCGCCCTGGCGGCCAACGCGCTGCACATCGCGGTCGGCCGGCCGGCGAGTTCGGAGGCCATCGCGGCGTGGCTGGTGGAGCGCGGGTTCACCCGGCTGGATCTCGTGGAGTCGCCCGGTGACTTCGCCCTGCGCGGTGGAATCTTCGACATCTTCGCGCGAGGCGATGATGAGCCAGTGCGAATCGAGTTGTTCGACGATCAGGTGGAGTCCATCCGCCGGTTCGACGTCAGCTCGCAGCGATCCACGGAGACTCTGCGTGAGATCACCATCGCCGCGCTTCCGGAGAGGAAGCTGGCCGGTCGGCAGCTTACGGAGTTCCTCGCCTACCTGCCCCGCAACGCCATCATCGCCCTGGACGAGCCCGCGGACGTGCAGGAGATGGGCCGCACGCTTCGCCGCCGGCTGGGCGACCCGCGCGAGTTGTACTCGGTGGAGACGGTGCTCCGCCGCGCGAACGATTTTGCGCAGGTCCATCTGTCGCGGCTGGTGGGGGCCCCCACGGGCCGGGGGGAAGACGTGCACAAGTTTGACGTGGCCAGCCTGGCCCGGTTCGAAGGCAAATCGACGGAGGTCATCCAGACCCTGTGCGAACAGGCCGTCGGCTCGCGGGTCATCGTCGTCTGCGACAACGAGGGCGAGCGTTCCCGGTTGATGGAGCTCATCCGCGAGACGCGGGGCGATCCGCCGCGGAACCTCGAGCTGCGCGTCGGCCTGCTGCACCAGGGTTTTGAATGGCGGACCGCCCGCACCATCGTGGTCGGCCACCACGAGCTGTTCCAGCGGCAGCGGCAGCGGCGCCGGCTGCGCCGATTCCACGCCGCCCGGCCGCTGGAAACCTGGGCCGAACTCCAACCGGGTGATCTGGTGGTCCACGCCCAGCACGGCATCGCCCGGTTCAAGGGGCTGGAACTGGTACGTAAGGGCGACTCGGCCAAGCAGGAAGAGTTTCTCACGCTGGAGTTTGACGAAAAGGCCGTCCTCCGGGTGCCGTCCAGCCAGATCGACCTCGTGCAGAAGTACATCGGGGCGGCCGGCGTCAGGCCGCGGCTGTCCAGGCTGGGCGGCACGCGCTGGCGCAAAACCAAGGAGAAGGTGACCGGCGCGGTATCCGACCTGGCCGAATCACTGCTTCGCATTCAGGCCGCCCGCCGGCTGAACGAGGGCACGGCCTATCCCGCCGACACGAAGTGGCAGCGAGAATTTGAGGCGGCGTTTGAGTATGAAGAGACGGAAGACCAGCTTGTGACGGCCGAGCAGGTCAAATGCGACCTGTGCGCATCCCGGCCCATGGATCGCCTTCTCTGTGGCGACGTGGGCTACGGCAAAACGGAAATCGCCCTCCGGGCCGCGTTCAAAGTCGTCGAATATGGCCGGCAGGTGGCGGTGCTCGTGCCGACCACCGTGCTGGCCGAGCAGCACTACCAGACGTTCTGCGAGCGGCTGGCCGACTACCCGATGTCCGTCTCGTGCCTGTCGCGCTTCCGGACGAAAGCGGAGCAGGCGGACATCGTGTCGGCCGCCCGCAAGGGGCAGGTGGACGTGATCATCGGCACGCACCGGCTGCTCAGCAAGGACGTCGGCTTCGCCGACCTGGGGCTGGTGGTCATTGACGAGGAGCAGCGGTTCGGCGTCGAGCACAAGGAGCGGCTCAAGCGGTTCCGCGAGACGGTGGACGTGCTGACGATGACGGCCACCCCCATCCCCCGCACGCTGCATCTGTCGCTACTGGGCATTCGCGACATCAGCGCCCTGGAGACGCCGCCCGTCGACCGGCGCTCCATCGCCACGCAGGTCTGTGCGTTTGATCCGAACCTGATCCGCCAGGCCATCGTGCGGGAGATGAACCGCGACGGCCAGGTCTTCTTCGTGCACAACGTGGTGCAGTCCATCGACCGCGTGGCGGACGAGGTGCGGCGGATCGTGCCGGAGGCCCGCATCCTGGTGGGGCACGGCCAGATGCGGGAAGGCGCGCTGGAGAAGGTGATGACCGCCTTCATGCGGCACGAGGCGGACGTGCTGGTCTGCACCACCATCATCGAAAGCGGCATCGACATCCCCGCCGCCAACACGATCTTCATCGATAGGGCCGATCGGTTCGGCCTGGCCGACCTGCACCAGCTTCGCGGCCGCGTGGGCCGATCGAATCACCAGGCGTACTGCTACCTCCTGCTCTCGCCCGACCGGCCGGTGACGTCCAAGGCGGCCAAGCGGCTCAAAGCCATCGAGGAGTTCTCCGAGTTGGGCGCGGGCTTCCGCATCGCCATGCGTGACCTGGAAATCCGCGGGGCGGGCAACATCCTCGGCCCGGAGCAGAGCGGGCACATTGCGGCGGTGGGGTACGAGATGTACTGCAGCCTGCTGGAGAGCGCGGTGC
The DNA here is from genome assembly GCA_016929015.1 of Phycisphaerae bacterium. Lineage (GTDB taxonomy): Bacteria > Planctomycetota > Phycisphaerae > UBA1845 > UBA1845 > JAFGJQ01. The sequence goes on along the minus strand of JAFGJQ010000381.1, from coordinate 5,745 downwards.
GGCGGCTCACAAACGAGCCGGACCTTCGCCCGACTCCGGTTCACGTGGAGTTGAATATTGCCGCCCATATCCCGCCGCACTATATTCGCGCGGAACGCTCGCGGATCGAGATCTATCGCCGGATGACGGCGTGCCGGACGGTGGAGGAACTGGAGCAGCTCCAAAAAGACCTGGAGGATGCGTTCGGACCGTACCCGGACCCGGTGCGCCGGCTGCTGGAGCTGGCGGAAATCCGCGTGCTGGCCCGGCGATGGCGCATCCGGTCGATCATTCTGCGGGAGCCGGACGTGGTGTTCACCGTGGAAAACGTGGGCCTGGTGGATCGAGTGTTCGCGGACGCCCCCGGCACGGCCCGGATGCCGGACGCGCAGACCGTGCATCTGCGAATGCCGCCGGCCTACCTGGAGCCCCAGACCCTGCCGGCCATTCTGCGCAAAATCCTCGCCCGACCGGCCCCGGAGACGAGTACATGATCAGCAACGCAGCGATGAAATCCGCCGCGCAGACGGTCGGCCTGATGCTCCTGGTGATGCTGGCATGCACCGGCTGCCCCAACGCGAAGAAGGCCGGCGAGCCGAAGCAAAAGTCCCTGCACGCCCGACCGAGCGATCCGTGGAAAAACGATCCCGCGGCCGTGCGCCCGACCGCGCCGGACGACATTTCGCCGGTTTCGGTGATGTTCATCAACGGCGAGACGGTCACGGCGGAGGAGATTCTGCGTCCCGTTCGCAAGGAGCTGGAGGAGCGGGCGGCCGTCATGCCGCTGGAGCCGTACCAGCGATACCTGGTGGACGCGGTCGGATCGCGCATTCGCGCGGAGGCCCGCGAACGGCTGTTGTACCAGGCCGCCTCCAAGGACATCACAGAGCAGGAATGGGAACAGTTCGACAAGTTCGTGGACACGCGCGTTCGGGAGACCATCAACGAGCAACACCAGGGGCGGCAGACGCGGTACGAGAAGTCGCTGGCGGACAAGGGCGTCAGCCTCGAACAGGATCGCCAGCGCCTCCGGCGCGAGCTCGTCATCCAGCGGTATCTGTACCAGAACGTCGGGCGTCGGATCACCAACCCCACCCGGCGCGAGCTCTGGCAGTATTACCAGGACCACCTGGACGAAATGACCCGCCCCGCGCGGCGGGAGATGTTCCTGATCGAGGTGCCCAAGGATGCGCCGCTGGAGGCCGTCACCGCGGCCAACGGCGAGAAGGTGCAGCTTGACGCGAAGACCGCCATCACCATGGCCCGATCCGAGCTGATCGCGGGCACCGAGTTCGCCGAGGTCGCCCAAAAGTACTCCGCCGGCCTGCACGCGGCGGAGGGCGGCCCGTGGGGAATGGTGGCCCGGGACAGCGTGCGAGAGCGCTGGCAGCCGGCCGTCGATGCGCTTTTCCAACTCGAGTCCGGCCAGGTCAGCGACACGATCGAGACGGACGAGGCGTACTTCATCGTGCGATGTGGCAAGATCGACTCCGGCGAGCCGCCGGACTTCGAGACCATCCAGCCCCAGCTTGTCGAGCGCTATCGCGAGGCCATGTTCAATCGCCTGGTGGAAGAGCTCGTGGCGGACCTGCATTCCCGGGCGGTCATCCAGCCGGCCAATCTCGGCCGGTTCCTCCGCGGCGTGGTCGAATCCGCCCCCATGCCCAGCCCGCTGCCGCCCATGCCCTGAGCATGCAGCACCGGCGCCGCTTCCCTCGGTCGTTTTACCCGGGCGTCTGGAAGGATTCGATGATGGCATCGAGGAATCGGAAGGTCTCGCCTTTGCGCTTGACCACCAGGACCGGCACGGGGGCCTCCCACAAAACCCGTTCCGTCGTGGCTCCAATGAGGGTGACGGCCGGCAGCGTTGCCCCGCGGCTGCCAATCACGATCGCGTCCATGTCTGCAGCCAAGGCCATGTCATGCGCGGCGGCAGCCGTGTTCAGGGAACACGTGTAGACGGTGTCGAAGATCACGCCGCGCGTGTCGATGTTCGCGAGGAACGCCTCGATCTTCTTGCGCTGCAGTGCTTCGCGGTGATGCTGCGCCTCGTCCGGACTCATTCCCTCATAACGGTGGCCGAAGGGGACGCCGAACACGGACTGGACCAGCACGTGCGACTGGTCCCCGCTGAGCCTTGCGATGTACAGTGCGGTCTCGAGTGCCATCCTGGAGTGCTCGGACCCGTCCACGAGAACGAGCAGGCGGCTCAGGCGAGGGCAAGCCCCTGCGGGAGCCACAAACACGTCGCAAGGGGTTTTGCGGGCCAGCCGATAGAACGCCGCCCCGAGGGCCAGCGGATCGTGCGGCCGCCGGCGGCCGACCACAATCATGTCCAGATCGTGATCCCGCGCCGTACGAAGCATTTCTCTGAGGCCGGTCGCTTCGGACACGTGCACCTCGACACCGTGGGCCAGGTCCTCACAGAACGCTTCGCGGACCTGCCGGCGCAGGGCTTCCGGGTCCGGGGCCTGCGTCTCAACCGCATTCTCGAGGCCCCGCACGTGGATGCAGTCGATCGACTCGGGCTTGCCCAGCTTCGCCATCAGGCCGGCGAAGGCCAACGCCTCCTCGTCGCCGGGCTCGTCGTTCAGGTATACACCGAGCTTCCGCAGATTCCTCACGGGACACCTCTTCGTCTGCGACGCGGCCACGCCTTTCCGTGGCTGCTTGCCAGTGACTGCTACGCGTTTGCGTTTCGCGCCCTGGCGGGCTCGCGCCGGGAACGTCAGGAACGGTCGCCGCCCCGCCGCCTGGGCAGGAACACGTTTCCTTCGACCACCCAGTAACCGATGCTCATCGCCAGGGTGACCGCGGCCAGGCCCAGCATTTCGTGCATGCTCACCTCTTTCATATCCAGGATGATCACCTTGCGGGCGATCGCGATGAGGGCGGTTGCCATGACGATCCGAATGTGAATCACATCGTCGCGCAGGTAGATGGTGATGTTAATGAAGATCTCAATGGCGATGAGCACGCCCATGAACGCCCCGAAGGTCCCCAGAATGTCGCTGATCTCCAGAAGCAGAAACGGCGGGGCGACCAGACGCTGGTACAGGACCCAGACGACGTCGACCACACCCATGATGATGACGAACACCATCAGGACGGCCAGCGCCCGAACCGCCCAGTGAATCACGTGGATGAGGCTCGCGACAAACCGGTCGTGGCGGGCCGCGCCCTCCTCGGTGACGGGGCCGTGCCGGTGTTCGGGCGGAAGCGGGTGAACGGCCGAAGAATCTCGCTCGTCCATGATGCGATTCCGGAACACAGTCGGCCGCGTGCCTGTGACACCTCGCCACACGACCTGCCGGCCGATCGCGTGTGAATGCTGATGATACGCACGCCCGGCCCGTCCCGCCAGAAAAACCCGAAGAACCGCCGCGTCCAGATGATCGTCGGCCGAGGAGGGCGCGGCCCGGCCAGGGAGAAACGGCGGGGATTGCTGCTGCGGATGCGCCGAGTGGCCGGGGAGACGATGTCGGCTGTAGGCTGTGGGCCGTAGGAGATGAGCCGAGTGGGCGGAGACGACATAGGCTGTGGGCTGTCGGGGTTGAGCCGAGTGGGAGGGAGCCGACACGTTCCAGGCCCGTTCACGGGCCTTCCCCGCCGCCGGCGTGTAGGTTCCGCCTCGCGGACCATCTGTTCCAATCCCCAGCGTGTACGGTCCGCCTCGCGGACCATCCGTTCCAGTATCGAGTCTCCAGTTTCTCGCCTCCATCGTGTGGTCGGCTTCAGCCGACCGGCCAGTGCCCCCATCTTCCAGATGGGGGTGGGCAAAACCTCCATCACTCCCCTTCTTCCCTTTTTTTTTCGCGAGCCGGCTTCAGCCGGCTTCTCGGGCGCTTCTTGTGAGTTGCGTTCGCAGGGGAAAGCCGGCTGAAGCCGGCTGCGCGAGAGAAGAAGAGATGGGGGGGCCTGCCTTCCCTCGGCTGAAGCCGAGGGCACTGTCTGGCCGGCTGAAGCCGGCCGCGCCGGCGCGTACCGCGCGGTGCCGGCGGAGGTCGGTGCAATCCGGCGTTCGTCCGAAGAAAGAAGCATCGCCTACGGGAGTCTTTTCGGCTTGACGAGCGGGGGGCTATCCCGTGTCAACCCAATCATGTATCGCGCCGCAGTTCCACGTAACCGTTGCAGAGTAGCTCAAGCCCTTGCCAAAGCCCCCCCAAGTCCACTGCTGCTTTTTTGAAGTTGAGGATCAGTAGCGGCTCAACTTGAATCTCGTCAGCCGTCGCGATACTCAGCTCGAGTAGCACTTGGCTTCCAGACAGTGTTATTCTCTCGATCCCTCCGTATGTGGATCTGATTTGGTCGTTGACCGAAATGTGAACGTCATCTTCTCCAGACTCGCGATCTGACTCTGAAGGGTCCAGAAGCCTGGTCAGTAGCACATACTCTTGCGTCTCATACTGGTGATCCGCGAAGCCAACGGTCACCACTTCGCCGTCATTGGCCACGTTGACAAAGGTGGCTTCAATCCTGCTGATTCTGGTTGCCACAAAGGGTCTCCTACCTTCTCCCCGCATACCAGTATCGTGTTCGCGCTCCCTCTCGCCAGCGATACCGTATTGATGCACCGCTCCCGTTCACAGCTCGGTTCATCGCTCCTTTGCAGGACGGACAAGGCCCTCTTAGGCCCGTGATAGTCATTTTAGCACCCGGCTCAAGAGGAATCCGCGTTACCGCGCGGAATTCTGTGTGGGTAGCAAGCGAGTTGCAAGGGAAGCCCAGCGCCGCCTCTTCTGGCGTCATACTGCCACTCACAAGCCGCTCGTGGTGCAAAACGTTGTTGTTGACATCACGAAACATGACATTAGCGTTATGGTGCGCGGGGTCCACTCCCCGTGGACCAGAGCGTCTGAACGGAGTTGCTGGAAGGCCGCGTCGGCCCGCCAGGGACCACGAAGCACCCAGGTTTGCGGCAGCTTGAGGCGTTCGAAGGCCGAACTGATAAGCTCCTTCACTCATGGAAAGTCTAAAGGCGAACGAGCGAAGCCAAGGTTGGACGCTTTGGGGCACAGGGAGGTCAACCCTGGCGGCCAATCGCAGCCCTTGCAGTGTGGCTTGTCTGGTCGCCACTTGGGCGGCCCGTGCGCCACTCAGTGCGATTCCCGTAGCACTGTCGAGAACCATCACGCTGCCGGCAAACTGCCCCGCGGCGGCAGCACCCGCCTGCACCCGCTCGTACGCACTAACTTCCCTGAAGTAGACGTCGCCTCCTTCGCCATAGACTAGGTCTTCGCCGGTGACACAGGTGGCGCCCGCTGATGCTCCGAAGAAATCGACGACTCCCTGGGCGCCCGCTCTCACCATGACTGACGCGGTTTCATCTGGCGTGGCGCCGCCGGCGGAGTATTCGGCCTCGACGAGATTAACGAGTTGTTGTTGGGCGTATCCCTTGTTCTTGGTGAGCCCGAGGGTGTACCCAACCGTCCTTCCGAGACCGATGCTGGCATCCTCAATGAAGCGAAATTGCCCTTCGTAGAAGCCGTAGACGGGGGTCGTCACGACGCGGTACGTGTTCTCCCGCACGAATTGGATGTCGCTGAGGTCGTAGTCCCCAACGAGGATCCACGTCATCACCCCTTGCCCTGAGGGATCCGTAAACCGCATCGGGTTCCCCCGGAACGCCTCATACAGATTTCCCCCGTCGACGTAGCCTTTGGGGTCGCGGGCCATCCAGCGGGCGAGTTTGGGGTGGTAGAGGCGGGCGCGGGCGTAGACCAGGCCGGTGGCGTGGTCGTAGGTCAGGCCGTGCAGGCTGAAGGT
>JAFGJQ010000032.1 GCA_016929015.1 Phycisphaerae bacterium | reverse complement strand
GCCGGAGCTGGTGCCGGTCTTCCACATGAACCAGGGAATTGTTTCGGCCGGCCACGATTCCATGCCCTTGGGGCGGCGGTGCCGGGATGAAAGGATGTCGTCGATCGCGGCGCAAACGTCCGGTTCCAGTACGCGGGCCGCGCTTGCGGGGTCGTCCATGAACAGCCGCGGCGCCTGGCGGAGCCCGCCGCGTCCGAGGGTGGCGTAGCCGGTGACGAGGTCGAGAAGCGTCACCTCCGTCGCTCCGGTGACGACGGCCAGCCCGCCGCGGGCGAGCACGTTGGCGGGCAGACGCACGCCGGCGGATTCGATGAGGCCGGCGCAGCGGGCAAGGCCTACGCCCTCGGCCGTCAGGATCGCGGGCACGTTCAGGGACCGCTGGAGCGCCTCGGCGGCGGGAAGCGGGCCGCAGAACGAGCGGTCGAAGTTCTCCGGCGACCAGCCGGCGCGATCGATGGGGATGTCATAGACGGTGGAATCCGGTGCAAGCCGGCGGCCCTGGAAGGCGGCGGCGTAGACGAACGGCTTGAGCGTTGAGCCCGGGCTGCGCCGGGCGATGACGCCGTTGATCTGGCCGTCGACGGGATCGGCCGGGTCGGCGGAACCGACCAGGGCGAGGATGTCGCCCGTGGGGATGTCCATGACCAGCACGGCCACGTCCGTGCCGGGGGGCAGTGCGGCGGCGTGGTTTTTGACGAGTCGTTCCACGTTGTTCTGGAGAGTGGCGTGGATCGTGGTTCGTCCGCCGAGCGGGCGGCGGTGCAGCGCGAGCCAAGCGGCCTGGGGCGCGTGAATCTGGCGCGGCGCCGGTCGAAGGATGATCGGTTCATTGACCGCCTGTTGCCATTGCCCGCGAGTGATGACGCCGGTTTCGAGCATTCGGTACAGGACCACGTTCCGGCGGGCTTTGGCGCGGTCGGGGTGGCGATCGGGACGGTAGCGGGCGGGAGACTGGGGCAGGCCGGCCAGGAATGCGGCTTCGGAGAGGGTGAGTTCCGACGCGGGTCGGCCGAACCAGGCGAGGGACGCGGCCTGGACGCCGCGGTAGTTGCGGCCGTAGGGAGCGATGTTGAGGTAGGTTTCCAGGATGTCGTCTTTGGAGCGCAGGCGTTCGAGTTGGAGCGCGCGGAAAGATTCGGCGATTTTGGCGCGGAATGAGCGTGGCCGGTCGTCCATCATGCGGCAGACCTGCATGGTGAGCGTGCTGGCGCCGGATTGGATGCCGCAGGCGGCGATGTTCTGACCAACGGCGCGGATGACGGAGATCGGATCGACGCCGGGGTGGGAGTAGAAGCGTTCATCCTCCGCGGCGATGGTGGCTTTGACGAGCCAGGGGGACATTTGGCTCAGCGGGACGGGGAATCGCCATTGCTCGTCATTGGCGACCAGGGTGAGTAGCACGCGGTCGGTGCGGTCTGTGACGCGTGGGCTCACCGGCCAGTTGTCGAGGCGTTCGATCGGGAACGGGAAGGCGAACCAGGCGATGACGAAGGTGAGCAGGGCGAGGGACGCGAGGATGGCGGTCCATCTTGCTATCCTTCGAGACCGGCCTTCCTTGTGGGACTGTTCTTCCTTGTGGGACCGGCTTTCCAGCCGGTCTTTCCGAGCACGGAACGTGCTGGGCCGAGAATCCCGTTCGGACGGGGACCGAGATGGGAATCTCGGTGCAGCAGGCAGTCCCTCAGACCGGCTGGAAAGCCGGTCCCACAGACCCCTAGACCGGCTGGAAAGCCGGTCCCACAAAGAAAGCCGGTCTGTCTGAGCGCGGAGCATTTGCCGCAGTCGGGAGAGCACTCTCATCGGCCCACCACCAGCTTTCCTGCTCCGTGGATGGAGGCAAACCCGGGATCGTACATGCACGACGCCTCGATCGGCGGCACAACGAACGAACCGGTAGAGACCGCACGCAAGCTGTAGCGGAACGTGCGGGCATCGCGGCCAACGGAGGTGAACAACAGCACACGGTCGTCGAGGAACTCCACGCGGTCCGGCGTGTCCGCAGGTTCGTCGGAGGACTCGGTCCGGACAGAGGTCACCAGTCGCGGGTTCTCCACCTCCAGCCCGCCGGGCAGGGCATCGACAATGCAGACGTTGTCCACTGCCTGATGGCGGTCCAGGTTCGGGGCCGCCAGTTGCACCTCGACGATGATGAGGTCACCCGCCCGCACGGCGGCCGGGTCGATGGGGGTGCCGTCGCCGCTGAGCCACTTGCGGCGAACGGTAAGTTGGCGGTCGTAGGGCTTGACGGCGTCATCGGCGGCCAGGCCGGTGTAGCTGACGGAGACGTAGATCGTGCCGGTCCCCTCGGACGCAATCTGGATTGGGTGCTGCCCCCGGTCCCATGTATGCGAGAAGGGTTCGGCGTCCGTGAATGGCATGGACACGTTGGGGCCGCTGACCGTACCGCGGAAGTCGGCCGGCTCGGCGGAGAGGGCCTGGTAGCGAGCGAGCGCCGCCAGGGCGCCGGCGGTTTCCAGCGTGTTGCCCCAGTGGCCGTCCTTTCGAGCGTTCTCCAACCGCTGCACGAGCGGCACGATCCACGGATGGCTTGTGTCCAGATCGAGCAGTACGAGCAGCAGGGCGGCCTCCTGCTGGACCTGCGAAGTGATCCGTCCGCCCGTGGTGGCCACGATGGACTGCTCCAACGTGTCGTCCGCGAGCACCTGTTCCGCCCGGTCGCGGTGGCCGGCGTTCAGCCAGGCGGCGGCCAGATGCGCCCGGCCGGCGATGTCGAGATGGATGTTCGGCTCGCTGAGCCGGGTCATCCAACCCTGCTGCGGGCGGTCCCAGCCGGCCAGCACGTGGCAGATCATGGCCCGCAGATTGGCGTCGATGCTGTCGTTGCCGGTGTCGTTCAGGACGGATTCGAGGTACTTGCAGAGTTCTCCGTTGAATCGAGGTTCGACGGCAAAGCCTCGGCGCGACGCATAGAGCAGAAACTCACCGGCGTAGGCAGAGGCCCAGGCATCCGCGCGGGCATCGCCCGGCCAATAGCTGAAACCGCCGGATCGGGTCTGCATGGACCAGAGGCGGAAGATGCCGGCCTGGATCAACTCCTTTGTGATGTCCTCGGGCTTGTCCGGTTTGTCGGGCGTGGGGAACAGGTCCGGCGCATACAGCAGGGCGAACAGCCGGCTGGTCGTCTGTTCCAGGCAGCCGTATGGGTAGTCGAGCAGTTGCTGGAGGGCCGGGCGAAGCTGGACGACGGGGCGGGCCCCGACACTGACGGCCGTCCGGACGGTCTCCGCGCGGAGCGTCTCCGGCGGCGTGAGCGTCACGGGATCGCCGGGCTTGATGGTCAGGAACTGACTCACCGTGACCAGCGGTGCGGCGGGGCGGATGGCCACGTCTGCTCGCGCTGTGGCGGTCAGGGCTTCGCCGTCTGCTGCGGTGGCGGTTGCCTGGATTTGCGCTTCCGTGGTGCCGAGGGTGCCGGCCGTGGTGGAGAACCAGATTGTGGACGACCCGCCCGGCGGAACGGCAACGCCCGGCCGTTGCGACTCTGTCACGGTGAGTACGCCGGCGGGGGTGGAAATCTGCACGTCGGCCGTCATGGCGTTGTCGGTCGTATTGAACAGCTTGACCGGCACGTCGAACGTGTCGCCCGGGGCGGCGAACCGCGGCCACGCGGCTTCCACGAGGAGCGGGGCGGTGACGGTCAGGGCGTGTTCGGCGTGGCCGTAGAGATCATGGTCCGCGGCGACGCCCATGATTCGCATCTCGCCGGTGAGGTCGGGCAGCTTGAGGTCCGCGCGGGCGGTGCCATCGGCCTCCAGCGGGACAACGGTTTGCCAGATGACCGCCGGCTCTCGGTGCCGGACGCCTACGGGGCTTCGCCGCATGGCTTCTTCCTCTTTGTAGTCGCCGCCGATGCGGGTCATGTCGGCCGGGCGGAGGTAGTCCGGCATCAGGTTGGCGAACAGGTCGGCCGACCACACACCGGCCGTTCGCGGCGAGAGGAACCAGGCCAACGGGTCGGGCGTCTCATACGCGGTGGTCAGCAGAATGCCTTCGTCGACGGCCCACAGGTGGAGATGGCCGGGCTGCTCCGGGTCGACCGGGGGTGACGTGCGAGCGGTGACCTGGACGGATTGGCCGGGTCGCGCCTTGACGGGAGCCTCGATGGTGATGGGCAGGCTGTGCGCGGCGTGGTCGGCGGTCAGGCGCGCGGTACCCATCGCGCGGTGCGGGAGCCATTGCGGCTTGTCGGGATTCAGGGGTCGGACGATGGTGGCGGTGACGAACCCGCCGCCGCGGATGGTTTCGGGGACGGCCAGCGTGACTTCGATGCCGTTGCTGGTCATGTCTACGACCTGCGTGTCCAGCACGCGGTCCGTCTCCAGTGTGAGCCAGAGCGTGCCGGGGAACGGGCTTCGCACCAAAACGCGGGCCTGCGAACCGGGCGCGTACTGGTCACAATCGAGGATGACTTCCGCGCGTTCGGGCTGGTCCAGGGCCACGGTGACGGCTGCGGCGTCGTCGCGAACCGCGTGGAACTCCAGCCGCGTCACGCTGCCGGAGGTTTCGTCCGTCACGTTGAGGCGGTACTGCCCGGGGGTCGGGCAGCGGACCGCGAGAACTCCCTCGGCCGCCTGGCCGGCGGGCACGGTGCCGGTTGCGACTTCCGTGAGGTCCTCGACGGATTTGAAGACCCACCGCCCATCGACGTGTTCGAGGACAGACTCGTACTCAACCCGCTGCAGCATGTGTTTTAAGGCGCCGGGTTTGGCTGGTTCATCTGCGTGCGACACCTGCACCCATGCGATGGGAACATCCTGATCCACGGGCACGAGGTGTCCGGCGGGGAGCCGCAGTCCCACGTGCCTACCGGCCGCATCGACGCGGACGTTCGCGCCGGCGGAGACGGATCGCCCACCGGGTTCGGAGACGGTGACGGCGACGGCGGCCTCCCACAGGCCGGGCGGCGCGTCTTCCGGTGACGCGAGTTCGAGGGTTGCGTGACCCTGTTCGTCCAGCGCGGCTTCCATCTCCGGGATGACCACGCGGGCACCGGCCTGAGGGTCGACAAAGGTGTGTTCGGGGAACCGCTCGGACCGGAACGACATTCGGCGGAATGTCCCGCCGGCGATGACGGGGAGCGCGGCGGCCGGTTGGCCGAACAGGTACCGGGCGTTTGCCTCCACGGTGGGCGTTTGGCCGGGTGCGAACAGGGTCGCCGTGGGGACGGCGGTTACTTCCATGCGGACCGGCACGAAGGCTTCGATCAAGGCGTTAGTCTCGCCCAGCACCTCCTCCGCGCCCGGTAGGGTGACGGAGAACCGATACGCGCCAAGCTGCCCGTCGGGCAGGCTCAGATACTCCGCGTGGAAGAAACCCTGCTGGTCGGGTTGTGATGCGATCGCAATCTCCTGCACGGCACGCCCGTCCGGCCGGGTTACCGTCAGGGTCAAGGGGAACGCGGGCGGAACCTGGCCGATGTCGTCGCGGATGAGCCCGGTGAGATGGACCGGGTCGCCCGGCCGGTAGACGCCGCGCTCGGAGTACAACATCACGTCGTACGTGCGCGGGTAGGGCCGGCCGGAGTTGTCCATGTCGTCGAAGACCCAGCGTTCCCAATCCGGCACGACGTAGTTCAGGTCGTCGCCGAGTCGGGCAGCGATCAGCCAAGGCTCGCCGTCGGGGTGGTTGTCCGGGACGGCCAGCCGGGCGATCCCATCCGCGTCCGTCGTGCCGGTGGCGAGGGTTTGGTTGTTGTATGACCAGGCGGTGACTTCGGCACCGGGGACGGGCCGGGCGGTCCGAAGCGAGGTGACCCAGGCGGTGACGCCGTCTCGTTCCCGTTTGGCGGTCAGGCCCAGGTCGGAGATGCAGATGATGGCGGTGTCGGCGGTCCAGGTGCGGTCCGTGGCGTCGGCCCGGATGTAGTACACGCCGAGCTGGTCGGGCAGCACGCGCCGCAAGTCGATGGCCGTCACCGTGGGCGTGTTGCGGGGCAGGTCGAGCGGGATGGTCAGCTCGTCCAGCTCTCGGGCCGTGGCTCGCGATCCTTCGCCGCGGACGTGGGCGACGAGGTTGTTTTCGTGGACGCGCTTTGTCTGGATCGCCACGCCGGCTACGTTCACCGCCTTCAGTTCCACCTCCCGGTGGCCTTTGGGCGAGAGGATTCCCCGGTCAACGGGAAACCGCAGCCCGGGCCATCGGTCGGGCACTTCAAACGTCACGCTTTGCGGCTCGCCGAGGGTGGCCCCGTCTTTGTCGGCGGCTTCCGCCCCGACGGTGGCCGTATAGGTTTGGCCCGGTTGGAACGGCCCTTCGATCCTAAGTGATCCCCAGTAGCGGCGTGTTCGCAGACCGGTGACGGGCGGGTCCGTTTGCACTGTCGGTAGTGGCTTCTCGTAATGCAGGGAGGACGAGAAGTAGAGGTCGACGGTGACGTCCTCGTCCAGGCAGGGGCCCTCGACGCGGGCGCGGAGCAGGGCGAAGCGCGGGGTGACGTCAAGGCATCGCGTTTCGTCCTTTCCGAGCGGGCGGTTGCCGCCGTGTCCGGTGAGGGCGGCGGCCAGGGTCAGGCGAATCCTGGCGGCGTCGTTCCGTGGGCATCGGACGATGATGCGTTCCGCAGGTTCCGGCGTCAGGCTGACCGCCTCGAGCATGTTGCCAGGGGCGGGTTCGGACGTGGTCGGCCGGTCTTCGTCGGTGGCGGCTCGGATGCGCAGATGGCGGAGCAGGTCGGCCGGGTTGACCGCCTGGTTGAACGTGAGTTCCAGCGTCAGATCGGAGCGGTCCGTGGAGAGAAGTTGGCAACAGACCAGTTGCAGGCGTCGCGTGGCAAACTCGAAAGAGGATGTGCCCACGAGCACGCGGCCGGTCTGCGTTTCCGCGTCGGCAGCGGGCTTCACTACGTAAACCCGACCGGGCGCCAGCGGCTTGTCCAGGCGATACTCCAGCCGGTCCGGCTGGGCCCAGACCCACTGCCCGTCCGGGGGGGGAACCACGACGAAGGGCGAGCGATCCGCCGGCTTGCCGACCATGCTGACCGGCACGAGCGGCTCATCGAAGACAAGGGTGAGCCGGTCGGTGTCGTCAATGTTCCGCGTTGGCAGGGCGGCGAGTACGCGAAGCTTGGGCCGGTCCGTGCGGGTGGTCGCCCGGTAGATGAGACCCAGTCCAACGGTGTTCAGCACGAACAGGGCGGCAGCCAGAAGCGCAAAACGAGTGCGGGAAAGCATGGGTTCGACTCCGTGAACCAGGGGTGCATCCGTGCGGGGTGAGGTTGCATTTCCTTATATCACACCGTCGCAAACAAAAACAAGAGGGAATGTGGTGAACGACAAGAATAAATGTGTTGTACTGATCCTTGCTCTCCACTCTCGCGAGAAACCGACTGTGTGCGCATTGTTGAATCGCGGTGGACAACTTGGGTGCGGGTCGGGTATACGAGTACGCGGGCGCGGCTTCGGGTGACGGTGACACATCGACCGGCGAGAAGGCCTTCATCATGCGTATCCGCTGGAAGCTGTTGCTGCTTCTACTCGCCACGGCTCTTCTGCCCATGGGGTTCCTGGCCGTGTTCCAGAACCGGTCGTGGAGCCGGCTCGGACATGAGCTGGGGTACCGCACGCGGGAAACGCTGGTGCAGCGAGCGGGCCAGCAGTTGCTTCAACTGGCGCAGGACCACGCGCGATCGCTTCGCCGGGAGGTCCAGACTCTCAACCTGGCCGTTCGTACCCAGGCCAGGGAGGCCGGGCATTGCCTGAGCCTGCTGCCGCCCGCCGATCCGGCGGTTTTCTGGACCGAACAATACGATCAGGCGGATTCCACCATTCCCGGGCTGGTGAGATCAGAGCAGCACTTCCAGCACACACCAAACGGAGAGCAGGAGCCGGTGCTGGTGACCTACGACGCCCAAGTGTTCGTGTCGGCCCCCGGGGTTGACCGTTCGGCGGTTGAAGAAGACGTGGCCCGCCTCAGCTCGATGGTGGACGTGTATCGCTCCATTCGGGCCGGGCACGCGGAGTCCCTTTACTGGCAGCACACCGCCCTGGTCAGCGGCGTTCATTCATCCTATCCCGGGCACGGCGGGTATCCCGACGCGTTCGACCCGCGCCAACGGTTGTGGTTCACCAATGCGCTGGCTGAAGGAAAGGTCACCGGTAATCCGCCTTTCGTGGACACGACCACCGGGGAGGTCGTGTTCACTACCTCGGCTCCGATCATCGGCCGCAATGGCGAGCCCGTCGGGGTGACGGGCATCGACGTCAGCATGCTGGATATCATGCGGGCCCTGAGCGTGCCGACGGCTTGGTCCGCGGACGCGGACGTCATGCTTCTGTTGCCTGCCGCGGAGATTCTCCCGGGGGACGATCGCGTGATGATCGTTGCCCAGCAGAGCTACCTCGACGCGCGAGCGGAGCACGGCGAACCCATTGAACGGGAATACCTTACGTCAGAAAACGCGGCGGAGTTGCAGGCTCTGGCGGCAGACTTGTCCGCCGGCCGATCCGGCCTGCGGCAGATGCCCGGGAAGGGCCGGGACTGCCTGTGGGCGTACGCGCTGGCGGATCGAGGCGTAAGCGTCTGCCTGGTTGTCCCGCATCACGACATCGTGGAGGAAGGGGTGGAGGCTGAGACCCGGGTCATTCAGCGGACCCGCCACCAACTCGAGTTGGCGGGCATCTTTTTTGCGGTGGCGGCGCTGGTGGTGTTGGCGCTGGCGTTGTGGGGCTCTCGGTCGGTGACCCGGCCGATCGCGGAACTCGCGGACGTGGCGGAGCATATCGCGGTCGGGGATTTCAAGGTCCGGGCGACGGTCCGTTCACGTGACGAGCTCGGTGACCTGGCCCGGACGGTGAACGAGATGCTGCCGCAACTCGAAGACCGGATGAGACTGCGGCACTCCCTGACGCTGGCCAAGGAGGTGCAGCAGACGCTCCTACCGGGTGCGCCGCCCCAGATCGAGGGCCTGGATGTCTCCGGCACGAGCATCTACTGCGACGAGACGGGCGGGGACTACTACGATTTCGTGGAGCTCCGGAGAATCGGGCCGCGCTGCCTGGCCGTGGCGGTCGGTGACGTGACCGGCCACGGGATTGCTCCGGCCCTGCTCATGGCGTCGGCCCGGGCGCTTCTGCGGAGCCGGATCGGCCAGGCGGGCGGCCTGGGGCTGATGTTGGGGGAGGTGAACCGGCAGGTTCATGCGGATTCCAGCCGGGGTCGGTTCATGACGCTGTTCCTAGGCGTGCTGGACCCGGACACGCGGACGATCCGCTGGGTGTGCGCAGGGCACGACCCGCCGATTACGTATGACGTGGCCACCGGCAGCTTCGGTGAGTTGCGGGGTGGCGATCTGCCGTTGGGCATCACGGATGACACGGTGTACGAGGAGTACCGGGCGTCGTTGCCGGCGGGTGAGCGGGTCATCGTGATCGGCACGGACGGCATCTGGGAGGCCTCGAACGAGGCGGGCGAGATGTTCGGCAAAGACCGCCTGCGCGAGGTGCTGCGCAGCCATGCGACCCAGCCGGCCGAGGCCATCCGCCAGGCCATCACCGACGCCGTGGTCGCCTTCCGCGGCAGTCACCCCCAGGAGGACGACATCACGCTGGTGGTCGTGAAGGTGTTGTAGGGCAAGGTGCCACCTGGCGGCACGCACTCATGAGCAAGGGCGGGCTTGCCTGTCGCACCATGCAGATGCATCGGTCGAGGATGGTGTGGTAGATGGCCGAGAAGCTCACACGAGGCTCCGGCTGGGGGTCCGCGGTTGGCTTCGGCGCTCGCGCTGCCAGGAACGCCTCGATCTCGCCGCCCGAGGAAACCTGAATGGCATGGGGTATTCGGAGGCCGTCCAGGCCGATGCCGCGACCCAGGTACAGGTCGATCTTCGTAGTCACCTTGCCCCCGGACATCTGGCCCGACTCGAGCTGTTCCCGGGTGAATGCGGCGGCATAGAGCATCCAATCCACGGCAATGTCCCGATCCTCCTTGTCCCAGGGCGAACGGGCCTTCTTCGGACCGGGGTGAATGACCAGTTGCAGGATGGTGTTGTCCAGGCGGGCGTACGCAACCAGGAAGTCATTGAACGCGGCCGTATCGCCGGCGTAGAAAAACACATCCTCCATGTTGACAAAAAAGCCGTGGACCCGATCGGGGCGGTTCGCCAGTTCCTTCAACCCTGCCGGCCACCAATTGGCCCCTCCGGTCGGCTTGGGGTGGTCCGCCCCCAGGGCGAGCAGCAGCGCGGGGGTGGCGCAGACGCCCAGAACAACCGCCGCCGTTCGGATCAACCGTTTCATGGCACACCTCGCTTTCGCATGGGCTCGGATGGCTCTTCCCGGCCTCACGTGATTCGGAATGACGCCGGAACCAGCCGTAGATTAGATGCACTGGAGGGCCTCCCGGTTCCACGAAACGCACGGCAGTTCAGTGCGAACCGACCGGCGCCCGCATCGTTGCAGGGGCATTCCCAATGGGATACCCGAACCGGGGCTATTCGTGCCGGAGGGCTTCGATGGGGTCCAGGCCGGCGGCGCGGACGGCGGGGTACATGCCGAAGAAAATGCCGATCAGCACGGACACGCCAAAGCTGATGGCCACCGCCTCCGGCCGGACGATGGCCTCGCCCCATTGGGCGAAGTGCGTCATGATCTTGGAGCCCAGGTACCCCAGCCCCACGCCGAAGAGCCCGCCGGAGGTCGAGAGGATGACGGTCTCGATGAGGAACTGGGCGACAATGTGCCGTTTCTTGGCACCTAAGGCGCGGCGGATGCCGATCTCGCGGGTGCGTTCCGTGACCGTGGCCAGCATGATGTTCATGACGCCGATGCCGCCGACCAGCAGTGAGATGCCGGCGATCAGGCCGAGTTGAATCTGCGAGTTGCGTTTCTTGCGCTCGGCCATTTTGAGCTGGGCCAGGGGGACGTGGATTTCATAATCCACGTTCTTGTGGTGGTGCTCCAGGACCCGCTTGACCATCTCCGAGACCGGCTCGACGTTCTCCAACTGGTCCACGTTGATGTAGATGTTGGAGTAGTCGTATTTCAGCATCTCTCGCCCGCCGCTGCGCTGGATGAGAAGGATGTCTCCGAAGCGGTTGGCGGCGGCCGTCAGGGGGATGTAGATTTCGCGGTTCAGGTTTCGCTGTTCCACGCCACGGGCGGGCGTTCCCGCGACGATGGCCGGTTCCAAAACACCCACCACTTCGTACGCGACCGTGACTTCCTGGCGTTCGACCAGGATCATCTGGCCGATGGGGTCCTCGTAGGCGAACAGGTCACGGCGAACGTCGTCGCCCAAAACGCAGACGCACTTGGCATCCCTCTCGTCGACGTCGGTCAGCACGCGACCGAGGGCCGGCCGGATTCGCACGATCTGGAAGAACTCAGGCGTGGTGCCGACCACCGGCCCCTCGAACCGCTTCTCGGCCCGGCGGGCGCTGTACGCCACGGTACGCAGCGGCACGATCCGCTGGACGTGGGGCAGTGTGTTCTCGATGGAATCCAGGTCCTCGTGCGTGACTCCATACTGAAGCAGGAAAGTGTCTGCCTGGGTGGCGTCCGTCCGGTTCTGCGGGCGAACGGAGTTCACGATGATGTTGTCCGTGCCGAGGAACCGGATCATGCGCATTTCGTCGGCGGAGGCCCCTTCTGTCACGGACAACATGCAGATGACGGCGGCCACGCCGAAGATGATTCCCAGCGCGGTGAGCAGGGACCGCAGCTTGTGAAGCCGCAGGTTCGTCATGCCCATGCGTATGGTTTCGAGATTGAACAGGCTCACTCTGGGCTTCCTCGAAGCGCGGGCGCACGGGCATGGTAGCAGAAAGCTTGCCGAATTCCGCATCGTCCGCCGCCCTCGGATTGTATGAAAGTGTAGCGGCCGAGTCATACAAAAGAGCGATGGCTGCGATTCGGGGACGAATGCTGCTTGACAAGGTTGCGTCCGGACCGGACCTTTGCACGACGATGTGTCGCTTCACTGTTCTTTCCTCTGCCGTTTTGCTGGGGGTCGCCCTCGCGGGGTGCCAGGAGTGGTTTGTTCGAGACGCCGATCGGCAGGTGTACCGGCTGATCGCGGATCGGCAGGCGGACGCCCTGGGTGAGACGCACTCGGCGGACCTGGGGCCGGAGGACGGTCACGCCGAGTCGCCGGGCGCCATGTACGATCTTGTGCCTCATCCCGTGGATTCCGAGGTGCCGGAGGCGTTTCGGACGCGGGTCGGCTCGGCGTCGGCAACGACGCAGCCTGCCACCACGCAGCCGGCGTCGGAGCGACGGATTCTGACCTTGCAGGATGCCGTGGCATATGCCATGCGTCATTCCCGGGAATTCCAGTCGGAAAAAGAGGATTTGTACCTGGCGGCGCTGGCGCTGACCCTCGAACGGCATCTCTGGACACCGCAGTTTTTTGGCGAGGTGTCCTACGAATACGCCAACTACGGCCAGGTGCGTGATTTTGACCACGCGATGACGGCCGTTGCGCAGCTCGGAGCGTCACAGCGGCTGCCGTACGGGGGCGAGGTCACGGCGCAGATCGTCCATTCGCTGATGCGTGACCTGGGGGCGCACATCACGTCCGGTGAGACGGGGCAGGTGATCCTGTCGGCCGACATTCCCCTGCTGCGCGGGGCCGGGAAGGCGGCCCGGGAATCACGGTACCAGGCGGAGCGGGACCTCATCTATGCCGCCCGGCGGTTCGAGCGGTTCCGCCGTGCGTTTCTGGTGGAGGTGGCCAGTTCGTACTTTGACGTGCTCGCGCTCAAGGCGGGGATTGAGAACGCTCGGGCCAGTGAGGCGGCCCTGGCGGCCGACAAGGAACGAAGCGAGGGACTGGCCGCCACGGAGCGGGTCCTTCAGGTGGACGTGGACCGGGCACAGGTGGAGTACCTTCTGGCCCGGAACGACGCGATCAACTCGGAGGCGTCGTACGAATCGGCGCTGGACCGGTTCAAGATTCTGATCGGGATGCCCACAACGGAATCCATCGACGCGGTTGAGCCCGATTTCGAGGTGATGGCGCCGGCCGTGAGCGAGGAGACTGCGATCGAGACGGCCCTTCGCTGCCGGCTGGACCTGCTGAACGACCAGGATGCCGTGGACGACGCCCGGCGCGGTGTGCAGGTTGCTCGGAACAACCTGCTGCCGGACCTGGACTTCCGGGGCAGCGTGGCGCTGGACTCCGATCCGAACCGGAAGAACTCCGCGAGCTACAACACGGAACGCGCGACCTGGCGGGGTGAGGTGGCCATGGAGATTCCGTTGAACCGCGTGGCGGAGCGAAACGACTACCGGTCCTCCATCATCTATCTGCGGCGCGCGGAGCGGAACTTCGACCGGCGCTGCGACGAGGTGCGGATGGACGTGCGGGATGCCTTCCGCGGGATCGAGCAGGCCCGGCTGTCCCTGCAGATCCAGGCGGAGAACATCAAGATCAACGACTTCCGCAAGCAGCAAGCGGAGGCGCTTCTTGACCGCGGCATGCTCACGTCGAACCGGGACAAGATCGAGGCGGAAACGTCCTGGCGGGAGGCCAAGAATCGGTACGCCCAGGCGGAGGCGAATTACCGGACGGCCATCCTGGCGTTCTTGCGGGACACGGGCACCCTTCGCGTAACGGATGACGGCCAATTGGCAACATTTGAGGACACGGCTGCGGCGGACGCGAAAGCGAATGCCGAACCTCCCGCCGACCGGTCCTGAACGTCTCGCGCGGAGCGACAGAACCTTACAAGACCAGGCGCGCGGGGGCATGGTCATTGCGTGACGATGGGCGTATCATAAACGGGTAGGTGGATGTGTCCTCCGGATTCCGCAGGTTCCTATGACCGTCACCACTGCTCCATCCCGGCCTGACACCGGCAACGGTGTTCGCGGCGTGCTTCGGCGTCGGCCGACCCGCTCGCACGTGTGGCTTGGCCTGGCGGGTCTTGTTGTATTGGCGGCGCTCGCGTACGCGGCGCTTCGCGCCTGGTGGCCTGCGGCGTCGACAGGCGACCCGACCGTCTTTGTGGTTCAGCGCCGCAGTTTCTCGGTGGATCTGCCTCAGAAGGGTGAACTCCAGGCGGCCCAATCCGTGGACGTGCGTTGCGAGGTGGAAGGACGCTCAACCATCATCTGGCTGATTCACGAGGGCGCGCAGGTGCAGAAGGGCGATCTGCTGGTGGAAATGGCCAGCGACGAGATCGAGGACAGGATCAAGTCCGAAGAGATCAACGTGGCCAACGCCGAGTCGAACCACCTGACTGCGCAAACGGACTATGAGATTCAGATCGACCAGAACGCGAGCGACATTCGCAAGGCTGAGCTGGCCCTGGAAAACGCCAAAACGGAGTTGAGCAAGTACGAGGAGGGCGACTGGATCCAGCAGCAGACGGACGCGCGGATCGCCGTACAGCGGGCGGAAAAGGAGCTCAAGCAGGCGGCGGATCGATTCAAGGACTCGAAGGAGCTGAACGAGCAGGGCTTCATCACGAAGCGAGAGTACGAGAGCGACGAGTTCTCGTTGTTTGTGGCCGAGAAAGAGCTGGAGCAGGCGAAGCTCGCGGAAGAGATCCTGCACAAGTACACGTACACGCAGACGCTTCGGCAGAAGCAGTCGGACGTGGAAGAGGCAGACAAGGAACTGGAGCGGGTGCGAAAAGGCGCCGCCGCCAAGGAAGCCCAGAAGAAGCAGGCTTTTGATTCTCGGACCGCTGAACTGGCCATCGCCCGCGATCGGCTGGCCAAATACAGGCGACAGAAAGAGAACACCCGGATTGTCGCGCCGGCGCCCGGGCTGGTGGTCTACTATGCGGAACCCCACCGATGGGGCGATGGGGACGAGATCAAGGAAGGGGCGGAGGTGCGAGAGCGGCAGACGCTCATCACCCTGCCCGACACCTCCCGGATGAAGGTCATCGTCCGCATTCACGAGGCGGCGGCCACAAGAATCAACCTGGGTCTGCCCGCCACGGTCGAGATCGAGGGGCACCCGGGCCGCGTCTTCGCCGGCGCCGTGACGAAGGTGGCCGAATTGGCCGATTCGCAGAATCGCTGGCTGAATCCGGATCTCAAGGAATACGAGACGGAAATCACGCTGGACGAGCCGGACCTGGGTCTGAAGCCCGGCGTCACGGCGCGGGCCCGCATCCACATCACCGACGTGGCCAACGCTCTGGCCGTGCCCGTGCAGGCGGTGTTCAGCAAGGGAGGCTCGCACTATGTCTTCCGAAGCCGGCGCGGCGGCGGGGAGCCCGTACCCGTGAAACTCGGTGCCTCCAGCGAGGAGTACGTGGAGGTGCTTGACGGCGTGAGAGAAGGCGATCGGATTCTCCTGGCGGTCTCGGAGGACCTCAAGCGGGAGATCCCGTCACGCGAAGAGCCACCGAACAATGCACGTCCGTCGGAGACCTCCTCGGTGGCTCATCAGCCGAAGACGACCCCGGTTGCAGACCGGCCGGAAGCGGCGTCACTCGGGGTTCAGCAGGCCGGTGCGCGACCTGCGGGTCGGCCGGAGGCTGCGCCCGGTGCGACTGGGCAGGCGGGAGGCCCTCCCAAGGGCCAACCGGAAGCGGCTCCCGCCGGGCGCCGGCCCGAGGCACCTGCGGGCGGACGTAGACCACAGGCGCGGCCGGCCGGACGATCCTGAGAAGCCCGATTTCGATATGTTCCAGCCGTCACCCGCAACAGAGGCCGCCAGCGTGTCCGAAAGCATTGCTTCCCTGCACGATCTGACCAAGGTGTACGGGGCGGCGGACTCAGCCGTGGCCGTCACGGCGCTGCGAGGCGTTTCCATTGACTTTCGGACGGGGGAATCGGTGGCGATTCTCGGGCCGAGCGGGTCCGGCAAAAGCACGCTGATGAACATCTTGGGCTGCCTCGACCGGCCGACGGACGGGCGCTACGTGCTGGGCGACGTGGACGTGTCCGAGCTGGACGACGACGAACTGTCGGACATCCGGGGCCGGCGGGTGGGATTCGTGTTCCAGAACTTCAACCTGATTCACCAGTTGACGGTGCTCGAAAACCTGGAAGTGCCGCTGTTCTACCAGTCGGTGCCGGCGGCGGAGCGGCGTCAGCGGGCGCTGGACGCCATCGAGATGGTGGGGCTGGCGGACCGCGGGCACCACCGGCCCATGCAACTCTCCGGCGGCCAGCAGCAGCGGGTGGCGATCGCCCGGGCGCTGGTCAACGACCCGCTGATCATCCTGGCCGATGAGCCGACGGGGAACCTGGACACGGCCACGGGCGAGATGATCCTGGCGATCTTCGATCGGCTGCAACGCGAGGGCCGAACGATCATCATGGTGACGCACGAGTCGGACGTGGCCCGGACGTGTGACCGCAACATCACGCTGCGCGACGGGCGGATCGCCTGCGACGAGAGGACGGCGCGGTCCTGAGGTCGTGCCGCGCCGGCGCATCGAGCGTCCGTCAGGCAGGAGCCGTCTTAAACAGCCACGCCATCGCCGTCGCGTACACGGACGCCAGAATCAAAACAAAACCCCACAGCGACACGTTTACGCCTCCGTTTCCCTCCGCGCCGCTCGAGTGATCGTTTCCCGGGCGGGCCGGCCGCGCGTGCGGAATCACAGGGGCGGGGGACGCCCGTGCGTCCTCCCGCCCGATTGTCGCAAATCCGCCTGCGTTTTTCCAGCTACGGGACCGGCTGAATGCGGACCTGGAGCTGCGCCATGCCGTTCAGCTCAAAATGCTCCACTCGGATCGTATGGCCGCCCTCCTTCAGGTCCACGCGGGCGGTGTGGCGGGTCGGAACGTGGTGGGTCCAGTCGTCGATCACCTTCTCGTTGTCCACCCACACGCGGATTCCATCGTCGGAAACCGTCCAGACTTCGTACTTTCCCGCCGGCAACTTGATGGTGGTGGTGGCCGTCGTGCCGAAGTAGTCCGCCGGGACCTTCTCGCTGGGCGCCCGGCCGCCCCAGGTGAAGTCGATGGCGGTTAGGGTCTGCTGCTCCAGCGGCGCGCCGGCGATGATCCGGGCCCAGGCCTCGGCGTTCTCCCGGGGGTCTTCCTTGGCCGAGTCGTACTGGAAGAATCGCACGTCCCACTTCGCCCGCATCAGGCCGCCGTCCAGCTTCAGGCTTTTCTCGCCGGCCTGAATGTCGAGGGTGAAGGGCACGTACCCCTCTTTTTCCGTGGTCACTTCCACGAGCCCGGGCAACTCGCCTTTCAGCGGTGACGCCTTCACGTCGCCGGTGACGTTCTTGACCTCGAAGGCGCCTTTCGAGCCCAGCACCTGGATCTGGGCTTTGTCCCGCCCCATCAGGCCGCTGGGAACGGCCACGACGGTTTCGTGATCGTACGGCCCCCAGGGGGTGATGATGATCTTCTCGCGGCCCCAGAGGTGCTTTCTCGCTCCGACCGGCTTCGTATCGCCGAGCGCTGAGTAATCCGGCTTGCTCCAGGCGCCGTCGTACGTGTCGGCGACCTCGGGTTCCGAGCCGGGGGTGGCGTCGATGTCCTTCTTGACGTCCTTGAGCTTGTTGCCGGCGAACAGCGTCTTCTGTGAGTTCCGCAGGTGCAGGACGAGCAGGTCGCCTTCAAGAGTGTTGTTGGCGACGACGTTGTCCGTCGAGCCCTTGTAGTTTGCCTTGCACCATGCCTTCTGGAGGAAGTCCGCGTTCGCATCGCCCCAGAGGTGGACTCCGCACTTGTTGTCCTTGAACGTGTTGTCCACGACGAGGTTCCGGGATCCCTGTTGAATGTTGACGCCCCCTCGTTCGAGGCCGTAGGCCCCTTCGCCGTTGCCTTCCATCACGTTGCCGGCGATGAGCGTGTCCTGCGAGTAGCCGCCCCACACGCCGCAGATGGCGTTTTTCACCAGGCGGTTGCCGATGAACTTGTTGCCGAAGGAGAACGTCATCTCAATGCCGTGGGCCGGGGCGTAGGAAAAATCGTTGTTGATGAGCAGGTTGTCATTGCAGCCGCGGCGGGTGTAGTCAAAGTCTGCCGAGGGCGGCGGGGTCTCGCCGAGGGCCTCGTTTCCGAGAAACCCGAAGAACCCGTCGCCGCCGTGGGTGGCCGAGTTCTCGGCGAAAACGTTGTTCGAGCATTGCTCGAAGAATAGGATGCCGGCCGAGTCCTGCCCGCGGTTGTAGACGCCGTGGCTGTAGCCGCGCACGCAGAAGTCGAACGCGTTGCGGCTGACCAGGTTTCGATTGCTCCGCCACAGGGCCAGTCCCCAGCCGGAGAGGAACGAGCAGTCGTTGTCGTAGATCTTCGAGTCGTTGACGCAGTCCAAAAGGATGCCGTTCTGGCCTTTGCGGGCCCGGACGCGGCGAATCGTCACCCTGTCGGAGTCCTCCACCCAGAGGCCCGCGCCGTAGTTGGTGCCCCACTCGTTGTTGTCGTTGTGGTGCGGCCAGAGCCAGTCGCTGCTGTCTTCGGCCTCCGGGGTGGAGAGCAGCCGCTGCTGGAAGTTGCCGGAGACGTCGAGGTCTTCGGCGGTCAGGCCGGGACACTTCTCCGCGTGGATGCCCACCTTGTATCCGCGGACCTTCGCGTTGCGGATCGTCACGTTCTTGCCGCGAATCAGGATGCCCGTTCCCGCGTACGCATCGGGCATCTGCTCCGGCGTGCAGCCGACAAGCTCCGCACCCTGGAAGTCGACGGTGATCCCGTCGCCCTCGATGACGACGACCTTGTCCCCCGGCAGGTTGTAGGTGCCGGGCTGGATGCGGGCCGATTCGGTGATGCGGAGGCCGGCACGGTCAAGCGTCAATTCCTTCGGCGGCTCCGCGGCGGTCAGACAGGTGGCCAGCAGCAATGTTGCGGCCAGGACGGACGTAGTGTTCATGGCTCACTCTCGCTTGAAACAAGGGAAACCGGCGGCGGCCGGCACCTGCCGACACGCCATGCACTAAGGGATACCTTATACGCATTCACCCTCGCCGGGGAAAGCCGGCCAAGCCCGTTGGCCTTCGCAGCGGCTCCTTGAATCCTGTGACAGGAGTTTCTAACGCACTGTCTGCAAAATGCTTAGGGGAACTGCCTGTTGCACACCGCGAGCCGATCGAAACCGAGCCGCGCCCGCCCGCCCCGGCGAACCCCTCGGTCCCTGGATCCCTCGATCCCTTGCGCCCCGAGCTCATGCCTCGCCGGGCGCGTGGGGCAGGGGTTGGGGGATGGTGAAGCGGAACTCGGCCCATTGGCCGGGGGCGGATTCGGCGGATACGCGGCCGCCGTGGGCGCGGATGATCCGCCAGACCGTGTAAAGCCCTACGCCGGTGCCGCGGGCCTGCTTTGAGACGGCGGAAGTCAGACGCGAAAACTTGCGGAAGAGCCGGCTTTGCTGCTCCGGCGGGAAGCCCGGGCCGCTGTTCCACACGGACACGGCGAACTCGTCCGGCGCCTGGACCGCGCGGACACGCACCGTGCCGGCCTCGTTCCCGTACTTCACGGCGTTGCTCAGCAGGTTGACCAGCACGATACGGAGCAGGTCCGGATCGGCGCTCAGCCCCGGCGTGGTCGACGGCACGTCCACCGTCAGCTCCATATGTTTCTCGTCGAGGGCCGGCCGGACGACCTCGATGGCCGGTGTCAGCACGTCGTCGGCGAACGATACGTCGTCACGCGGCGCGAAACGCATCTGCCCGCCTTCCAGCCGGGCCAGGTCGAGGTAGTCGCGGACCAGATCGAGCACGTACCGGCCGCGCGTCAGAACGCGCTGCAGCGCGTCACGCTGCTCATCGGTGAGTTCGCCCAGGTAGCCATCGACCAGCGTCTGGGTCGTGGACATCATGGACGCGACGGGGCTTTTGAGTTCGTGGCTGACGAATCCGAGCATCTCGGTGTACGCGGCGGTGGCGGCGGCGAGTTGCTCGATCCGCCAGGTCTTCTCGACGGCCTGGCTGAGCCGCTCCGCGACGGCCGCCAGCAGATGGGCCTGGTGCGTGTCGTATGCGCGGGGCCGGCGGCTGCTGCGGAAGAGCACGCCCACGCGGCGGCCCTCGACCGCCAGTGCGCAGGTCAGGCTGGAACGGACGCCCTCTTTCACCAGCGCCCGCGTGCTGCGGCTGTTCGGATGGGCGGACAGGTACGCCTGGAGGTCGTGAATAAACCGCAGGTCGTTGCGTACAAAGACCTGTTCGAGCGAGCTGCCCGCGAGGTCTTCGGCGTAGCCGTTGCCGAGCCGAAGCGGCTCGTAGGCGGCCCGGGTGTGCCGCGACACGAGCCGGCGCCCGTCATCCTCGAGCAGGGCGATGCTGACCCGGTCGCAGGGCATGACGCCCTGCATCTGCTCGAACAGGAAGTCGACGATGGCCTCGGTGGATTCCTGGGCGGCGACGCGCCGGTTGACGGCGTCGAGCAATTGCCGCTCGGCGTCGGTGAAGGCCGCGGCACCGGGCGGTGTCGCGGGTACGAAGGTCAGGATTGTCTGTTGCTCGCCGCTCATGCCGAGTGGTCCTCCTCCAGGGATTCGGCGGCATTATAGCCGATGGAGGGCGGCGATGCGTGCAGTTCTTGCCATATTGCACACCCCAAAGACCCGCTGGAAAGCCGGTCCCACACAACAAGCCGGTCCCACAGACGGGGCTGGTCCCACAGACGGGATTGGTCCCTCAAGCGGCGCCGGTCCCACCGTCTGGTCATTCGCCATTCGCCATTCGCCATTTGACATTCGCAATTCGTCATTCGCAATTCGCAATTCGCAATTCCCCGCGCGCCGTCCCCCCTCGACTCGTACGCGCACAACAACGCGGGCGTCGCGCGGGAGACAGGGGAATCCGCGCGGCGCCCGCTGATGATGGATTGCCCGCTCACGTGGAGCGGAAACGAACTAACCCTCGAACAACGTCTGGAAGATCGCGAAGTCCGCCAGGTCCACGTCCATGTCGACGTCCAGATCGGCGCATTCGCAACCGTATCCCAGGCCGGCGTTCGGACCGGCCAGGCAGCTCTCGAACACAAGATAGTCCGCGATGTCGACTACGCCGTCGCCGGTGCAGTCACCGCGCTTCTCCGGCGTCAGAAGCTCGAACGCCATATCCACCGGCGGAAACGGCGGCTCCAGCCAGCACAGCCACGGCTGCTTCACCCAGTCGCCGTACGCCCAGCAGTTCGGCGGATACGGCGAGAAGTCGACGATCCGGCCCGTACACGCCTCCTCACGCCAGTGGTCCGGACTGGTGTGCCAGCCCCAGAAGTGGCCGTCCGGCGTCTCGTCGGAAGGCAGGTGCCCGGTGAGACGCAGATCGCAACCCGGCTCGACGGCCGTGGGCACCCACGTCGCGCCGGTCACGGCTTGGATGTCCAGCCAGTAGATGAACCCGTGCGTCTCGAAGAACGCCTCCGGATGGGCCGGAGGCCTTCCGTTCGGCAGCCGCGGATCGCTCTCGGCACAGATCAGGCAGCACTGGCTCAGGTTCACGATGTACTCGTAGACTCCGTGGCCGAAGCAGTCACCCATGTCGAGGCCCAGAATGGTTACGGCCTCCGGCGGGGCGAAGTATACGCCGAGCACGGTCGGCACATCACCGAGCAAGGCGTCCGGCGGGCAGACGTGGTCCGGGGCATCGTGGTGGAAGCTGATGAGCCAGCCGTCCAGCACGTGGAGTGGATCGGTCATTCCGTCAGGGGCGTATCGTTCGTCGAAGTAGCTGCCCCACCACCGCAGGCCTTCGATGCGGCGGCCGTCCGACCGGAAGTCGTCCGCCACCACTTTGTTGACCTCCCGCTCCGGCTGGACGACCGAAGTCACGGCGAAGGCCATGTCGCTGTACCGATCCGGATCACCGCCTGACCAGATGATGGAACTCCAGAGGGCGGATTCGGTTCGTTGCGCGGCCGGCGCATGTCCGAGCGGTGGAGCAACGTCACGCCGCGCCTCCTGCCATCGCCACAGCGGCGGATCGAACGGATTCACCGCCACGGCCTGCACGTCCAGCCAGTAGTACGTGCCGGCCACCTGCGGGAACGGCTCCGGCAGGTCCAGTTCGTACTGGTAGATAATCTCGCCCAGGTTGTTCACCATCCCGGTGTCTGTCTCCAGGATCATCGGCATTGGAACGTCCATCTCCCATAGCGGCGGCTCGCTGGGCACGCACCATGGGCCGGGGCCCGGCCCGCACACGTGGATGCTCAGGTGGAAGTGGTCGATGCCGGAATGGCGATCGTTTTCTTCGTAGTTGCCCCACCAGTGCAGGTCGGTCACGTCGCCGCCTTCGCAGAGCCAGTCGTCCGCGATGCGGACCCAGAAGTACTGGCCACCCAGGTCCGACCAGTCATGCGAATGCAGGCCGGACCAGTTCGGGTCCGGCGGCTGGACGGCCTTGAAGATCTGCGGCCACCACAGGTCGGATGCGGCATCGAAGCCTTCACCTCCCGGATGCGGCCACTGCGCCCACTTGGTCTGCGGCGGCAGCGGCTCACACAGGCATTCGTAGTCGACGGTGCCGTTGGGGAGCATGGTCCCCACGGTGATGCACTCCGTGTACGGCGGACAGACGCCGGTGCAGTACGGCTCCGCGTCCCAGTAGATGCGGCAGTCGTCCGGATTCATGCACTCGCACTCCGTCACGACGATGGTGTCGGTGGCCGGGTCGTGGTTGACCTTCTTGGGCAGACACTGCTCCGTGGGCACCGGGCAGACGACCGGTTCGCAGCCTTGTCCGTCCGGCGTCGGCTCGCAGGCTTCGCCCGGCAGGAAATAGTAATCCTCCGTCTCGCCGTAGCTGTACCCTTCCGGCGGGCCGGCGCCGCCATGCCCGGGCTGGCCCGCAATCGGGTCCCACGGTTTCTCGGATATCGTGATGCGCATCCAGATCGGCTCCGTTTGCGGGGCGCCGGACGGATGCCAGGGCATGAATGCGGGCGTCGTGAACACGTAGCCCGTGTACGGCGTCAGGCCGCTCAGAACCATGTTCTGCACGGCCCATTCCGGCGCCGTCAAGCCGTATGGACACAGCGAAGTGTCATCCCAATCACCGTTCCGCGTCCAGTCGAACCAGACGTTCACGTACATCGGATCCACCGGCGCGGGCCCGGTGCTCACGATGAAATTGAACGACGTCGGCTGGCAGTGCGGCAGGGCCAGCGGGACCGTCACGCCGTCATCCATCATGTCCAGGTCGGGCAGATCGGCCCATACGTCGAGGTTGTTCACTCCGTCCTCGTCGAAGCCGATGTCTGCCTCGTCCTCCAGGCTGACCCACCCGCCGAGCCAAGCGGCCGTTCGCGGCAGGAAGTGGATCGGACCGTGCGGCGGCGAGCCCATTACGTATACGGTGGGGAAGTTGGCGGACACTCCGGGCGGCCCGCCGGGGGGATACGCCGTCATCGCGAGGCCGAATGAGTTCGTGCTGTCCGGCGCATCGCCGAGGTCGGCCTGGTGCGCCTCGTGAAACTCCCAGGCCCAGCGATAGTCCATTTCGCCTGCGTTGTTCCAGAAGAGCTGCCGCTCGCGGACGATCACGTAGCCCCCGAGCGGAATCTGAATCGGATCGAGGGGATGAACCGGGCTGCTTCCGTCGAAGAACACATCAAAGAAGCTGTCCACATCGAACCAGTATGGATTCGAATCGCTGATCGGCTCCGGACCGTAGAACATGGCTTCCCAGGGCAACGCCGCTTGCGCGCCGCCCTCCCATAGCTCGCGGAAGGGGTCCGGGCCCAGCAGCATTTCCAGCTCTTCCCGGCTGGGGATCACCACGAAATCCATCTGCACGATCTCTGTTTGGATCTCCCCCGGCTCCACAACGCCGTTCGCATTGCCGTTGCGCAGATGCAGGGTTTGCGGCGGTTCCTGCTCGAAGATCTCGAATCCGGGGATGGGCACCCAACCGCCGTTCATTCCGATCCCGATGGGGATCCCGTCCAACGCCCAGGATCCGCTCACGTCGATCACGACGTTGTGACAGTTCTGGTCAAACAGCAGACCCACGTGGTACGTCGTACGGAACGGAATGCCGACCGAGAAAGGATCCGACCAGAGGCACCAGAACGTGTATTCGTTCTCGTTCGGATCGGAATAGTCCGGATCAATCGCGTACTCGAACAGCGGGAAGACGTTTGGCAAGTAGCCGTCCACGTGATCCAGCAGAACAGGCGGCTGCGCCCATCCACCTCCGCCGGGCATTCCGAGGGGCAGGCCGGATTTCAGCCGCCCGGACATGAGGAACCCGTTCGGCAACGGGGTCCCGACGGGCACATCCTGGTGGATGTCCACGTTGATCCCGGCCTGAATGGCCAACACCGGACCGGGCGGGGTCAGAATCATCAGCCCCACCATCACGCACGCGCCGACGAACACACTCGAACACTTCCTTGCTGCAGCCATTGGCCATCCTCCTTCCGCCGGGCCGGCCCCGAACCGGCCCATACACTCGGCACCTCCGAACAAACGTCGCGCACGCATTCAAGGTCAAGCCGGGACGCCGAGCTGAAGCGCGGCGATTGCGCAAGCCAAGCCCGCGCAACGAGTGCGATGAAGCTCTCCATGCATGGTCTGCTGGCTCACGCGGCGACTCGATCTTCGCCGGGACGGGCAAATGGAAACGGTGCCCCGTGACTTGAACGCGCCCGCCCCAACGCGGCGACGCTAAACTCACGACCCCTCATATCTCCAGGTGATGCGTTCTTCCCCGAGCGGAATAAACCATCGGCTCACGTCGGCCACGTCCGGGTTGCTGCCGAACGAGCACGTTTCAGACGCGGCGTGCCCGCGCCGCTGCCCCGACGGATCTCCCCTCGTTGCATCTACGTGAAACATACACCGTGTATCACGAAATAGCAACTTTATGCAGTGCGACTGTATGTAGCGAGCCGAATTCGGTTGTTCGCACCGCGCGGCGTGTATTCTCCGACCGGGCTCGCCGAATGGCAGATCCGGAAAGAGAGCGACGCGCCGAGCGGCTCAAACGTGCCGGCCCTTATGCACACGAAGAGCCACGACGGCACGTTCAACCTCGCCGTCGCGGACGGAACCGCGTTCGGCGATCTGGAACTGAGCGCCCGGGTCAAGGCGGTGGCGGGCGAGGAAGACCAGGGCCGCGGGCCGATCTGACGCTGCCAGGACGAGAACAACTACTACGTCTGCCGCTTCAATCCGCTGGAGAGCAACTACCGCGTGTACGCAGTGGCTGACGGGAAACGGCCTCAACTCGACAGCACGCGCGTGGAGACGCAGTCCGGCCGCTGGTACGAGACTCGCGTCCGCATGGCGGGGCAGCAGATGGAGTGCCGGCTGGACGGCCGGCATGTGCTGAGCGTCACCGACGACACGATCCGCCGGCTCGGCCGCGTGGGGCTCTGGACCAAGGCCGACGCCGTGACCTCGTTCGACGGTCTTCAGGTGCTGCCGTTGGACTCCATCGAGCAGCCGCAAACCTGCGTTTCTTCGCTTGTTTGAGCGCCCGCGTCTCCCCATGCGGCGGATTCTCGATTCGCCCCTTGGCAAACCGGGGCCCGAGCCCGCACAATAGGGGCCGGCGTCGCGATGCCGCGGCGGCCGACGGCCTCGACCGACGGGGTCGGGCCGATCACGTCTGACCTTTTCTGCCGGAGAGCCGCCATGGAAACGCAGGATTTTGTCGCCAGGCAGTTCGTCACCCTTCGGGATGAGATCAAGGCCACGAAGGCGCGGTTGTTCACGATTGTGATGGTGGGGCTGATCGCGGTGCCGCTGCTGGCGCACTTTGCGTCAAAGTCCGAGTTTCTGGTGTGGCTGTTGCTGCCGTACTCCGTGCTGATGCTGATCATCTTGTTCGTGACGGAGCAGAGCACGATGATGCGGGCCGGCCGCTTCATCCGCGAGCAGATCGAACCGCGGATCGCCCCCGCGCCAAGCTGGGAGGCGTGGATCGAATCCCGGCCGGACCTCCGCCTTCTGGATCGATACTACGTGGCCTGCTTCATGGTGATCTTCTTTCTGTATTACTTCATCACCAGCGGCGTGTCGGTGGACCTGATTCTGCGCAAGGAAGCGGCCGACATGAGCGGCACCGGCATGTACTGGTACTGGTTCGCCGGGGCCCTGCTGGCCTACGCCATCGGCGCGATCTGGGCCTTCTTCACGTTGCTGCACCACTGGAAGGAAGCGGTGAGCACGTCAAACGTGGGCGCCCTGGGCTCCCGGCCACCCGCCGTGACGGCGGGGTGAGAACACTCGCCGGGCGGACCGGTTCCGAGGGCGCGTGGCCCGTGGTTCTTCTGTGGGGAAGACCGCCGCGAGGAATTGAGGGTGCGCCCAAAGCCGGACGAGTGTGAGACAGCCGGTGCTCGGGGTCGAACCGAAGGTTTGTGCTTTGGGAAGATGAGAGCCTACTCGGTTTCCGTTTTCTTGCTGTGGGCTGATCGAATGGCAGCTCGGAGGCGGTCGTCCTCGGCGATCCGGGCCTCCACTTCTTGATTCGAGCACAATTCAAGCGGGCCGAGTTCTCCGTTCGCCCTGGCGTACCGAACGTATCGTCCGGAGTCGAACCAGTAGGGGGGATTCTCGATCATGACCAGGAACGGCCCGCCTTCCAGATCTCCCGGGGGCCGGTACTCGGGTCTGGGCCAGGACGGCACGAGCGGCACGCTGTGAACACGCAAGCTACTCGCGTTGTAGCGCCGCTCTAACTCGTCGAGCGTGTCCGGCAGCCGCTCACCCAGGCCTTCCTGGTAGTACATGATGGCGTTGCCGTACAATGCCATATAGATGCCCCGACGACGTTCATGCACATAGTACCGAAAGCCGGCATACAGCACCGCCACCGAAGTTAGAAGTAAAAGAACGATCACGACGGTTCGGCGGCGGCGTTTCCTGTCGAGGGATATCCTGTCGGTCTCGTTCACGCCGGTTCCCCACATTCCGGACAGATGCCGGTCACGTTTCCCGTCAGGTCATATCCGCAACGGACACACAAACCGCGTTGAGCACGCCGATACCGTCGGAACGGTCCTCGGAGGCAGGCAGTGGTCGCGTACGCAGACGACGCAAGGAGCAAGGGCCACAGCGAGACATCGAAGCAATTGATGCGTTGCATCACGAACCAGTTGTCAGTCGGCACAATTGTGCTCTTCATCCTGAATATCACATACTGATATTCGTTCTCCTGGTCGCCTGGAACAGCTACCCTTGCCTGGTAACCCCAAAAACGACCACGGTCAAAGCCGAATCGATGTTCAGGCAAATCGGCTGCCTTGTTGTCGGCCACCCTCTGCGTCATCAAGAGCCCGCCGTTTCGCCACCAGAAGGGGAGCGGCCCGTCGAACGTAACAAGGATGAGCGCTAGCGTCGCTACCGCCACAACCCATGAGAGAGCAAGGATTGCCTTTCGAATCACGCCGGTTCCCCGCACTCCGGGCACTTCCCGCTGACGTTGCCCGTCAGGTCATAGCCGCAGCGAATGCACACTGGTATCCCGCAATCCACAAGTAGACGGCGCAGCGACCGCCGCATCACGCATCGTGCCACAACGAGGCACACGACCAGATACGCCGCCGTGCCGCCCCCCAGCAGGAGCAAGCCGATACCTTGAAAGACACGCGTGGACATTCCAGACAGCGCCATCACAATCAGAATGACCACGACGCCGATGACGCCGCCGCCCCCGATACGAAGCAGCCAGTCCGGCGGCGACCACGCCTGCGAGCGGACCGCACGCCAAGCTTGCCGGCGCGCATTTGCGTCGGGGAACCGCTCCAACTCTGGAAACAGGCTGTCCAACAACTGACACCTCACGGATGTGTCACCTATGGGCACGGGCGTCCCATGCATCGGTTCCGCATTCCGGGCAGACGCCGCTGACGTTCCCGGTGAGGTCATATCCACAGCTCCGGCAATGTCCCTTCGGCCGCCGGCGGTCGCGGTACCATAGAAACGCCGTTGGGACTCCGATTACGACGAGAATCGTCCAGAGGGGAATGTCAATTTCTGAGAATAAGGACTCCCCCCTTGGGGTGCGGGCTTCTCTCAACCAGGGCAACCATGAGAACTCTCGGCGCGGGGGGTCTATCGCGCTAATGCGTCTCCATCTTCCGCCCCCGTATACAGTGTTGAGCGCACCCGTAAGCATCCCGGCTTCGTCGTTCACGAGGAAGAAATTCATGCTTCCGAACCTGAGTCTAACAATGACGAAGTGCGCACCGCCTTCCGTCAACAAGCCGACTTCAGGTTCCCAGAACATGCTCAAGATGCCCGCGCAAATCGTAAGCAAACATCCTACCAACCCCACCCACTTCAAGACCCGCCTTGTCCGGGAGCGTCGCTTCATATCGGTTGACCACACTCTGGGCAGATACCGGACTGGTTGCCCGTGAGATTGTACCCGCATCGGACGCACAGGCCGCGTTTACGACGGTCCCGTCGAACGGCGAATGGCAATAGAGGATATGTCACAATCATGACCAAGATCACGAGAAAAAGGTGGATTGGGAACCTCACGGATGGCAGCGGCGGCGAGAAGTCGACCTCCGGCAGAAAAGCCCAGGGCGTATATATATAGGAAGTGTAGACCTCGAAATGGCCGTACCACGGCAGGGGACCCATACCTGGGGGCAGTACGTTGGGATTGCCGCACAGCATTCCATGTTCCAGGTATAGGTAGTATCGCCCTCCTGAATCCGTCCACGCGAACACCCACGCGAAGCTGACCGCCATACCGGCCAACGTGATTGCCGCGAGTAGTACAGCGACCCACCATGACCAGTGCAGGCGTCGCGTCATCTTGTGTCCCCGCATTCCGGGCAGGTGCCGGATAGGTTGCCCGTGAGATTGTACCCGCACCGCTTGCACATACCCGGTGGCA
Source organism: Phycisphaerae bacterium (assembly GCA_016929015.1). GTDB lineage: Bacteria > Planctomycetota > Phycisphaerae > UBA1845 > UBA1845 > JAFGJQ01. The sequence goes on along the minus strand of JAFGJQ010000032.1, from coordinate 13,847 downwards.
CACGATCTCGCCGCAATCGCCACAAGACAAAGGTGGGAAGCGCGGTGCTCGTCAGCAGCGGCCACGTCGCACGCGAATCCGTGCGGCTGGACCCGCCTCGCCCATCGCCCATGGCGACGAAGGATGCACCGAGTGGGCAGAGGCACGGGCGCCACCCGATCGTGAGTTGGGGCGCGTTCGGATACTGGGGCAATCGCGTCTGGAATGTTGTACGGCTGATCCCGGCGCCACCGAATCTCCACACCTCGCTCGATGATGTGGAAAGCTCGATACTCACCAGCATGCTCGTGCCGAAGACGATACCGGCCAGCACTGAAAGCACGATCCCCGCACGGACATGACGCATCGATGGCCGGACCCCCGCCAGACGCGGTACGATCAGGAGAACCAGCACCCATGCCGGCAGCAAAACCAGGCACCACATGAAGGCCGGCCCGGCCAGCCCAGCCAGGACGGCCCCTGCCAGTGCGATAACGACGAGAGTTTTCTGCATCCTACGAGACATGCGAATCGCACGCCTAACCGGCACTCGTGCCGCTATGAAGAACGCACGCCACCAGCCCCACCCACTTCAGAACCCGCCTTGTCCGCGAGCGTCGCTTCATATCGGTTTTCCGCATTCCGGGCACGTCCCCGAAGTATTGCCCGTGAGATTGTACCTGCAGCGCTGGCAGTGGCCGGGTGGGGGTTTCCGGTCACGCCACCACAGAAGGGCCGTGGGAACGGCGAGCAGTACGAAGGGCATCCAGATGGGGATGTATAAGTTACTGGCTTTCCCTGGGCGTTTGACGATGTTGGGCAGGCGAAACCAGAGTAAGTCTACTATCGGGATATCTACGATCCGCACAGTCATCCAGCCCGGCTCTACTATGCTGGCTTCTGCAGGATACTGTATACCGATTCGCCCGAACCCCAGTGAGCACGAGCGGGTGCCTGCACCTTCGGACCAGATCAAGTAGATCATCCATCTCGTGCTCACACGCCACGCCACTAGCACGAGCACGCACAGCACGAGCCCGGTCCACTTGGCAATGCGGCGGATTCGGAAGCGTCGTCGCATGGGGGGATTGTACCATGCCGATGCGGTTCCGCACTGTCCGTCCCATGGGCAGCCAACGTGGGCAACGCTCCTTCGCAGGCACGAATGTCAAGGCGGCGCAATCGCTCGTCCGGCGTTCCGACCCGAAGCTGACGTTGAACACGTACACGAAGCTGGGCATCCGAGACGTGGGCGACGCCCTGGACGGGCTGCCTGGCATCGACCGGCCCGACGATGCGACCGAGCCAGCGGTCCAGCGCGCCGTTGGGACGTACGATCATCGCCCGAGCCCTTCGGGGGGTCGCGCAACCAACGACACTCGCACGGCGAACCGGTGCCACGCGCCGCGAACCGGTGCGAAACCAACCGACTGCGAATCCTTCCCGCCGATCGGCACAACTCCTTGGATTCTGCAAGCTTAGGCGACGTGGTGCGAGATAATGCGGACGGGTGCGAAACAGCCGGTGCTCGGGGTCGAACCGAGGACCTGTGCTTTACGAAAGCGGCCGGCCGAACGAAAACCGAGCGCCGAAAGCTCGGAACCACAACAGGTTATGAGAGCATACCGTGAGCCGGAGCCGTTAGTAATACCGTTCATGCGATGGCGTTCTGGGGCGTGAAAACGCGGTTTCTACCGGGTGATCCGGTAGACTACCGGCTTAGTCAGACGTAGGCGGGCCTATGAGCCCGTGAAACTCTTCGTAAAAGGGCAGGTCCCATGCGCCCAGAGTGACATTGTGCCTACCATACTCGGAGACTAGGCGAAGGAACACACCCAGATTTTCGCGAGCATACAAAGTACTTTCTGGCGAATTGGCCCCCACTACTTCGAACTGGTGACTACTCAACAACTCGGCGAAACCACTGTAGGTCCGCTTCGCCAGGTCCATCTGAGTGTCATCAAAAGGTATGCAGACCCTACCTTCTCCCACTGGGCCGCGGAGACCGAGAAACTTAAGCACCACGTGCCGTACCTCGTTCGTGCGCAAGTAGAAGGCAAGTCGACCGTACATGCGCCTCCGACTATCGAGCCAGGATCCAGCCTCGAACGGAGAGCTCTCGATTTCCGTGATATCAACCAGATCAGTGTCGTGCCGCTGAATCCACTGCTTCAAATCGGCAAGCGGCTTGGAGACGTGATCCAGTACGGCGAATGCCAGGACATCATCGTCCACGGGACGGACTGCGTCTGCAAGGTCCATCGCCCGATATAACTGATCCCTGTAAGCGTGATACGCGCCCAAGGCATCGACTGGCTGCGCCGCATGGTCGACGGGCCCACTAACAGCGTTTTTCAAGAACCAATAGAATCTGGCGATCACACTTCGTGCCACAAGCCACCTCCATGATCATTCTACCCATGTGCGCAATCAAGAAAAGGCCTCGCCAGAGAGCGGAACCGCAAATGGCGAAAAGAGGAGTGGCGAAGGCGCGGGGCTTAATGCCCCGCGAGTAGGGTGCTATACCATTCCGGGTCCGGTGGTGCTGGCTCATGCCGCCAGCATCGACAGCTCAGCCCGAGGCGATGCGCGGTCATCTCGTTCTTCGACAGCAGGCCTTCGCGTGATCAGCCTCCGCCTAGTGGACTGAGGCCAACTTGTTGGCGGCAAAGGGACAAGAGGAGTTCCTTGAGGATCTCGAAGGGCACTGACACCAGCGTGCTACCCAGTTTCTCTCGCACTTTGCTCCAGATTCCTTCGTTCCGAGCAGCGTCCAGAAACTCGTGGCCTGCCCACGTCAGGCCGAGAACGGTGACGACGTGCTTCTCCGTCCTGTGGCAAATCGCGTCTAGAAGGCCTGCAGTTACCAGCAGTCTGAGGTGGTAATCGATCTCGGTTCGTGAGCGTCCGGCAATCTCCGGAAGAACCAGTAGTGGAGTGTCACCACTGTTCTCCACAGCAAACAAAACGTCCCTGATGAGATCCATATCCCGTTTCACGTCCGATCCCCCAAAAAGTGCACTTGGAGAGCGTGCTACTTGCCAGAGTTGCAGACAAGCCACATCCTATCATACAGCTCACGACCCGTGCTCAGACGGCGACAGCCGACACTTCTGCGTTGCCTGATGGCGCGGCAGCACGGCGGGTCATCATACTCCGCTCCTGGCGTGAGCATCGTCAGGGGAACGACCACCTCGTGATGCCCAGCGGAGCCCATGAGTGCGAGCCAGGGGCCCGCGCAATGGCAGGCGTCGATGGCGTCAAAACCCGAGTTCAATCAGTCCCTCCTTCCTGTTCATTAGTTGGAGGTTGCTGACGGTAATGCCAAGTCCCTTCGCGTCGCGTGGGACTTCGTACGCCTGGACGAATCGGAGTGGCACGTTGGGATTGATGCGCTCGAGTATGAGGACAGTGTTCTCGTCGAAGTACCAGAAGGCATCTGACATCGTTTCGAACACCCGCCCGCCACTGTCAAGCAACTCACGGCTCAGGAAAGTCACGGGTTCCTTCCGCAGATTCTCGATCTCCATGTCAACTCGGATGAATCTTCCCGAGGTCGTCCGTGATGCCACGATGCCGCGGCCGCTGAGCCGGTTTCCGATAGAACGCGCGCTCAGAACTTTCCACCGGATTCCGTCAAGGGTGATGGGCTCTCCCACCCGCGCAAGCTCCGCGAGGCTCGTCCCTGTTATGCGTTCCCACTTCGGCTTGGCTCGCGCCAGCCATTGGTCGCGCGTTTCGGGCGGTTTCGGCGCTTCACGAATCAACCGAAACCCACCGTTGCGGTAGAATGCGTGCGAAGGCTGCCGGTTGCGCAGGCTCGGCAGCGCACCGCCCAGTGGATCCTCCCATGAGCCTCCCCGGTATGCTCTGACTTCTCCGGTTTCGGGCCCGCGTGGGTTGGCCGGTGGAGAGTGTTCGTAGTAGTCATCAGATACCCAATCGGCGCACCATTCCCAGGCATTCCCGACCATGTCGTACACGCCCCAGGCGTTCGGCTTGAAGGATGCCACTGCAGCTGTGAACGCGTATCCATCGCCCGCGCCCGCCAGGTTGGCGAACTCGGCAGCATCGCCGATATCGTCGCCCCAAGGCAGTTCATCCCGAGAGCCGCCTCGGCACGCGTATTCCCATTCCGCTTCGCTTGGCAGTCGGTACGTCACGCCATCCTTTGCAGACAACCATCGCGCGAACGTCTCCGCGTCCTCATGGCTGATGTACACTACAGGATGGAAGGAGTCCTGCTTGAACTCGGGGCGGTACCACTTGCGCTCGGCGCCGGCTCGTTCTGCGGTCGTCTTGTACTTTGACTCCCGGTCGAACGTTCGCCACTGGCCGACGGTTGCTTCGGTTGTAGCGATGTAGAATGCGTCGATCTGAACCTCGTGCAGCGGATGGCCGTCAAACCCGGCCGGGGAACGCTGGACGCGTGCCTGCATTTTCTCGGTCGGCCAACGGAGGCCCATCTGGAAGCTGCCTGCCGGGATGAGCACGAACTCCATACCAAGAGTCTTCGACGAGACTCGCTTTGGTATGTCCCCACCCCATGTTGGCGCCCCAAGGATCGAGGCTGCCGTCCACGCGACCACATAACTGGCGGCTTTGCCGGTGCAAGCTGACATGACCGATGGCCTCCTCCCGATCCGACATGGACATTCTTGAGGTGGGGACAGTACGACCCGCTACGGCGGCCAGCAACGGGTGGCAGGCTCAGGCAGGCGGGCTGATGTGATCGGCGGCGCCGAACAGCCCTTCTGGCCAGAAGCCACAGCCAGCAGCCCATAGGGTCAGTCACAACGGATCTTGTACAGCCGGTGCTCGGGGTCGAACCGAGGACCTGTGCTTTACGAAAGCACCGCTCTGCCACTGAGCTACACCGGCAACGACCTGACGGTCGCGGAGTGTTATAGCATGGCCGCCTTTCATCGGCAACAGGGGCCACCCGCCTCCACAACGCTGCCCTGAATCGGGCTTCCCAGCATTGGGGAGCCGCTCGTGCGGCCCCAACTGGGGCGGGCTGGACCTCGGCTCCGTCAAACAGGCCGGCTCCGGGAGAGAGTGTCGCCGGATGGCCGATAACTTCGCCAGGAGGTATGCGTGCCCAGGCGGTCCCAAACCCCAAAACCCAGGGTGCAGACCCGCCCCGGTCGACGGCGTGTTTCGTCGCCCGAGCCGGTCTGGGCTCGTTGGTCGGACGAGAAGCTGCTCGGCCTGCGGTTGTGCGACCTGGACGCCGACTTGACCCTGGGCGCCCAGCCCCTGGCCCGGCGGTTGGCCCGGCTCTACGACGAGTTGGCGGGTCGCGGGCTGACGTTCGAGCCCCACTGCTGGCTGTCGGAGGGGTGGTTTGCGGCAGACGGCATCCCGGGGTTTGCCGTACCGTTCTATCTGGCCCATCCCCGGCTCCGCCGGCTGGAGGGCCGGCAGATGCACGAAGTGGTCGGCGGCACTGCCACGTGGTGCATGATGCTCCTGCGGCACGAGGTCGGCCACGCGATTGATGCGGCCTATCGCCTGCGCTACCGGCGAGACTGGCAGAGCGTGTTTGGCGACTTTCGGCGCCGGTACCCGGTTTCCTACCGCCCTCGGCCGGACAGCCGGAGCTACGTGCTCCACCTGAGGAATTGGTACGCCCAGTCGCACCCGTGCGAGGATTTCGCGGAGACGTTTGCCGTGTGGCTGGCGTCGGGGTCGGGTTGGAAGCGCCGGTATCGGGGCTGGCCGGCGTTGGAGAAACTGACGTTTGTGGACGGGTTGATGTCGGAGTTGGCCGGCCGGCCGGCCATCCTGCGTTCGAGGGGGCGGCTGGCCCCGCTGGGTCGGCTGCGGGAGACCCTGGGCGCGTACTACCGGCGCCGGAAGGCGTTCTGGGCGAGGGAGTCGCTGGGGTATGCGGACGAGGTGCTTGCGCGGCTGTTCCCCGGCGTGCGGAGGGAAGGTGCGGGGCGGCCGGCCGAGGGACTGATCCATGCATTGCGGCCTGACCTGGCGCGTGAGCCGGCTTTTGCCGGGTTCGAGCGGCGGTACCTGCTGGATCAGATTCTTCAGGATTTGATGCGGCGAGCGTGGGAGACGTCGGTTCGGGTTGAACCGACCCCGATGCGGGCCATAATACGGCGGGCGATGCGTGTGCTGGTTCCGCTGTCGAACCGGCTGGACGAGCGATTCCGTCGAGTGCTGGTATGAGAAAGCTCCGCGTTCTGATGCTGATGCATGAAGGCTGCGTGCCGCCGGACAGCATCGAAGGCGTCAGCGACGAGGAAATGGCCGGCTGGAAGACGGAATACGACGTCAAGGTCAGTCTGCACACACTGGGGCACGACGTCATTCCACTGGCCGTCGGCGACGAGTTGAACGTCATTCGGACGGCCATTCAGCGGCACAAGCCCCACGTTGCGTTCAACCTGATGGAGGATTTTTACGGGATCACGGTGTTCGATCAGCACGTGGTGGCGTATCTGGAGCTGCTCCGGCAGCCGTACACCGGCTGCAATCCGCGGGGCATGATGCTGACGCGGGACAAGGGGCTCTGCAAGAAGGTGCTGAGCTACCACCGCATTCGGGTGCCTCAGTTTGCGGTGTTCGCGCGAGGCCGGGCGGTGAAGCGTCCCGGCCGGCTGGCGTTTCCGCTGTTTGTGAAGTCCACGGTGGCGGATTCGTCGGCGGGCATCGCGCAGGCGTCCATCGTATACGACGACGAGAAGCTTCGGAAGCGCGTGGAGTTCATCCACGACCAGTTGGGCACGAACGCCATTGCGGAGGAGTACATCGAGGGTCGCGAGCTGTACGTGGGCGTGGTGGGCAACCGCCGACTCCAGACGTTTCCCGTCTGGGAGATGCTGTTCGAGAAGTTGCCCGACGACGTTCCGCACATCGCGACGGCCAAGGTGAAGTTCGACACGCGGTACCAGACGCGGTGCGGCATCCGGACGCAGGCGGCGGAAGACCTGCCGCCGGGCGTCGAGCAGCGGATGTACGATCTGTCCAGGCGTGCCTACCGGGCGCTCGTCATGAGCGGTTACGCCCGCATGGATTTCCGGCTGCGGGAGGACGGGCGGATTTACCTGCTGGAGGCCAACCCCAATCCGCACCTGGCATACGGAGAGGATTTTGCGGAGTCGGCCCACGTGACCGGCGTGAAGTACACACAGTTGATCCAGCGCATTCTTTCGCTGGGCATCCGCTACCGGTCGGAAGCCCTGTATTGATCCGGTCCGGCCGATTCGGTCCGAACCGGCAGAGAGTTCTGTCGTGGCTCGCAGACGTGCGACATCCGGGAAATCCGCTCAGCGGCAGGAACGCCGCGGCGAGCCGGAGTGGGCGGAGTGGTCCGACCGCCAACTGCTCGACCTGCGCATGTGCGACCTGGGCCTGCAGATCCAGGGCACGGTGATCGAGCAGCGGGTCGACCGGCTGTACGAGCAGTTGGAGCGTCGCGGCCTGCGATTCCGGCCGCACGTCTGGCTATCGCAGGAGTGGTTTTCGCCGGACGGCGTGCCCGGCATCGCGCTGCCGTTCTACCTGGCCCACCCGCGGCTCATGAAGCTCGAACAGCGGCAGATGGGCGACGTGGAAGGCGGCACGCGTGACTGGTGCATGCGCATTCTGCGGCACGAGGCGGGGCACGCCATCGACAATGCGTACCGCCTGCGGCGGCGGCGCAAGTGGCAGCAGGTGTTCGGGTTGGCGTCGCAGCCGTATCCGGAATCGTACCGGCCCAAGCCGTTCAGCAAAAAGCACGTGCTGCACCTGGATCTGTGGTACGCCCAGAGCCACCCGTGCGAGGATTTTGCGGAGACGTTTGCGGTATGGCTGAAGCCGGGCTCGCAGTGGCGCCGGCGCTACTCCGGCTGGCCGGCGCTCAAGAAGCTTCAATACGTGAACGCGCTGATGAAGGAGATTGCCGATCAGACGCCGCCCGTCCGGACGCGGCAGTACGTGGAGCCGCTGTCGCAGATTCGCATGACGCTGCGCGAGCACTACACCGAGCGCCGCGCTCGTTACGGGCTGGACTGCCCGGACCCGTACGACCAGGACCTGCTGCGTATGTTCTCCAACGCCCGCAAGCACGCCCACAAGCCGTCGGCCGCGGGCTTTCTGCGGCGGCTGCGGCCGGAAATCCGCGAGTCGGTGCTTCGCTGGATCGGGCATGATGAGTACACAATCGACCAGGTGCTCACGGAGATCATCTCCCGTTGCCGCGAGCTGAAGCTCCGCGTTCACGAGCCGCTGCACAAGGTCCGCACCGACGCCAAGATTCTGGTGGCCGTCCACACCACGCAATACCTGCACAGCCGCCGCCACTCCTTTACCATCTAAACCGCCGAGCGAGGCTCGCTCTGTTTGTGGTGACCGCTCCGCCGTGGTTCCGGCCTCTTGTGTGGGACCGGCCTTCTCGCCATCTCGCCACGGCGAGTCGCCTACGGAGACCCGGCGCGCCGGGACCTGCGGAGACCAGCCGGTCTTCTGCGTGGCCTTTGAGGCTGTCCCGGTGCGCGAGTCATGGTTGGTCGGGGAATGCCGGTGTTTTGTCATTGACAGGTCAAACAAATCGAGAGTGCTCCTTCATCTCTATACCTGATCAGGCGTTCACTTCGCGGGGTGCTGTGCATGAGCACCCATGATTATGCTTCCCCATGCGGCAGGAAACGGGTTGCCCAGTTTGCCTGGGTGGCCGGTCTTGCCCGAGATTTCGTGACCAATTGTCGAAATGTCGGGGTGGGGAGGGCAGATGCTCGGGCGAGAAGTCAAAAGAAGGAAGGAAAGCAGGCACGGAGGCACGTAGGCACGAAGGCACGAAGTGGAATAGAAAAGATGCGCGGAGTTGGGAAGCTTTGGGTGTTCGCTGCTGGGGGTGGGGGAAGCGAACGGGGGGAGGCCGCCTGGAGCGGCCAAAGCAAAAAGCAGAAAACAAAAAGCAAAAATGGGGGAGCGACAGAGCGACCCCGGCGCGGCCGGGACAGGCTCCGCGACGAAGCGACGAAGAACAAAGGACCTGCGCCAGTGCAAGCGGTAGGATTGGCGCGGGACGCGGAGAAATCGGACGTTTGCAGTACAAGGGGAGGGAATGGCACCGGCGGCGTCTGGCGATGACTGTTGGGCGGGCGAGGCAGTGAAGCGGCGGGGGAGAAACGAGCTGCGTCCCCGTTGCGACTCGACCCGCGAGCTGCCTCCGCGTTTCGACTCGCGTCCCCGTCTCGACTCCCGATGGTCGACGCGATGTCGGTGTGGAATCGTGCTGCAGCCCCGCAGGCATATCGGACGAGGGCCCGCCCGTCGTCGGCCGGGCCATTATCGGCAGCAGGCAACAAGCACAGGTGTGGGATTTCTGCGTCGATCTATAGAAGCAGCGGCACGCCGTCGCCGTTCGCGCGGCACGTGCTGCGTTCTCCCGCCGGACGCCTGGCTGGGTTCGGGGAGTGTCTTCTGCGCGGCGGAAGGCCGGGCGGGACAGCTTGGAGACGGCCGAGATGCGACTGGTCACGATCCCCAAGACCACATTTCGCAACGCGCTGCTGGTGATTTTGATCCTGGCCGTTCCTCTCGGCGGGTTCTGGATTGCCCAGTCGTACCAGGTGTACCGCGAGGACGTGCATGAGCACGAGGCGCAGTACATGGAACGACAGAGGGAGATGATATCCGACCAGGTGCGCAGCGCCATCGACTTCGTCGACTACATGAAATCGCAGGCGGAATCACGGACGCGGGACAAGATCCGTAGTCGCGTATACGAAGCACACGCCATCGCCACTCATCTGTACGAACAATTCCGGGGGTCCAGGAGCCCGGAAGAGTTGCAGGCCATCGTTCGGGAGGCGTTGCGGCCGATTCGATACAGTCAGGGACGCGGTTACTACTTTGCGCAGGCGATGGACGGCACGAACCAGTTGTTTGCCGATCGCCCCGAGAACGAAGGCACGAGCCTGCTGGATACGCGGGACACGCGCGGGGCGTACGTCATTCGGGACATGAATGAGGTCATCCGGGAGCAGGGCGAAGGTTTCTACTCGTACACGTGGACGAAGCCGGAGACGGAGGGGAGGGGGTTCCTGAAAATGTCCTTCATGAAGGCCTTCGAGCCCTTTGACTGGTACATCGGCAGCGGTGAGTACGTCGAGGACACGGAGGCGGAAATTCGGACGGAGGCGGCCGATCGGCTGGGTCGAATCCGGTGGGGAGAAGACGGTTACCTGTTCGTGCTCGGGTCGGACGGCGCGTGCATCACTCACATCGACGCCGCACTGATCGGGCGGAGCATGATGAACACCACGGATTCCCAGGGCAAGCCGTTCATTCGGGAGCTCTTCCGGGCCGGCCGCGGCGGAGGCGGCTTCGTGGAATACGTATGGAACCGGCCGAGCAAGTCGCAGGATGAGCAGAAGCTGGCGTATGCCCTGGTGTACGAGCCCTGGGGCTGGCTCATCGGCGCAGGGACGTACCTCGATGAGATCGAGCCCGTTCTGGCCGCAAAACGAGCTCGCCTGCGGCGTCAACTGACCGCCAGTGTGCTGCCGGTCGTGCTTCTTGTACTGCTCACGGGCAGCCTGGCCATCGTGTCGTCCTTCCGGCTGTCCCATCGGCTGCGGCGGGAGTTCGGCGTGTTCGATCGCTTCTTCCGGAGCGCCGCCGACGCGGGACAGGAGGTTGACGACTCGGAATTGTCATTCACCGAGCTGAAGTCTCTGGCCACGTCCGCCAACGCGATGGTCGCCAAGCGCCGACGAGACGAGGAGGCATTGAGGCGCAGTGAAGGGATGCTTCGGAGCGTGGTCCAGGCGGCGCCCATCGGCATCGGTCTCGTGAAGGACCGCGTGATGGGCTGGACGAACGAGCAACTTGCCCGCATGACCGAATACTCGCAGGAAGAGCTGATGGGCATGAACACCCGCGTCCTCTACGAGAGCCGTGAGGAATTCGAGCGAGTCGGTCGAGAGAAGAGATCGCATGTGAGCCAGAACGGCATCGGATGCGTGGAGACTCGCTGGCGGCGCAAGGACGGCAGCCGCTTCGACGTTCTGCTGAGTTCGGCCTCGATCGATCCGGCCCGCTCAGACGCCGGGATGGTCCTCACCGCCATGGACATCACCGACCGCAAACAGGCCGAGATCGCTCTCCAGCGAGCCAAGGAGGCCGCGGAAGCGGCGAACGAGTGCAAGACGGCGTTCCTGGCCAACATCAGTCACGAAATCCGAACGCCCATGACGGCAATCCTCGGTTTTGCGGACGTGCTTCTGGGACACGGTGGTTCCGCCTGCGCGCCTGCGGAGCAGACGGACGCGCTGAAGATCATCCGGCGCAACGGGGAGCATCTCCTGAGCATCATCAATGATGTGCTCGACGTGTCCAAGATCGAGGCGGGACGAATGACACTCGAACGCATCGCGTGCTCACCCTGCCAGATCCTGGCGGAGGTGATTTCCCTGTCGCAGGTCCCGGCGAAGGGAAAGGGAGTGAATCTGAAGGTGGAGTACGCGAGCCACATGCCCGCCACGATCCGGACGGACCCGACACGGCTGCGCCAGATCCTGATCAACGTGGTGGGCAACGCGATCAAGTTCACCAGCAAGGGCGACGTACGCCTGGTGGCGTCCCTGGTTTCGCATGACGGCAGTCCGTTTCTTCAGTTCGACGTTACGGATACCGGGGTCGGCATGACCGAGGATCAAGCCGCCCGGCTCTTCCAGCCGTTCACGCAGGGCGACACCTCGACCACGCGGGAGTTCGGCGGCACGGGCCTGGGCCTGGCGATCTGCAAGGGGCTCGCGGACCTCCTCGGAGGTCGAATCGGCATTCTGCGGACGCAGAAGGGGGTCGGCACAACGCTCCGCATCGCAGTGCCGACCGGCCCCCTGGAGGGCGTCTCGATAATTGAGGATCCCGCCGCCGCGACCAGGTCAGTCTCTCATGGCGGGTCGGATTCCGAAATGGACGACACGCCTCTTCTGCGCGGATGCCGCGTCCTCCTGGCAGAAGACGGCTCGGACAACCAGCGTCTGGTCACGCACGTGCTTCAGAAGGCCGGAGCGACAGTCAAGGTGGTCGAGAACGGCGTCCTTGCCCTGGAGAGCGTGCTGGGGGACGGCAAAGAGTTCTTTGACCTGATTCTGATGGATATGCAGATGCCCGTCATGGACGGATACGAGGCCACGCGACTGCTGCGGGCCAGAGGTTACGGCGGGCCCGTCATCGCCCTGACCGCCCACGCCATGGCCACCGACCGCGAGAAGTGCATCCAGGCCGGATGCGACGACTACGCCTGCAAACCCATCGACCGCCGGGCCCTGATCCGCATGATTGACAGGCATGTCTCGGCCCGACCGAGCGGCGTTTCATGACAGATCTCCCGGCTGCCCGAGCCGGACTCGGCTGCCTCCCTTGCTGGATCCTTGACCTGCAACCTGGGGGCTAATCCCGGTGCGCTCCCGACTGGTCGGGACGCCCCGGATGGCGAGCGCGGCGGGCGGAAGTGCAAAAAACAGCGGCTCCACACCCACCCCGCCCGGCAACGCCGGAAGTCCAGGGCTGGATTCCCCGGCGGGGTGGCCGCGGGGTCATCGTGGCCGGGTCGCCTACCATCCTGACGCCGACGGACGATGGCGGCTCGAACGGTCCTTCCATTGCGGGCTCCTGGAGGATGTGGGCGTCGCCCAATGGCCACGCCGTGACAAGCCCACAACGGCCGTCCTGCCGCGCCGGGACCGGCATGGTGTCTGGCTGGGTTGGTGTCGCTCGTCCTTCTCTTACTTACCCGGCGCAAGTTCGAAATGGCGGTGGGGTCTGAAAGCAACCGGAGCTGTTAACCGCCCAAGGCGACGCAGGAAAAGGCTTGACGCTGTACGCCCGATTTGCGACAGTGATTTAGCGGAGACTAAAATGAATGACCCAAAGACTCTATCCAGGCTTCTGAGAGTGCTGTCCGTCGAGACGCGCGTAAGCATCGTGCAACTCCTGAAAGGTCGGGCGCTGTGCGTGAACGCCCTCGCTTCCCGGTTGGATGTGACGCCCGGGGCGGTCTCACAGCATCTTCGGATCATGCGAGACGCTGATCTCGTCGTGGATGAGAAACGTGGGTACTTCGTGCACTACCGCTTGAATGAGGCCACTCTCGCCGCGTGGCAAGAGGAAATAGACAAACTGCTAAACCCAACACACGGGGCTTGCATAGACACGAAGGGAACACCGAAATGTGCTGCAATGAAAAACAAGAAGGTTGCCAGAAGCCGAAGAACCTGACCGGCAAGCCAGAGGACTGTTCGCCGGAGCAGATTCGCAAGTGTCACGGCGACATGGACGCCCACCCCTGCGTCAAGATGGCGGGCTGCGAGCATCCCGAACGCCTGCAGGGCAAGCCGGGCGAGTGTTCGCCGGAGCTCGGCAATGCCATGGGAATGTGGCTGTCCATCCGTGCGAGGAGGAGTGAGAACCACCTGAACACCTGAAAGGATAGACGACTCATGAAACTCGGCATAGTGATTACTCAGACCGACCCGGAAACTGTCTTCAATGCTCTACGCTTGGCTTCCTACAGTCTCGCCCAAGGGGACCAAGTGCGGATACTCCCGTCCGGCAAGGGTGTGGAGATCGACGAGATCGAAGACCCCAAGTCCGACGTGAGGGGCGAAGCGCAGAAGGTGCTCGACGCTGGCGGCGAGTTCCTGGCTTGTGGCACGTGTCTCAAGTTGCGGAACTCCGAAGGCTCGGAGGTCTGCCCGCTTTCGACGCTCAAGGACCACTACGAAGTCGTCCGCGACTCCGACAGGTTGGTGACGGTATGACCGTTCGGCCCACGTCCATCATAAAGGTGTGTGGCCTGGCCAAGCGATTCGGCGATGTCCAGGCCGTCGCGGGCATTGACTTCGACGTGCGGG
>JAFGJQ010000380.1 GCA_016929015.1 Phycisphaerae bacterium | reverse complement strand
GCGGCTGTTTGATCAGTTGATTCCGCTGCCGCACGGGACGACGTATAACTCGTATCTCGTGCGCGGCAGTGAGAAGACGGCGCTGCTGGACACGGTGGACCCGGAGACGATGGATCTGCTGTTTGCGCATCTGGACCGGCTGGGCGTGAAGAAGCTGGACTACGTGATCAGCCATCACGCCGAGCAGGACCACTCGGGGACGCTGCCGATGGTGGTGGAGCGGTACGGGTGCCAGGTCGTGACGAACAAGAAGTGCAAGGGAATGCTGCTGGACCTGCTGGACCTGAAGGACGAGCAGATCGTGGAGGTCGAGGACGGCGAGAAGCTGTCGCTGGGAAACAAGACGCTGGAATTTCTGCTGCTGCCGTGGGTACATTGGCCCGAGACGATGGGGACGTGGCTGGCGGAGGATAGGATTCTGTTCAGCTGCGACTTTTTTGGCTCGCACCTGGCGAGTACGCAGTTGTTCGCGGACGACAAGATGATGGTGTACGAGCCTGCAAAGCGGTATTTCGCGGAGATCATGATGCCGTTTCGGACGCAGATCCGCAAGAATCTCGCGAAGATCGAGGGGCTGGGGATCGAGATGATCGCGCCGAGCCATGGGCCGGTGTATCGTGAGCCGGCGTTCATCATGGACGCGTATCGGGACTGGGTCAGCGACGAGGTGAAAAACGAGGTGGTGCTGGCGTACGTGTCGATGCACGGCAGCACGGAGCGAATGGCGGAGCGACTGACGGATGCGTTGATGCGGCGGGGGATCAACGTGCATCGGTTCGACATTCCGGTGACGGACCTGGGGAACCTGGCGGTGAGCCTGGTGGACGCGGCGACGGTGATCGTGGGAGCGCCGACGGTGCTGACGGGGCCGCACCCGATGGCGGCGTACGCAGCGATGCTGGTCGGGGCGCTGCGACCCAAGACCAAATTCGCGGGGATTTTCGGTTCCTACGGCTGGGCGGGGAAGATGCCCGAGCAGCTGACCCAGATGCTCTCGCCGGTGCGGGCGGAACTGTTCGAGCCGGTGATCTCGAAGGGGCATCCCAAGGAGGAAGATCTGAAGCGATTGGACGAGTTGGCGGATCAGATTCTCGCCAAACATAGAGGAATCGGCATCGCCGGCTAGATGTCCGAAGGCGGGCAGGTCGGCGTGCGAGGGAAGAACAACAAGAACGGGAGAACACTATGCCATCCAAGTTGGAAATCTACAAGTGCGAGAAGTGTGGCAACATTGTTGAATTGGTGCATGGCGGCGACGGGGAGCTGGTGTGCTGCGGCCAGCCGATGAAGCGGTACGAGGCGAACACCGTGGATGCGGCGAAGGAGAAGCATGTGCCGGTGATCGAGGCGGTCGACGGGGGCTATCGGGTGACGGTGGGCTCGACGCTGCACCCGATGACGGCCGAGCATTACATCGAGTGGATCGAGCTGGTGGGGGACGGCAAGGCGTATCGGCAGTTCCTGGAGCCCGGCCAGGAGCCCAAAGCGACGTTCAAGATCAACGCCAAGAAGATCACGGCGAGAGAGTACTGTAATTTACACGGCCTCTGGAAGGCGCAGAATTAACCCTTTTGGCGAAGAGGTGAGCAATGATAGACAAAAAGGTAGAGGCAGCGTTCAACGAACAGATCAATGCCGAGATGTATTCGGCGTATCTGTATCTTGCGATGTCGGCGTGGTCGCAGGAGCAGAATCTACCCGGCTTCGGCGGGTGGATGCAGGCCCAGGCGATGGAAGAGATGACGCACGCGATGAAGTTGTACCATCACATCATCGAGCGGGGCGGGCGGGTTGTGCTCGGCGCGATCGACAAGCCCCCGATCGGGTGGGCGTCGCCGCTGGCGATGTTCGAGGCGGTGCTGGAACATGAGCAGAAGGTGACAGGGCTGATCAACGGCCTCGTGGACGTGGCGGAGGCACAGAAGGACCGGGCGGCAGGCATCTTCCTGCAGTGGTTCGTGACGGAGCAGGTGGAGGAAGAAGCCTCGGCGGACGCGGTGATCCAGCAGCTCAAGATGATGGGCGATGCGCCTCATGCGCTGTTCATGATGGACCGTGAGCTGGGCAAGCGGCCGGCCGCAGGCGGCGGTGGCGGTGGCGGCGAATAAGCCTGACAGTAATTTGACGCGATTGAGGCCGGCGTCGTGATCCGGGCGTTGCTTTCGGGTACGACGCCGGTTTCTTGCGCCTTGATGGTCCGGCTTGATGCCGCAAGTCCGGCGTCGGGGGTTGTCCAAGCTTTATGCGGGCAGTACAATCACCGCGAAAGACGCAGGGACAGGCACGAGGTGGCTATGCACTTTCTGATCACGGCTGGGCCGACGCGGGAATACATCGACTCGGTGCGGTTTCTGTCGAACGCTTCGACAGGCCGCATGGGGTTCGAATGCGCGGCTGCGGCGTTGCGGCGGGGGCACACAGTGACGCTGGTGACCGGGCCGACGCACCTGGAACCGCCCGCAAAGGTGCGATGCGTGCCGGTGGTATCGGCGCGGCAGATGCACGACGCGTGCCGGGCGGCGTTCGGCCACTGCGACGCGGTGATCATGACGGCGGCGGTGGCGGACTATCGGCCGCGGCGGACGCAGCGGACCAAGCAGGCCAAGCAGGACGGACCGATGACGCTGGAGCTGACGGCGAACCCCGATATTCTGGCGTCGCTGGGGCGGGCGAAGCAGGGGCAGGTGCTGATCGGGTTCGCGTTGCAGGACACGGCCCGGCGCCAGCGGGCCCGGGAGAAGCTGGCAAAAAAGAACCTCGATGCGATCGTGCTGAACACGCCGGCGGCGCTGGGTGCGAAACGTTCTGAGGTGGAGGTGCTGACGAAAGCGGGGGACTGGCGGGAATTGGGGCGGCTGTCGAAGCGGGCATTGGCGACACGGCTGGTGCGGCTGGCGGAGCGGCTGGCCAAACGACAAAACAAGGCCAAATAAGGACTTATGTCTTTCCGGGGGCTTACGCGGGCGGCGGGGGCAAAGCGGCCAATAGTTGCAGGGGGCGACATGAGCAGGCCGATATCCTCAAGAGACGAAACCCACGGAGAGTCCCTGCAGAAAGAGTCCGAGACATGGCAGAGAAAGCCCCTGTTCAGCGTATCGCCTCGGCCAGCATCGCGTTGGTCGTGCTTGCGTTTGTATTCTTGAGCCTGGTAAGTTTTGACGTGCGCGACTGGCCCAACCCGGACGTGGCGCCGCAGGTGGTGCAACACAATCTGTGCGGGCGGGCAGGGGCCCTGATCGCGTACCACGCACATTATTACCTCGGGCCGGCATCTCTGGCGCTGCTGCTAGCGATCGGGGCGTGGGTGGTGTGCCGGTGCATGCAAAAGCCGATCGAGCAGTTCGCACTGCGGGTGATCGGGGTACTGCTGGTGGCG
>JAFGJQ010000379.1 GCA_016929015.1 Phycisphaerae bacterium | reverse complement strand
TCTATTCGACTTGGAGGTCTGTTCTTCTATACTCTTATCGGTCCTTGGCTTGCAGCTTATGGAAGTGCCATTCGGGTCAGCCCTTAAGATGCAAGTTAAGGAGCATTCGAGCGGTCGGAGGGTGCTGGGGATACCTCCGACAGAGCGGTGGGCAGAGCCCGCCCTGGCGCTATAGCTGTCTTCGTGGGCGTCCCGAATCAGCCCCTGGATTTGCTTCGTATTACTACTTATCAGAATCTTGTTTTCTTGCGCAAATCTCTGACGGCAAGGAACGCAAGTCATTGGAATAGAAGGAATTATGTATCGCGCCAAGACACCAAGAACGCGAAGGATGGGAGCATTGCGATCCCTTCTTCTTGGCGCTCTCTGCGTCTCTGCGAGAGGATGGGTTTTGGTTGCGGCCGAGCGCAGCGAGACCGCGCTGGGCTCTTCGTGGTGGCCGGACCTGAAACGAGTCTTCTCTTCGGACCGCTCCGGATCGGTTTCTTACCACGAAGGTCACGAAGCACACGAAGGTCGGAGGAACACGTGGGTTGAGAATCCACCCTACAAGGACCGTCTTGTTCCAGGAGCGGACGGTGGGGCTGGCGGGGGACAGTCACCGTCTTTCGGGCGGAATCGCCTACCGGACAGGCACGCCCGCCGCGGTCGTGCGGGGGGAGTTCAGCGCGTTTGGGCCTCCGGCTGGGTACGCGAGCGAAGCGCTCGCTGGTGACGGCCGGGATGGTGCGTGGGAGAGATGTAGCACGCCCGCGGTCGGCGGGCTTTGTTTATCTCAGCCGTTCTCGAAGATGCGGGCGCCGTGGCGGAGGATGTACTGGGCGAGGCCGCCTCGGGGCGGGTGGTCCAAGGCCGTGACGGGGAACAGGTGCGCCTCCACGTCCGACCCTACTTCCTCCATAACAAGGGCCATTGCGGCGACATGCTGGTGGGCATCCCACTGCTCTATCCCCTCCATGAACACGGCCAGGTCAATGTCGCTCCACTGGTCCGGCGTGCCTTCCACGTGCAAGCCAAAGAGGTAGGCCGCCCGCACGCCCCCCAGGCGGGACAGGACCTCCACGGCGGCCAAAGCCCGACTGTCTGTTGCAGCAGCGACGGTACCCATGTGACCGTATGCTCCGTCTCAGCAAGAACGTCCCGGGCCAACGCCGGCGATATCGTCCATCCTCTTATCATCGTGATCGAGCCAAGCCGGAGCAAGAGAAGATCGCGGGCAGGCGTCAGAGGGGGAAACAGCCTGCGCTCGGCGCATTCCGCTTTGGGGCCTTTCTGCTCCATGTGCTCCGTGCTCTCCGTGGCGGAAGATGTGAAACAAGTCCTGCCTTCGGACTGCTCCGGATTGATGCTGCAGCACGAAGACCGTCAAGAGCGCGAAGAGAAGAGGTTTTGAACCACGGAGGGCACGGAGATAGGATAGAGACGGGACGGGGAGGGCGGCGTTTGTGGCATTGAGGTTTTGGGCTGAAGCTTGATTTCCCGAATGACGCGGGGCAACCGGCGTCCGGCGGAGCCGGAGTGGTGGGATGTGGTGCCTGGTGCTTCGAATGGGCGGCCCCGACGGGGGCCGAAGGGCGGAAAAATCGGGAGTCTTGCCGATTGACACCATCGTGCGCGGGGGATATACTCACGACCTTTATTTGCCCCAGCATCGCCGGGCCCGGACCAGTCGCATACGCGGCCCGGCGAGTTTCACAGGCATGCGGTTAGTTGGTTTGAGAACGTAGCAGCCCCGCGTGGCAGAGCCTTTCGGCCTGCCCTTCACGGGCTGGAAGGGGGCCCCCCGGATGCGAAGTCGGCGTTCCGGGACCCGAGCCCGGGCCACGCGGCCGGGCCAGACGAAAACCCAGTAAAGGAGACGGCAGGAATGGCAAAGAAAATGGTGTACTTTTTCGGGGGCGGCAAGGGCGAGGGCAACGCGGGGATGAAAAACCTCCTGGGCGGCAAAGGGGCCAATCTGGCCGAGATGGCCAAGCTCGGCGTGCCCGTTCCTCCCGGCTTCACGATTACCACCGACGTGTGTGTGTACTTTTATCAGAACAGGCGGAAGTACCCGGCGGGCCTGACGGACGAGGTCGCCAAGGCCATGACGAAGGTCGAGAAGGTCATGGGCAAGAAGTTCGGCGACCCGACGAATCCGCTGCTGATCTCCGTGCGGTCGGGGGCCCGCAAGTCGATGCCGGGCATGATGGAGACGGTGCTGAACGTGGGCCTCACGAGCAAGACGATCCCCGGCATGATCGAGCAGAGCGGCGGCAACGAGCGGTTCGTGTACGACGCCTATCGGCGGCTGATCATGATGTACAGCGACGTCGTGATGGAGAAGGCCGCGGGCGTCGAGACCAAGGAAGACCAGGGCATCCGCCGGCAGCTCGAGCACCTGATGGACGGGATGAAGAGGGCCCGCGGCGTCACGCTCGATACCGAGTTGACCGCCGCCGACCTCAAGGAACTGTGCGACTCGTTCAAGGCCAAGGTGCGGGAGGTCCTGGGCAAGGAGTTCCCCGACGACGCACAGAAGCAGCTCTGGGGCGGCATCGACGCGGTGTTCGCCTCCTGGAACGGCAAGCGGGCCATCAGCTATCGGCGGATCGAGAACATCCCCGACGAGTGGGGCACCGCGGTGAACGTCCAGTCGATGGTCTTCGGCAACATGGGCGAGGACTCCGCCACCGGCGTGGCCTTCTCCCGCAATCCCGCCACCGGCGAGAATAGGTTCTATGGGGAGTGGCTGGTCAACGCGCAGGGCGAGGACGTGGTGGCCGGCACGCGCACGCCCAACCCGCTCAATGAGGCGACCAAGAGCGATCAGAACAAGAACCTGGCCTCGCTGGAAACGGCCATGCCCAAGGTGTACAAGGAGCTGGACGCCATTCAACGCAGGCTCGAGAAGCACTACAAGGACATGCAGGACATCGAGTTCACGATCGAGAAGG
>JAFGJQ010000378.1 GCA_016929015.1 Phycisphaerae bacterium | reverse complement strand
GGAACGTGCACGCGGACACCCTGACCCTCTCGACCTGGATCCGGGTCCGCGCCGGGGATCGAGCCCGGCAGATCCTCGACGCCGGTTCGTTTTCCCTGGGCCTGAACGGGGACATGGAACTTGAGGCGGTGTTCGATACGCGCGCGGACGGCGGCCGCCGCAGCGCGGTCGCAGCCGCATGGCCCGCCGAGCTGAACGACACCTGGGCGCACGTGGCCGCGACGTATAACGGCCGTGCGCCGCGGCTGTACGTCAACGGCCAAAGCGTCGGAAGCCGGCAGCAGGCCAACCGAGTGCCCGCCGGGATCGACCCCGTGAAGGGTTCCCTGTTCATCGGGCGCCCACATGACCGGGCCGAGGCCTTTTTCGCGGGACACATGGACGAACTGCGTCTCTATGACATGGCGATGAACGACGCCCAGATCCGATCCCTGTACCTGGAATACAAACCCCGCTATACCCGGATCTTCCAGACCGGCGGGGCGAAGATCATCGAAGACGGCAAGAAGTACGCTTGGGACGCCCGGAAGGACGAAATCCTCGCGGCCTTGCGACACTCCCGGGACCATGAAATGGAATATCACCTGGCCCGCGGCGAAGCCTTCACGGTCGGCTACCGGCACGATGGAAACAAGATCCGGATTTTGTGCATGGATCCCAACACGTATATCGTGGGCGAGCAGGACCTCCCCATCACGCTCAAATTCAACAAGACGGTCCTGCAGGCTTCCGACCTGTCGCTGACCGACGCGCTCACCGGCGACGAGATCGCCATCGATGAAAACGGCAAAGCCGACGTCTCCATCCCGGCAGCGCTGTTCAGCATTCTCGAGCTGACCTGCCAATGAGCGGGTGAGCGAAACGGTCAACAATATGAGGATCTCAACGATCCGGGCGTGACGCCACCCACACACCCACAGACTCACACACGCACATACACGGCGCGGATTTCTTGTTTTTCTTGGCAGCAACCCGGAATTAAGGCGTGCACCCCCTCAGAGTTGGATCAGTCCGTGACCCGATAGACCTTCAGGTTTTCGTAACGCGCCGACAGCAGATGGTTCATCTGCCGGAGTCCGATGTAGCCGTCGCACCAGACCGGCCCCCACGTCTTGCCGTCGTCATCAAACGCCACGGACAACAACCCATTGACTTCCATTCGGATCTTGTTTCCCACCTTGAGCAGGCGTACCCGGTGCGGTCCCGGCCCAAGTCCCTTGCCCTGAATCTGGTCGTCTCCGCAGGCCACCAGCCAGAACCCGCTGTTCTTGCGCACGTTGGCCGTCCGGCGGGGAGGCGCGTCGGTCACGCCCATACGGGTATCGCCCGCGATGTACGAGACATGATAGCTGTTGACGTCGCCGCGGGTGTAGCGGGTGAACCGTCCGTTTCGTTGGGCCAGTCCTTTCTTGAAAATGCTGCCCGCGGGATCGTCCGCAGGGCGGGCGGCAAAGAAAACGATCGCCAGGCCCTGGTCGGCGCGCTCAATGGTAATATCGAACTCGAGCAGGAAGTCGGCCGGAAACGGCTTCGGGAGCCACAGCACGACGTGGTCCGGGCCGTCTTCCTCCAGGTGGTCGATCACAAGCCGGCCATCCTTCACAAAGGCCTCGCCGGGGCCTTCCAGAACCCATTGATCCGGCTCCGGCTCGCGCGCGCTTGCCATCCTCGAAGAGCGCATCTTCTTTGACGATCGGCAGGGGTTGCGACAGGTCCGGCTCGTAGATCAGCTCCATGCCGTAGCCCGACATGTCCATGGGGCGGTCGTACGTCTGGCGGGCCGAGGACCCCACATCGAACAGCTCCCGGCCCCTGAGCACGGTTCTGAGCCTGGCCTCGTCCATCTGCCAGGCAAAGAGTTCCGGTTTGGCCACGGCGATGCGACAAGCCTCCTCCCCTTCGCCGAGCACGCCGCCGAGCTCGATCCGGCCGCCGTCGCCCTGCGGAACCTGCCAGGGCCCCAGGTGGACGTACTGCTGGGCCCACCCGTTCAGAAACAGGTCAACGTCGCCCGTGTCCGCCCGCCAGGACACCGCGACATGGTACCATTGATCCTTCTCCAGGTAGGCGATCTGGCACCGGGCCTCACGCTTCGCCTTCGGATCGGTGGAGGATACGAGCAGATAAGGACTGTCGCGATCCTCCCGCAGCGCCAGCTCCAGGGCCGGCGTCTGCAACAGGGTCACGACCGGCGGCGGCCCGTCGTGGATATAGCCGACGCGACGGGAGACGCGCATCCGGAAGCCAATTGTCCCGCGTTGAAGATTCCACCCCGCTGCGGGCAGCTCGACGGTCAGCGCCGGACCGGGGGCGGCGGGCTCGGCGCCAGGGCCGAACGCCGACGCGAGCTGCGTGGCGTCGGGTCCCAGGGCTGACGGCAGGGCCGGCTGCCCGAACCATCCGGCCAGCGTGTCGTCCAAGGCAAGCACGGCCGCGGCTTCCGCCGCGACCGCCCCCGCGGACGACACATCGCCCGCTCCCTCCTGCGTCTCGTTGGCATCGGCAGGCTCGTCCGGCTCCGCCATGGTGGCGGCGGAGAGCACGGGGCTGGGCAACGATTCGTTGCCCTGGCGATCGACGGCCGTGACGCGGTAGTAGTAGGTCGTATCCGGGGCCAGCCCCCAGTCGGCAAACCGCGTCTGCTTGGGCGAGCCCACGAGGGTGGCGCGGCCCGGCAGGCAGGTTGGTTCGGTAGAGGCATAGACATTGTAGTGGGCCAGAGGCGCGTCCTCCACAACACTCCAGGAACAGACGATATCGGTCGATTCGGCCTTGACCAGGGTGGGCGCGTTTGGCGCGGGCGGCGCGTAGAGGGGGGTTACCACCGCGCGACTGTTCGCCAAGGCATAGCCGCTTTCGAGCCCGGACCATTCCTGCGCGGCCACGGCGTACCTGCCGGTGGGAAGCCCGGTCACTTCGGCGTCCTCGACCAATTCCCGCACGCGTCGCCAACCGTCGTTCTCCTGCCGATAAATGTTATACCCCGCCACTTCCCGGTGCAGCGCGGGGGGCGCCCAACGCAAGCGGCCGTCGGCAAATTCAACCTGACGTGGTGCGCCGGGCCGTTTCCACACCGCCACCCACACGTCCGGTTGGCCCAGCAGGTCCGAATTATAGACAATCTTCGTCTCGTCGGGGCTGCAAATCGGCCCCGGATGCGTCGCTTCGGGATCCGGCACGCCGGACGACCAGGGCTGATACGAGGCCCCGTGATAGCAGATGGGGGTGAGCTCGCCGGTCGCCAGTTCGGTTACATAAATCATATTGCCGTAGGGACCCTTGTTGGGCGCGTCGGCCACGTGGTAGCGGCCGGATGTTATGCTGAAGCCGCCGTGGCCGCCTGTCATCGTCTGAATCAGCCGTCGGCGGGTCTGGCCGTCTTTCGAGATCAGCCAGATGCCGCCTTCGTAAAACACGCCCAGCCACGTGCCGTCCGGCGTCCAGTCGGGATGCCCGCCGTGGGGCGAGAGTCGCCGTTTCCTGCCGTCCGAGTCGATTACCCACGAGGTCGGACTGCGCGCGCCGGGCTGGTCGGGATCCGTACTGCTGTTGACGAAAATGCTCGCGCCGGGGTGTTTGGTGAAACGAACCCGATGCGTCGGAAGCCCAACCTCCAGCTCGGTGTACTCGCCCGTCTCGGCGTCCGCCACCACGAGCAGCGTGTTCAGCTTGTCCTGGCCGCCCCAGCGCAGCAGAAAATGACGCTCGTCCGGATGCGGGGGCTCCATCCCCGAGAAGGGACGTTCCCCGAGCTGCCGCGGCACGGGTACACGGACCACCGTCGTCAGGCCGCCGTCGCGCACGTCCATGGCCATGACCCGCGTCCCCTCATCATCCGCGCGCGAAAAATAAACGCGGTGCGGGTCGCGCAGACTCCAGCGCGGCGTATCCAT
Organism: Phycisphaerae bacterium; assembly: GCA_016929015.1. GTDB lineage: Bacteria > Planctomycetota > Phycisphaerae > UBA1845 > UBA1845 > JAFGJQ01. Next base: position 3,874 of record JAFGJQ010000378.1, on the reverse strand, counting down.
CGGCCCGCCGTCCGCCGGCTCAACCAGCGGCCGGATATCCGAGCCGTCCGCGTCCATCAGCCACCAGCCGTTGCCCCCCGGGCGACGGGACATGAACAGCAGGAGTTTCCCATTGGCATTCCAGGCCGGAATGTCGTAATACTCGTGCCGCTCGATCGCCGGGTGCCGGGTCATCCGCCACACCGTACGCCCGGTCAGCGGGTCGCGGTAGACCGTCCGCTCGCCGGCGGGAGGATCGAGATCGCTCGGCGGCACCCCGCTTCGTTGACTCAGTGCGATGAGCCCGGCGAACGCGGGGGCCGCGGGAATCCGCTCCGATACGCGGCGCAGCGCCTCCGCTTCTTCGGCCGACAACGTGCCGGTGAACTTCACGAAACCGATCTCCACCGCGCTTTCCGCGCCGGACGCATACAGGGTGACGACGATCGGTCCGACGCCCTTCCAATCCGTCGCCTTTGCCAGGTCAACAACGTAAAGTCCGGGGTCCGACGTCGCAAGGAGGTCCGTTTTCGCCCACTCCTTGCGTGGACTCGTCAGTTTGATCTCGAAGCGTGAGCTTACCGCCAGCAGGCGCACCACCAGGTAAGACGTTTTCGCAAGGTCAATATCATCGAAACGCTTCTGGGCCGCCGTACCCCAGGTCGCAGCCCCGCCCGGCAGATCCGCGATCGCCAGCCGGCCTTTTTCGGCCGTGAGTTTGCCCGGTGTATTGGGGCTGTAGATCCGCCATCCCCCGTCGGAAAAGTCATCCACGATATCCGCCCCTTCGACCGCGCCGCAGGCGGCCGCCGCCAGGACCGCACCGCACAAAACTGGCATCCTTATCATTCTTCCCGCCTCTGTTGACGGACAGCCGCCGCTCAGGGTTCCTGCCGTGTGACGCCAAAACGCTCGACCTCAACCCACGCCCCGCCCGCCCTGGCCGAGGCCTCGGCGGCGAAGACCGGCGCCACCGCCCGGGCGCCGTCCAGCGCGGAGGGATACGGCGTGCCGCCCCCGCGAACCGCCTTGTAGAAACTGCGCACGTCTCCGGCCGGATCGGGCTCGCCCGCGATCTCCAACGCCGACTCCGGCTCCGGCCCGCCCGTGTACCCTTCGGGAATGCGGCGGACCCAAACCCCGGCAAAACCCCACGGCCGTTTGTCCTTGCGGATCGCCATGCGCGTCCCGTAGATGGCGAGCCGCTGCTCCGACGGCGTCACGTGGTAGGCATTCAGCGACCCGACGAGACCGGAGTCGAACTCCACCTGGCAGAACGCCACATCGGCCGTCTGCGTTGTGTGGATGTCATACCGCATGACCGAACGGATGCGCCGCACCGGACCGAAGTAGTAGATCAGCTCGTGAAGCTTGTGGACGCCGCACTGAAAAAGCATCCCGCCGGGATTCGTCGCGGGATCGCCGCGCCAGTCGCCCGGCTGGATCAAAAAGCCGCCGCTGTGGGCGGTGGTTGCCTCAAACGCGGCGACCTTGCCGATTTCGCCGGATTCGATCAGGCGCTTGATCTCGCGGTCGACTGGATTGCCGCGGTGATCTTCATGACCGCAGCCCATGACCACGCCGTGGCGGCGCCCGGCCTCAAGGATCGCACGCACCTCATCCGGCGCGGCTGCCAGCGGCTTTTCGATGAATGCATGCAGCCCCTTCTCCGCGGCCGCGATCGCCTGCTGCGCGTGGAACTTGCCGCCCGTCGAGATGATCACCGCCTCGATGCCGGGCGTGTCGAGAAGCGCCTCGTAGCTTGATGCCGGCTCGGCGCCATCCTCTTCGCGACAGCCCGCAAGGGCCTCTTCGCTGATGTCGTATGCGGCCACGATCTCGAACAGCCCGGTATCGCGCATGAGTTGACGGCGCGTTCGCCCGAACCCGCCCACGCCGGCCATGCCCACTTTGAGTCTGTCCGTCATCACCCTGCTCCAGCGACGGAGACAACGCGCCGTCGCCTCTGCTTCTTGCGGGAGTCTCCCCTTTCGCCGCTCGATAATCGAAACGCGCCACGTGGAGCCCCCGATTCCCGGCTGAACCTTAGGACAGCGCGACTGAGAGGTCAATCTGGCAAGGCGGCCGGGGGCCAGGACGTCCACGCGGAGCCCCCGGCCGCCTTGTGCCTGTCTGCGTGCGGCACGCACAGGCAGGCGGCAGGAGCCTGAGATTAACAACCTGGACTGTTCGCGACACGCGAATAATCCGCCACTCCGGGGCCGCCACGTGAGTCCCGTTCCACGTGACAACGTGGCATGAGCGAAACGGTCAAGCATTTGAGCGTTTTTGATGTGCAGATTGTTTTCTGTTCGTATTATGCTGTACTCTCAATGACTGTTAGGGCGCCATGCTTGAAGGCGAAGTCCGGCAAGGGGAGAACGGCTAGAGACAGGAGGAGAGACAGGATGAACATCAGGACTCGGACGTTTACCATGGCTGTTGTCATCGCGCTGTCCGCGGGGCTGGCACAGGGCGCGCTTTTCAAGGACACGTTCGGCAATAACATCGTGACGAACAGCGACACCGTCACCGGTTTCTGGGAAGTCAGAGGCACTGGAGGCGGCTTTTCGGTCATCGAGACAGGCGGAACGCTGGAGATGACCACTACATCTGACAACGCCAACAACAGCGAAAGTCTTCACCTGGGATCGGTCAACGCGCAGAGTGACTTTTATTTCTTCAACGAGCCGCGAACCTTCAGCGCGGATGTCATCTCCCATGGAGGCACCGCGAGTCCCATTGACCACGAGTTGCGTTTCATCGTGTACTCCGAGGGCGGTGTTTATGCATTTCAAGCCAACGACTGGCTCACAATTCTGATCCAGGAAAAAAACAATGTGTATGTTCAGGAGAAGATTAATAATGCCGCCTCTACCATCACGACCTTCAGTTACTCCAGCGCCGTTACTCATTTCGATTTGACACTGAGCTCTTCCGGATGGTCGCTCGATTTGACCGATGACAACAGCAACGTTTCAACGTACAGCGGGTCGCACAATCTGACCGCGTCGGATTGGAATCACGCGACGGGCGCCTACGCGGCCTTTCTGGCCGTTAAGGATGACGGCTCCGGCGGCCGGACCATAATCGAAATCGACAATTTCGTGGTGGTTGGCCCTGACAAAGGTACCGTGATAACGATTCGGTAACACTGCCGCCACCTTTCTGTCCGCCCGGCGTTCTGCGCCGGCGGTTGCGTAAAGACTGAGAGGCGGGCTGCGCCGCCTGCACAACCTTTGCGGCGGCAACAGCGCACCTTTTTATTACCGTTGACAACAGGCCGCTGTAAGCGCGGCCGCGGCGAATGAGAGCGCGCTATTCCCTCCGAACCCCAACGACAAGAGAGAGGGCGCTTCAGGGATCAGCAGACAATGTTCTATCGATGAAACGAACACCGGGTCCGGCGAAAGGTCCTTGGATTGACAATGATCGGGACAAGGATGGGGACGAAGATGAAGCGCGACGACGATCGGGACGACGATCGGGATAAGGATAGGGATAAGGATAGGGAAGAAGCCGATATGCCTGAAGGATTGGGGCATGAGAAACTGCGTGTTTACCAGCGAGGGCTCGATTATGTGACAAGGAATGAAGATGATTTGCCTGTCCTCCCATCATTGTCTCGATCCTTGTCCCGATCGTCGTCAAGTCATTGGGCGACGGGGAGCTTGTAGAGCAATCATGCGGATGACCAATGTGAAATCACCCGGTAATCCCGGAAGGACCAGAATGGAAGACGCAAGGAGCACGGCATCATGAAATGGATATCCTCGGCACTCGTATTGATAGGTTTGGCCGCGCAGCCGTTTGGCGCGGTGGCACAGGACGCGGCCTCGCCGATGAACCTGATGCCCAACGGCGGGTTCGAGGTGGATTCGACGGGCTGGCTCCT
>JAFGJQ010000377.1 GCA_016929015.1 Phycisphaerae bacterium | reverse complement strand
GTGGTACGTCCCGAGCGAGCAACGCCGCCAGGGAGCAGGAGCGGCGCAGCCCTTCGGGGCGAGGCGGCGCACGGCCATCCGCGTCGTACCTCGTCGGTTACATCCCTTCGGGTATGCGCCCTCCTCGCGCCTGGCGGCTGACCATGCGGCGCGCGCAGCGCCACGTTCGACGATTCGCCGCGAACCAGGCGAAATGCACGCACAGTTCCGTTCCGAACCGGCTGCAACACCAATCCCGGCGCTGCACCCGTGTGTCGGGCGCTTCCGGGCGCCGCCGGGAGTGACCCGTGCAACCCGCTTGTCGGCAGATGGTTCCCTTCGTGTTCCTTGGCGTGTTTCGCGGTTCGGGAATAGAAGAGGTCAGCGTCACGCAGGCAGGCAACTTTGTGCCTGCAAACGTCGAGGGTCAGCCGCCCGGCCACTACGCGCCGCCGCGCAATCTCTGAATCGTTGGTCAGCAACGTCCGCAGGCCCGACCCCAAGGTCCACGGCGTCAGGTGACATGCCGGTCGAACATCTTCCGGAAATGGTAGCCATAAATAGCCAAAGTCACGGATTGCGGCAAGAGCCGGGGACGACGGAAAAGTGTCCAGAGCAACAGCCTCCAGTAGTGAAAGCGCTCTCGCCCGACAATGCCCAGCCGCCAGAAGGAAAGCACGAGTGCCTGAATACCCGAGAATCGCACGGGGACTCTGACCCGAGTGGCCCTGACGTTGCGCAGATGCGTCCGGAGCCGCTCGTAGAAGTGTTTCGGGGAGTAGATGTGCTGCAGGATGTCTCGGTAGCCTTGCCGCAGGATGTCGAAGTCCATTCTCGGCAGGATGTTGGTGGTGCCGTCCACGTTGTCGCCTGACGATTGCCCCCGCAGGCGGCCCTCCTTCCGCAGGCGCTCATACAGTCGCGTACCCGGGGGGGCCTGCAGCAGACCGACCATGGCGGTCACGATGCCGCTCTGTTGAATGAAGTCGATCTGGCGCTGGAAAATGGACGGCTTGTCATGGTCGAACCCGACGATGAATCCGCCCTGCACCTCGAAGCCGGCATGCTGGATGCGTCTCACATCCGCCAGCAGGTCCCGGCCCTTGTTCTGGAACTTCCGGCATTCGGCCAGGCAGGTATCGTCCGGGGTTTCGATGCCAATGAAGACCCTGGTGAATCCGGCTTCGGCCATCAGCGCCATCAGGGTCTCGTCTTCCGCCAGATTGATGGACGCCTCGGTGTAGAACGTCATCCCGCGCTTGTGCCTTCGCCAGGCGATCAAGGCGGGCAGCAGGTCGCTTTTCAGGAACGTCTTGTTGCCGATGAAATTGTCGTCCACAAAGAACACCTCGTCGCGCCAGCCCAATGCGTAGAGGCTGTCCAGTTCGGCAAGGATCTGGCGCGATGTCTTCGTACGGACGCGGTGGCCAAACAGCGCGGTGACATTGCAGAAATCGCAGTTGAAGGGGCAGCCGCGGGAGAACTGGATGCTCATGCTGGCGTATCGACGCAGGTCAAGCAGGTCCCACCGGGGCGTGGGCGTCTGCTGCATGTCGGCAAACTGAGCGGACGCGTAAACACGCCTCGGACTGCCTTGCAGCATGTCTTGCAGAAAGCCCGGGAGGGTCAGTTCGGCCTCATTCAGGACCATGTGGTCCACAGGGTCAAACGCTTCCGGTTCGCCAGTGAACAAGGGACCGCCGGCTACGACCCGCAGCCCGGCGCCCTTGCATCGGGCGATGATGCGTTGTGCCGATTCGCGCTGGACACCCATGGCGCTGATGAAGGCGCAGTCCGCCCAGTCCAGATCGCGTTGCTTGAGCCCGCGCACGTTCGTGTCCACGAGGCGGAGCGACCATTCCGGCGGCAGCATGGCCGCGACGGTCAGCAACCCCAGGGGCGGATGCGCCGCCCGCTTGCCCACGAACGCGAGCGCGTACTTGAAACTCCAGAACGTGTCCGGGAATTCAGGGTAGATCAGCAGGATGTTCATCGTCAGTCAGCCTTCTCGTGCCAGGGTCGGCGGCACTTGATTCCTCCACGCTCTTGCGGGCCTGCTCCCAGTTCCGGGCCCAGCGCCGTTGGGTATCGGCGCGCCACAGCTCATTTCGGTCCCCGCCGCCGGCGGAAGATACCGTTTGGACGCCGCCTGCCATCAGGGACGCGCCGGTATCGCCGACCATGTCGCCGGTGTTGGTCACGGCCGTCCGCATGGTGCCCCAAAGGTCAGCGCCACTCGTGGCCAGGTTTCCCTTTGATGCGCTGCTTGCCGTCGTGAACAAGCCTGTCACGGTCCCCCACACCGTCGTGGCGGCACCTTTGCCCGCAGTCGCGGCCGAAGAGAGTGCCGTGCGGCCCAGTTCTGCGCCTGCATCGCCCATGTTTCCCAGTGTGTTCAGCCCTGCCTCCTTGGCCCGATCCGTCACGATGCCCCGGATGCTGTCCTGCTCCACCAGAGGCCGGCGCGGAGTCCCGTCCAGCTTCAGCTTCAGAGCGTCCCCCGCGGGAGTTACGATGGCGACGGTGCAATCCAGCGCGTCGCTCGAAATCGCCGCATCCACGTTCACGTCTATGATATCGCCGCCAATGGCCTGTGACAGGCCCCGCGGCAATAGCGCACGCCACGGTTGCAGCTCCAGCCCGGCAAGCCGAGTCGCGGCGTGCGCCGCCGGTACCGGCCGGCCCGTATCGATGCGGCCGAACCGCGCAATGATCCCCAGCGGGGCGTCAGAGAAACCGGGTTGGACGAAGAAGCCGGTCATCTCCGCCCGGCCCGGAAATGGGTGGTCGCCATTCCCAGCCATATCCAGAACCACGTCGGTGATGACAGCGTCGAGACGATGGATCGTGGCATCCACGGGTTCCTCGCTCCAGGCAAGATCCGTGTACCGGATGGTCAGATTCTCCACCGTGATCCGCCTGATATGTACGGGCTTGCGAGCCGCCGCCGCTCCGGGATCCGCCGCCGCCGTTTGGAGAAGGCGGACCACATTCAGTGTGCCGTCTTTGCGACGCAAAACGTGGAGCGACAGATCTGTGATCGTCACCTCTTCGATGGTCAACGGCAAACCGAAAAGAGAGGAGAGAACCAGTGTGACCCGGGCCTCCGGGAGATCGAGGAGCAGACCGCCTCCGAACCCGTCCGGCTGGTTGACTCTCAGACCCTGCACTGTGACACGGTAATCGAGGAGTCCGATCTCAATGGCGCTCAACGTCGCGGACGCGGCGAGATGCTTGGCCAACTCCCGGTTGCCGATGGCCATAAGCACTCGTGGCAAGACCATGCGGGCGCCGGCGCCCAAAACAACAACTGCGGCAAAAGAAATGACCACGATTCGCAGCCACTTCCGTTTCCACCAACACGAGCGCCCCATTTCCCTTCTGCCTGACGGCTTGGCGCATTTACGCCGGAACATGTGTGTTTCTTGCCTGACTGCCATGACGCCTCACGTTGATTCTGTATGAGTTGCGGAACGTCATCGTGATAGGCCCGAACACAGGTTCCCGGAACGGCCCACCCCTTGCCCCGGGACACGCACGAATGGCACGCCGCGGGACGTTTGCTTGCGGCTGAAGGCTGCTTTGCGGTAAGCACCATAGCATCGGGCCAAACCGGTTGTTATGGGGTGAACACCCAGCGTGCCATGGGGTAAACCCCCACCGTGGGTCGTGCCGACGCTTCCGCCCGGGACCGGGGCCGGGGGAACGCCGGCGGCGGGAGGCACTCGCGAGATGTGGGGTCGCATCGAGGCCGTAGAGAACGCTTGACTTCGGCCGAAACGGCTCGAGAGCAACGGGCGCTGGGATATACGACACACATCGGTTGCTCACGAGGTCCTCCTCGGGTTGAATGTCGAGGTCGCGGCCAATGGCTCCCACAGCGCTTTCTGTTCCGGTTTTGTGATGTCGATCGTCCGGTACGCGGGTGGATGCGCCACAGCCGGATCGTCTTCGTCGAGCCGTGCCGAACTTCGTCAAACGTCACCAGGATGTCGCCCTCGATATCGTGGCCACGCCGGGCGATGGTCCGGCCTGCCGTGCCGTTGCCGGCGGAGGCGCTTGCACAACCCTCGGCACGCGGGGCCTCTCGTCCACGGGATGCCCCAAGGCCCGGTGGTCTTGCGGCTGGAGGCCGAGCGGCCCCGCGAGCCGTCCGGGAGTTCCACGAATCGCTCGGCTATCTCACCGGCTTCGCGCCACCTTGCCGACGCGGCGCGGCCAGCGCCTCGAAAGCGGAAATCACGTCGAACAGTTCTTCGTCGATGCCGCTCTGGCGCCGACGGTGGAATTTCCCGTTGAGGTCTCCCAGCAGTTCGTCGATGTTCTTGTCGGCGCGCTGCATCGCCGCCAGGCGGCTCGCGTTCTCGCTCGCGAGCGATTCGGCGCACGCCCGAAACAGCGAAACGAAGAGATACTCGCGAATGAGCGCCCGCAGGGTCGTGGCGCGGCCACCCAAGATCTCAGGCAGGATGGGCGTCGGCCAGGCCAGTTCGGCCCGTTGGCGGCGCCACGTGTCGTCCAGAGGAAGCAGCCGCTGCGTGACGGGCGCATAGACCGCCCCCGACGACGGGCGGTTGTAGAAGAGGTGGAGTTCGGCGGCTCCGCTCCGTCCTGTCCTGCTTGCCCCGCCGGAGTTTGAGGGCGCAGGCGGGAGCGTGGCCGCGGGGCTGTAGTCTGACGCGCTCGCCACGAGAATCTGCCCGATGAGGGGAGCAATCGCCTGGACGGAAACCGGCACGCGGAAGAGGCCGACAAGCCGCAGGCCCGCGTCCTTCAGGCGCGCCTGCACGCGTTCGCCGACCGCCCAGACGTGGGGTTTGCCGGGCAGCCCGGCAAGGGTCTTGATGGCGTAATCGACCACCACGTCATTGAACTGGCCCACCAGTCCCTGATCGGAACCGAACACGACCGCGCCGACCGCCCCCGCCACCGTTGGCCGTGTCTCTCCAGCCATCCATGCCGCTGTACCGGTACCCCGGAAACAGAGGCCCAACCCCAGCTCCAC
>JAFGJQ010000376.1 GCA_016929015.1 Phycisphaerae bacterium | reverse complement strand
GGGTGGCGACTGGCAGGCGACAATCGCTGTGCCTGCAGCGCTCGCCGAACACGGGGGCAATTCCAGACAAGTGACTCTTTTGCGATCAGGAGGACGAGGGGCATGAACATCTCCAAGACAGTTGCGTCGGTTGCCATGTTGATCGGTCTTGTGGCCGGCGCTGCGTCGGCGAACATCGTGATCGACACCGTGCCGGTGGGTAATCCGGGGAATGCGGGTGAGTTGTCCGGCAGCGGCGCGGGCGGCTCTGGCCCGGATCGCATCTGCGGTGCGGTGGACTACGTGTACAACATCGGCAAGTACGAGGTGACGGCGGGTCAGTACACGGCGTTCCTGAATGCCGTGGCGGCAGCGGACCCGTACGGGCTGTACAACACGAACATGTGGTCGGACACCTACGGCTGCAGGATCCAGCGGAGCGGCTCCTCGGGCAGCTACACGTACAGCGTGGCCGGCGACTGGGCGAACCGCCCGGTGAACAACGTTTCGTGGGGTGACTCGGCGCGGTTCGCGAACTGGCTGCACAATGGCCAGCCGACTGGGCTGCAGGGCGCGTCAACCACTGAGGACGGGGCGTATGACTTGGCGGCTACCCAGCAGTACTACAATCCAGATGGGTCGGTCAATGACTTCTCTGGGCTTCGTGCGGCTCTCAATGCGGTAGAGCGCGACGCGGCCTGGAAATGGGCGATCACCAGCGAGGATGAGTGGTACAAGGCGGCGTATCACAAGAACGACGGCGTGACCGGCAATTACTGGAACCGTCCGACGAGCAGTGATGCGATGCCCAGCAATCAGCTCATCGACCCGGATCCCGGCAACAACGCCAACTTCTGCCAGTACCCGGACGACTACACCATCGGCAGTCCGTACTACCGCACGGAGGTCGGCGAGTTCGAGAACTCGGGCAGCCCGTACGGCACGTTCGACCAGGGGGGTAACGTGCATGAGTGGACTGAAGCCGTGCTTTCCGGTTCGCATCGCGGCCAGCGGGGCGGGTCGTTCTACCACTACTACGTCTACCTGCACGCTGTGGATCGCTGCGAGACCTACCCATCGGACGAGAGCAGCTTCATCGGGTTTCGCGTCTCCGAGGTTCCTGAGCCAAGTTCCCTGGCGCTGCTGGCGTTGGGCGGGATAGTGCTGGCCAGGCGAAGGGGGCTGGGAAGATAGCTTTTTTCGATTTGTCTCTTTAGCCCTTTTCCCTTCGCCGCCGGCTTGTGAGGATGCAGCGCGAAGGGCGAAGAGCCAAGGCGACATGCGAGTCTCTTTTGAGCCGTACGCAAGCGCCGCATTAGCGGGGATTCGCGAAACGAGGCGCCGGTTCTGGTGGTCAAACAGTATAACGTGACCAAGTGGTTGCCGGAGCGGGTCTACCCACAGGCCGCTTCAGCGGCCGTTCCCGCCGCAGGCGGGCTGATAGGCCAGCCCTTGCAGGGCTGGTTGGCGGGGGCAGGCATTGCCTTCTCCTCTCCGAACCGGAGCCCGTTTTAACGGGCTCATCTCGGATGAGAATACAGGGATCGCCGTCCGGCAACCAGTCCTCAAAGGACTGGCCTGAAGCCCGCCTGCGGCGGGAAAGCCCCGCGAACGGGGCTGGTGCCGCGGAGCAGATCGGTCAGCAGCAACGACACCGTTCCTATCGAAACTGATGCAGCGGGGCGGGTCGCTCAACAACAACGGTTCGTATCGAGGCTGATGCAGCGGGCGGGTCGTTCAACAACAACGACAACATCCTTCGCGCGGCGAGTCGCCCGCGGAGACCAGTCGGTCACGTGGGGTGATCAGGTTGCGGCCTGGGCGGCGTCCGCGCGGCACAGGTCTTCCCAGGCGCGGTCGTTGAAGATGCAGCCGGGGTCGCCGGCGTTGACATGGCCGAAGTAGGCATCCGCCCGGGCCCGGCAGCCGCCGCAATAGTGCTTGAACTCGCACACCTCGCAATGGTGTGTGCGCTGGTTCCGGTCGTTCAGCAGCTCGTAGAAGTCGTTGCGTCGGAAGATGTCGACAAACGGCCGGTTCCGCACGTTGCCCAGCACGCGGTGCGGCATGTACACGCAGGGGGTGATGGTGCCGTCCGGCTCGATGCAGACGTAGCACCGACCGGCCCCGCACCCGCCCAGGTACTTGGCCACCACGCGGGCCTTCTCGCCGCCGCCGCCGCCCAGGTGGGAGCAGGAAGTGAGCCCTTCGATGGGGGCACAGGCCAGCGACACCCGCCCGAGCTGCGGTGCCGTGCTCATCACGCTGATCCGCCCGGACTGCATCGTCTCATTCAGCAGCCGAAGCAGCCGTTCGCGCTGGGCCGGCGTCAGGTCCAGGTTCGTCATTTTCAGCCCGCGGCCGACCGGGATGAAATTGAAATGGGCGAAACACGACGCGCCGAGTTCTACCGCGAAGTCGATCATCCGCTCGACCTCGTCGTAGTTGCCCTGATGCACGCACATGGCGATGCCCAGCCGCAGGCCGTCCTGAGCCACCACGTTCTTCATGCCCTGCACCGTCCGCTCCCAGATGCCCGGCTGGCCCCGGAATGCGTCGTGCTTCTGCGGGTCCACGGAATCCAGCGAAATCTCGATGTACTTGCACTGGGCCTCGGCCAGCTTGCGGCAGAACTCCGGCGTCAGCGTGGTGCCGTTGGTTGCCATGGAGGTGTGGATGCCCAGGTCGCGGCAGCGGGTCAGCACGGGAAGCAGGTCCTTGCTGATGGTCGGCTCGCCGCCGGCGATGGACACCATGGGCACGTAGGCCCGGCCAAGCTGGTCGACCACGCGGAGCTTCTCTTCCAAGGTCAGCTCATCCGTGTCGTGCCGGGCGTTGGCGTCTTGGTAGCAGTGTTTGCAGCGAAGGTTGCAGCGGTTTGTGAAGTTCCAGATCACGATCAGCGGCACGCTGAACCGTTGCGGCAGGCACAGCCCGAACTCCGCCACGCTGCGCGCGGTGGCCACAAACCCGCGCAGCGTGCTGCGGTGCCCGGCGATTCGCTGCCGAAACGTCTTGTCCGACACCCCGCCCTTGACCTTTCGGATGAACCGATGCAACGGCCAATACTTCACCCGGTGCCAAAGCGGGGCGTCAGGGTTGGCGTACGACTCGACGATTCGCTCGAAGACGGTTTTGCCGCCGCGGCGGTCCTTTGAGATGTGCCGCAGGAGGCGCCGCATCCACCACGTGCCGAGGTAGTCCTCTAGCGGGTGGTGATAGTCCAGGTGCACGTGCTTGCCGCCGGTGTTGGGTTCGGAGTGGCCGGTCAGCCGGGCTCGCTCCGTCCGGGCCTGTTCGACGTATTGTCGGGAGGAGACGCGCCCGTCCTCCGGGCGATCGGATGATTTATTGGGGTTGTCCGACACGGCGCCCCCGTGCGCGTACCGCTTGCCCAGCTCGTTGGCCGTCGAGTGCTGCGGCGGTTCGGTCCGACTGTCGTAGGGGTCTCGCATGGGGATCTCGTTTGCGCTCCCGGCGCGTGCAGCCGCACCTTACAGAGCGGTTCCGTCTCCGTCCGCGTCGTCCAGTCGCCCGTACCGTCCGGCCCAGGGCATCATGGCGTCCGGGTGAGGGGTTGGGCGAAGCGGGATATGTGGGTGGTCATGCTGCCACTGCTCCCGATCCACGGAGTACATCTGTTCGATGAACGGCCGGTACGTCGGCCCGCCGTTGATGGTGCAGAACGGGTAGAACCCGTCCGGCGTGGAGTACTGGATCACGCACCGCTTGATCCGCTCGGTGTCGTAGTTGTAGCGGTCCATGAAGTGCATGCCGGCCGCCATGAGCGTTTTGTAGGATTTCTTCTCGCCCTCGCCGCGGCCCTTGTTCTTGTTGGTCAGACCCTGCAGGGCGCGGATGAACGTGAAGGGAGAAATCCGCCGGTCGTAACTGCGCCAGCGGTAGTTCTTGATGAAAAGCCATGCGATGCGAGCCATGTCCAGCCGGTTGGCCAGTGGCCGGCGCGACTCGATCCGGTGGGCCAGGTCGTTGAAGTTGTCCATCAGCCGGAAGAAGTTGAACAAGGCGGGGATGGGGATGGCCTCCCGCTCCGGCGTCACGAACAGGTACGTGCCGAACGCGCAATCGCTGTGGCAACTGGCCCGGATCTTCGGCTTGCCGTCGAGCAATTGCATCACCCGTGACAGCGGTGCAACCGAGCCCAGCGGCATGAAGTCGCGGTCAATGTCGGCGCCCGGAATGGCCCGGCACAGGTCGTGGGCCAGATCGCCCAGGGTGTACCGCTGGGCCTCCCGCTGCCGCGTGCTGATCCGGCCCGTAAATGCCACCGGCTGGTACGCGATGGCACTGACCGCTTCGACGTTCTGGACGGCAAAGTTCAGGATATCGCCGATCTGGTCGCTGTTCACGCCGTTGAGGATCGTGGGCACCAGGCAAATCTTCATGCCCGTGGCTTTGCAGTTCTCCACGCACGCAAGCTTCTTGTCCCACAGGTCCGCCCGGCGTAGCGACCGGTAGATTTCCGGGTTCGCGCCGTCAAACTGCAGGTACAGCGTGTGGAGACCGGCCTCCGCCGACCGCCGGGCGAACTCGGCATTCGCGTGGGTGATTCCGTTGGTGGC
>JAFGJQ010000031.1 GCA_016929015.1 Phycisphaerae bacterium | reverse complement strand
GCGAACGCCGGATCCCATTCGGGGCCGATCACGACGTTCGTGACCATCAGCTTTGTGTTGTCGTAGAGGAGGTCAATGCCCCACCCCACGATCGACACCGGCTGACCCGGGAACGTGTCGTACGTGTCCATCACGATGTCAATGTCGACGGTGCCGCCGACACCTGGAATCGTGGTGAACTGCGGGACAAAATCCAGGGCCACCACGCCCTGGGCCGGGGTCGCGGCCAGACACGTGACCGCAAAAACGGCAACCGCCGTTAGTATTTTCCCTCTCATCCTTCGTCTCTCCTCCCAAAAAAAGCCAGTAACGCGTTACCTGATGTCATACTTAAGCACGGTTGATTTCCCGTATCGCTGGGGTTTCCCGGCGGCCGGAGGGTCCGGCCGCCGGGATTCCCGTTCACTCACTCTGCCACGATGGCGTCGGGCGACGAAGAAACGTCGGCCGGAACGGCGTCTTGCAGTCCGCCGGACTGCAAATTCGCCGATCCACCGCCGGAAAGCGGCGTTGCGCCGGGCGCAACCGCCGGGTCAGTCCGGGTCACCTTCGGCCGCACGGGCCGCGGATCGACCTTCTGGCCGGGAACATCGCGCGGGGGACCGGCCAACGGGTCACCCACGTAATCGCGGTAGCACGCCAGCCATGCCTGGTAGTCCACCAGGGTGATGCACTCGTCTCCGTCGAAATCAGCAGCCGGCACGTATTTCGGGTTGCCGACGCAGGTTCCGAAGGCGTCCAGGAAGACCCAGTAGTCGAAGACGTCGACCGCGCTGTCGTCGTTGAAGTCTCCACAAATGGACTTGACGATCAGCGTGTAGTCCTCAACGTCGCCGTAGGTCGTGGTCCCGCACGGTTCCACCGCACCCGTGTATGTGATGCGCACACGCATCCGGGTCGGCCCGTTCAGGGCGTCCGCCGGCGGCGTAATGGTGGCCGTGTACGGTCCAATGCCCGGTACGCCGCTCACGGCGATCGCCTCGCCCGGATCGGTGAAGTCCATATCCTGGTTCCAGTCGACCCAGATTCCGCACTGGTCGCTGGGGTAGTTCGGCGGACCGTTGGTGACGGTGATCGGATACGACTCTCCGACCTCGACGACCGTGGACAGCGCCGTGTAGTCGCCATAGTGATCACACACGGTGCTGTTGTTGATGTCGCCGATGGTCACGTTCGAGATGAACTCATCACAGTTGCCGGACGCCAGACAGTAGGTGGGCTCGCATGTCTCGATCGTCAGGTTGAACTCCGGGATGCAGTCCGGCGCCGACCACGTGTCCACCATGAGATAGTACGTGCCCGCGTCCAGGAACGTGCACTCCGTGCCGAACGCCGCGGTCGACGAGCTGTTCCCCACGGTCACGATGCAGGTGTCGGCCAGCGGGCACGCCGTGCCGATGCCGATCCCCGCATACGTGGTCCCCAGCGGGTCCACAGTCACCTGGTAGTGGCCCGCGGTCGCCACGTTCAGTTCGTAGAGGATGTCCTCGCCGTTGTCGTAGTAGCCCATGCACGTGTCGTCGTAGTCGTCGAGCCGGCCGCACGTGGTCTGGCCGTATTCCACAAACGGCAGCGCGGACATGTCCACCACGATGGGGTCAGTGCAGTCGTCGCCGTGCGGGTTCGGGCATCCGGACGAGCAATCGATGCCCTCCGTCCACAATCCGTCGAGCACGTCGCACTCATGATGCGTCGTCACGGCACAGGCAACGTCGTCGCCGTCCGGATAGCAACAGCGCCCGGTCGGCGGCGTACAGGCGTCGATCGTGAGGGTGAACGACGGGATGCAGTCCGGCGACGGGTACGTGTCGACCATCAGGTAGTAGGTGCCCGCCTCGATGTACGTGCACTCCGTCTCAAACGGCGTGGACGCCGACCCATTCGTGACCACCCCCAGGCAGGTATCGCCCAGCGGACAGGTCGTACTGATACCGAGGCCCACCCAGGTGGTGCCCTGCGGGTCGATGGATACCATGTAGTGGCCGTCGGCAGGCACAATCACTTCGTAAATGACGTCTTCGCCGCCATCGTAGTTGCCCATGCACGTGTCGTCGTAGTCGTCGACCCGACCGCACGTGGTCTGGTTCACATCCGTGAATGGAAGCGTCGACAGGTCCGCGACAATCGGCAGGCCGCAGTTGTCGCCCGCCTGCGGCTGCGGACATTCCACGTTCTCGCAGAGGACGTCCGCGCCCTGCCAGGTCCCGTTCTGCGCGACGCAATCAAACTCGGTCAGGCCGTCCACGCAGCTCCCGTCCTCGAGGCAGCAGGCCCCGGTCGGGATCGTGCAGGCCTCGCCGCTCACGCTCATCACGTAATCGTTGTTCTCCGCACACGGGAGACCGTCACCGGCATCGATCGTCACAATCGGAACATACGTACCGGCCGGCACGCACTCCGTCTGAACCGTGATCGACTCACACTCGCCTCCCGTGACAAACGGGGAGATGTACCCCGTGGAATCGTCACACGTTCCCGTACCGGGCGTATTCGTCTCCATAAAGCCCGCCACGACGTCGAAGCCGCCGAATTCCGCCTTGACGTTCATGCTCAGGATCATCGGCTCCGTCGTGACCAGCCGGAACCAGTCCAGGTCACGCGTCCCGCCGACTGCTTGAATCGTCCCGCACATCGTCTGGTCCAGCGTCATGTCGAAAAATGCCGCCGGAGTGACGTTGCAGCCGCCGTTGGTGCTGCTGCCGCAGGGCTCGGCCTCGTCGGTCCCATCGGGCGGACAGACCACGATGCAGGGGCATTGATCGCACGTCGTGTTCGCCCCCAGCCAGTCGCCGTCCGTACAGGCGGCCTCGGTGATCACGTCACACGTGCCGTCCGGCCGGCAGCAGGCGCCGACGATATCGCCGCAAGGCGGGTCAAGGTTGACGCACAGCACGTTTTCCGCAAACCGTCCCGCGCAGTTGGCCGCCAGGACGCCGTCCGTACACTGCCCCGTCGCATCGTCGCAACACGCGCCCGGATCGCCGCCGCAGTTGATGTCCGCACAAAGCTCACCGGAATACAGCACGTACGCGCACTCACCCGGCTCCACGCCGTCGGTGCAGTTGCCCGTGGTCGGGTCGCAGCAGGCACCCGGGCCCGTTGCGCCGGTCAGGCAGAGGCACAGATCTCCCTTCGTGGGATATGGATCGTCCTCCCAGGCACCGTCCGAGTAGATCACACTCCGCGTGTCGCCGGTCGGCGACGTCACCCAGAGGAACCAGCAGGTCTGGGGATCGCTGATGCCCTGGATGGAGACCCATCCGCTTCGCAGCGTAACCGGGCTGCTGAACGTGGCTTCCCACATCCACAGAGTGTCCGTGCCCCACCAGCCTTCGCCCGCCCACTGGGCGGTGATGGTGTGCGTTTCGGAGAACACCTCGGTGCCCGGGAACCCGGCGCTGTCCTGGTAGAACTTGATTTCAAACGTCATCGGGTCTTCGCCGCACTGGGTCCAACCCTCGATGTTCCGTGCGCCCCACCAGCGGATGCCCCAGATGTCCTCGCTAACCGTGTAGCTCTCCGCGCTCTTGCGGGGCGACGGCGCGCCGCTGATGGTGAAGCCCGTGTCCGACGGGAAACCGACCAGGTCCGCTGCATCTCCCGGATGCGGCAACTGGCTCACCAGGCTGCCCTCCGGGCACGAAGGGGCCGCAGGACACTCGTAACCCGCCGCGCAGTCCTCCCCTTCAAACCAGGTGCCGCCCAGCGCCGCGCATGCCGTCTCGGTGCTCGTGGCCACGCACGCACCACCCACACAGCAAGCGCCCGTGGCTGATTCGTAGATGTCGAGGTAGTACGTGCCCGCGTTCGTCTGGTAGCCATCCACGACAATGTAGTACGTGTTCCCGGCCGTCAACGGCAAATCCAGGATCTGCGACACGTAGTCCTGATCGGCTGCCGACGTGCACGCATCATCATTGCATGCGTACGGCGAACCAGGGGTCGGACACGTGTTCTCGTAGATGTACATCTTCGAGTCGTAGTCCGTTGCGCCAAGGCACAGCGTAAGGTCCACCATCACGTCCGCCGTCGGCGTGTACATGTACACCACGTCCGGCGCGACCGAATCCTCATAGTCGCACACTTCATCGTAGTCGTTCGTGTATCCGACAGTGGTGCCGGACACCGAAATGGGCAGCGGGCCGTCCAGCACGACGGCCGTCTCGCACGTGTCGCCGCCCTGCCGACCCGACTTCATCGCGGCCTCCAGCGCCGCCTTCTCCAGGTCGCCCAGCGGCTTGACGGCCGACAGCTCGGACTCAAGCTCCTTGAGCGCCTCCACGCTCGTCATCCAGGAGGAATTGACCGTCCTCCCCTCTTGCACCGTTGATGTCTTCGCGGTGTCGCCGTCTCCTCCCGCAATTGCCAGGACGCTCGTACACAGCAGTACGGCGCCCCCCAGCCAAACCATTCTTCTCCACGCCATTTCCTTGCCTCCTCTCAAGATCTGCGCCCACGCTCGTTTTCAGCAACCGCGCTGCAGAACGGAATGGGTCGACAGACCCCCAAGCATGATGGGATATGCCGCATTCGTTTCGTGATCGCCGCGCGTTCGTCACGCGGCTGAGAATTGACGACTACAAACACACGACAGGCGTTCGGAACGCGGGTGGCGCTGGCGGCAGCGAGCTTCGGCACACACGCGCGCTCGCGCCCGTTTGACGATTCGCACGCAGGTCCGGAATTGGGCCTCATGAGGCGTTCCTCTCCCCCTGCCATCGGTCAAGTCGGGTCCGCCGCCGCCTGATTTGACTGCGCCGGGATCGGCGCGTAGCGGCAACGAACAGTTCAACCCAACTTACAGATCAAACAACGAAAGGTGCAAAACAGGCAGGATCTCCCTCTCCCCGCCGTCGATTGCACACATCTCCCATCCCCAGACGCGATCCTCCCTCGCGTGTCTCCAAATTACCATAACCGCCAAATCAGGTCAACATAAGGCTCTCAGCTTACTCGGACCTCCGCGCCCCCAGTGTCCCCATCCCGTGCGTCGGATTCCCCCCGGAACCGAAGCCAAGCGTGCCGCCTGGGAAGGTAACCTTTTGCATGTAAATGGATTATCCCCATGACCCGCCGAGACCACACGGAGCAATGACCAACGCCCGCTGCCGCTCTGCGACCTTCTTCCCGGGGTATCGCTCGCCCAAACACCCATCCGGCCACCTGGAGTCTCACGACTGCTTGCGTCGTGGATCAGATGCGGCAACACCGGCGTAAACAACAAGCCCCGGCCGTCACCCGTGGACGACCGGGGCTGTGAGTTCCATGGTCCCACACGAAGGGATCAAACGCTCGCGCTTAGCGACGACGAATCAGGGCCAGACCGCCGAGGGCCAGCAGAGCCAACGACGCCGGCTCCGGCGTCACCACGAGATTCTTGACATCGAGGTAATCCTGACCCGTACCATCCCAGTCCGTTCCGTACATCCGGACGCGGGTGATGTGAGTCGGATCAAAGATGTTCACGTCATAGTGGATGTCCGTGGCAGTCGCGGCATCCGCATCGATGATCACGCGATTCCAATTGGTCCAGTCCCCAAACGGCCACACCGTGGCGTTCGGGCCATAGACGATGCCGTAGTCACGGTACCCCATCAGGGTGGTGCCAACGTAGTTGTAGGCACGGAAGAAGATGTTGCAGTCGCCGTACGGATTCGGGTTGTTGCCGCCCTGGAAGGTGCGGGCGTCAAACTCAATTGTCATGCCGGGCATGTCGACGTTAATCGACGGGAGACCCGCCTTGTCGAAATCGATGTACGGCCCGTAGAAATAGCTCCCACCGGCCTGGTGAAGCCGCGTGAAACCTTCCGGTTCTTCCGGCGGGACCGCCGGCTCAAACGTGATCGTATCGGCGCCGGCGGCATAGATGGCCGGCCCCAAGCCGATGTCGATCTGTGCATCCATCGGGACCTCAATCAGGTTCGCGCTGGCCATCCCGACAAGGCACAACACGCCCATCACCGCAAACGTTCCCTTCATTTCCTCGTCCTCCTCTGTTCAGAGAGACTTGCCAATACTGTTTCGCGGGCAACGATACCCCGCCCTCTCGAATTGCTTCCGATCCAGAACGATCGGTTGACCGGACCACGAATGCCATCCACCCAAGGTGATACCCCGACGCAATCGACAAAAAAAGAGGTTCGCCAGACCGCCCCCGGCCTGACGCCCTCTCTCTCTTGGTTCGCCTCACTCCCGCAAAGCAGCAATGCCTGGACCGCCGCTGTTTCACCTACCCTAGGATAGCACTTATGCGATAAGTTTTCAAGCTTATTTTATGCCCCAGTTTTCGGATGCGGCCCCCTGGATCTGGCAAAATGGTTAAAGTAGACCAACTCCGCAGCCCCCTGATCAGCCGCCTTGATGCACCCGAGTCTGGTGGTTTCTCGACCGCCTGTCGAGGCTCGCAACCCCAGGATCCAAACGGCAAGGGGCACCGGGCCAACCCATTGGCTGACCCGGTGCCCCGGATTTCCTCATTCAGAATCCTGCACGCCCGCCTCCGCAGCGGGCCCGTCTAATACGCTGTCACCCGCCCCTACTGAGGCCCACTGGCCTCCAGGCCGGTGACGAACGGCGGGACATCATCCGCGTCGATCTCGAAGCTGGGGATGAAGTCCTCCCGAACGCAGGTCACACCGTCGAACATGCCGAGGCACGTCTGGTACGACGCGAAGTCCATCAGATCCACGTCGTGGTCGCCATCGGCATCGCCGACCTTGACCACGAACTCGACGTCCGCGTCACCGACCACACCCTGCCCGGCGAGATCCGTGATACCGGTGACGGTCGCGGTGTACGTTCCATCGGCCAGGGCCGGCGAAACGACGGCATGCACAAACCGTCCGTCCACCGTCAGCGTCGGTGTATACGGTCCGCCCGGCCCGGTGATGGTCACCGCGCCAGCCGGTGCATTGACGTCCTCGCTGAACTCGATGAGCAGGTCGGTCTGGGCAGGGCTGCGCGACTCACTCGTTGCCGCGGCACCCGTTCCGGTTGCCGAGAGGTTAATCTGCCCGACCTTCGGATGCCGGACGAGCTGAACGTTCTTGACGTCGATGAAATCGGCGTAGGCGCCCGGCGGGCTGTCCCAATCCGTGCCGTAGAACCGCATCCGGGTAATGTGCGTTGGATCGAAGATGTTTCCTTCCCAGTTCACGTCGGTACCACCCACCACGCTAAACGCCACGTGCGTCCATGTGGGATACGGCGGGTCACCAGACTGCACCGCGTATACGATGCCGTAATCGCGGTATCCCTTCAGCGTCGCGCCGTCGTAGTTGTACATCCGCACAAAGATGGGCGCATCGTCGTACGGGTTCTCGTTTATCGCCGGATCCTGGAAGTACCGGCAGTCGAACTCGAACTTCACGTCCGTCTGTGTGACATCGATCGGAGCGTCGCCCGTAAACTCATAGTTGATGTACGGGCCGTAGTACCAAGTGTCCCCGGAAATGTGGACTCGGCTGAATCCTTCCGGCTCGTCCGGCGGGTTGGCCGGCTCGAACGTCAGTTGTTCGCTGCCCGCCGCATAGATGGCGTCACCCAACCCGATGTTGATCTGCTGGTCCATGGGAGTATCGACCAGCATTACGGGCGTGCCATGGTTGGCCACGCTCTTCCAGCTCAGGATTTGCGGCGGCACGTTGTTCTGGATGGCCGACAGCTTGTGCGGTTCCTGCCAGTTGAAGTAGTAGGCGCGCTGGATGCCATCCCCCTGAACCGGTCCCAGCACCGGGCCGCACAGCACGTTATACCCGTTGTTGTTGTTGTTGGCGGGGCCGGTGTTGTACTCAAAGAGCGTCGGGGTCCGCAACGCCGGGTTGTCGACCGCAGGGCTGTCCTGCACTTCGAACTCGAACCCGTCAAACACCCCGTCCTGCGTCTTGTAGTTCAGATACGCCGCGTCGCTCGTCTCCACGCCGTTCGACACCGTGATCGTGTTGTTCAGCAGATCGAACGTGAACGTAATGTGCTGCCACTCACCGGTTGCGATGGGGACGGTCTGCGACCCGTCGGTCTTGGCCGTGATGATCCCGCCCTGCGCCGGCTGGTACGACCACCACTGTCCGTAGTCCGCGCTGTGGGACATCCAGATGGTGTCGCCCTGGTCGGTGCGGTACTGGTCAAACTCGATGACGATGGTTCCGTTCGAGTTGACCAGGCCGTCGCCGTTCAGGACCTTGTCAAACTGGGCCCAGACCGCGGTGATGCCCTGATCGCAGCTCCCCGGCGCGTCGATGCTCAGGATTTGGCCTTTGCCCGCACCGGTCGGGTCATCAATGATATCGAGCACGCCCGGCAGGTTACCCACATCCACCCACGTGGCGTCCCGGAGGCCGGTGCCGCCCTGGACCGAGTTCACCTGGCTCAGGATGCTCCCGGGGTTGTAGCCCTCAAAGCTGCCCACATCCAGCGCAACGACCAGGGGGTCGCCGCTCACGCCGTTCGTCGAGATCACCAGGTTGTCGATGTAGAGCGGGCCGTCATCGGCATCGGCGCAGTCGTCAATGAGCACGCCGTCCGTCACGTTCACGCCGATGACCCTGGACGTGTAGTCGTCCGACAGGTCCGTCCGGCTGTTTGTCCCGGAAAGATAGATGCTTTTGCCGGCCGCATCCTGGTAGAGGCCGCCCACCGAACGCGCCTCACCGAACCACTGGGTCGTGTAGTACGAGCCGAACGTGCAGTTCCCGGTCCCGTCGTTGGGGTCCATATACCGCTGGATGGTGCCGTTGTAACCACCGGCGAGAACGTCCGTACCGTTGAAGTCCAGCATGGCGACGTCGTAGTAGCCGTGCCCGGTGCCAGGGACAAGCACGCTGCTCTTCGTGCCCGTGGCCGGGTCGTACACCCAAAACGTGTATCCCGAGTCGCCATACGTGGGTACGTACAACAGACCGGTGGTTTCCGAATAGACGACGTGGCTGCGCTGATGGCCGGCCGTCGACCCCACAGGGGCAGCCCAGCCGTCGCTGGCACCGGTGCCCGGGACAACCTTGATGCCGAAGGCCAGGTCGATGCCACCCAGGTGGAAGTACAGCCCGTGTTCGCCCGTCGCAAATGCATTCGGGACGAACGCCATCTGCCCGCCCGGAGCGGCCGTGATGGCGTTGGTCGTTCCGACGGCGTTGGACCAGTCAAGCGTGCCCGTGGCCGAATCAATCTGGTACACCACGCACTGCCCCACGGCCGGCGCGCCCATGACGTAGAGCTTGCCGCCGTAAAGAACGGGCGTAAGCTTGTCGTGTTGACCCGCGAAGTACGAATTCGGCAGCAGGGTCTCCCAGACCTTCATGCCGTTGCTCTTGAGATACGCAACGGCGATGCCGTTTCCGGAACCGTCCTCACCGATCGCATACACGCGACCGCCCGTCCCGCCGTCGCCGACTACCGGCGAGGCCGAGTCACGATCATCCACATCCACACCCAGGTAATGCCGGTTCTCGCTGCCCAGCGGATCGCCATCCGTGTTGGCCGTCCAGCGCGGCTGTCCGTCCGGGGTGACCGACACGATTTTGGGCACCGGCCACTGGGCCTTCCAGTACAGGTTGCCCGCCTCATCAAAGGTAATGCCGGACTGCGCATCGGGCAGGTCCGCGCTGAGCGGGGCCGCCTTGACGTCCAACTCAAACGAATACTGGACCCCCGCATCCAGCTTGAACTCGTAGGCCGGGTAGGCCGTCTTGTCCACCGCTGCGGTGCCGCTCAGATTGCCGTGGACGGTCCCCCACGGGGCCGCCACCTCGTCCGCCAGGACAGGTACGACACACCATGTCAGTACCATCAGGCTTGCGAGTGCAAGAATACTTCGCTGGTTCCTCATGCGTCTTCCTCCTGCTTCGGTGAAATGAACACGTACTGCTTCCTCGTCATCCCCGGCTCCTGGGGACCACGCCGATGACTGATCTCGCTCGGGAACTCTCGACCTGACGGATTGAGAAGGCTTCTTCCATCCCGCCTCGCGATCGCTTCCCAGCGTTTCCGACTGCTGCGTCCGACGAACCGGAGCGTTTCCGCCTCCAGCGCCTTGCGGGACTCCGCCGGACCGCCATCGCATCCCCTGCGCCCCACGGCGAGGAACCCAGGTCGCGCTCGCGCATCAGATAGCGCGATGTGCTGCACAACCCGTCCCCATAAGGGGCCCATACTATGATAGGCCCCAGGCAACCCTGAAATCGACCCCATCCGGATGATCGGACCGGCCTGGATCGTCGATTCCCATTCTAAGTGATTGTACCTACATCAAGCGTGGATTTGCAACCCATTTTCGCATTGGACAGTCAAGATAGTCGTTCCGTTTGTGTCCCCTCACCTCGAACGTGGGCCGATATCCGCGCGTCTGCAACCAGAACCCCAGTTACAGTGGCCGTGCAATTCTTGTCCAATAATCGCTTCGTACGTGGCCCGGCACTCGCCAACGTACACACCAAGTGGGTGCGTCGCGTGTCTGCCCAGAGTTGGTGTGTCCAAGCTCGCTGAATGCTGACGCGATGTGTTGGGCGGGCACAGAAGCTGCAACCGTCACGATGCATGGGCGACGACGTGCCCAGAGTGCTGCTCGGCGTGGGCTTTGCCGACACATGCCACGCTCTTCCACTCCACTCGGGCGAGATGCCCCCTCTCCCATCGCGTACGAGCGCTTGAGCAAAGGCTTGAGCCGCAAGAGACAAAGAAGCACCTACGATAGCGGCGGCGATGCCTGTCTGCGCGGCCTGCCAGCGCCACCCGCGCCGCAGAAGCAGTCGCGAACGTCACACGAGAGTCAGGGGCGATCCCAACCCTTCAGACCCTGCGGGCCGTAGTAGTCTGACGGCCATTTCTTGGCCAGGGTGCGCCACCGCGGACTCAACTCGTAGGGAAGGCCGATGCTCTGCATCTTCTGGATTTCCTGCGCCGCGGTACTGGCCGAATTGAACTCCCCCATTACCGGGTAGGTGGGCGGAGTGTTGGCAGCGAGACCAGGGTATGCCTGCTCGTCATTGGTAAGATTGTTCACACCGTTACCGACACTGCCGCTTCCGATCATCGTGTGCTCATTCGGACGCCAGAAGAACTGATTGGCCGTGTTCACACCCCGAACCCAGTTCGCATGAAGCGGAAAGCGGTCGTTGATGTTCATCCGGACGCGCCGAACACTCCCGTCACAGAAGCCAAACTGCGCAATAGGACTGCTCTTCTTGCCGTGTCGCCATCCGACACCGTTGTTACACCAGTCCGGCGTGTTGTAGCCCTGGCCTATGATCTGGTTGCCACCGAAGCCGAATAGCATGGTCCACCAGCCTTCACCCACAAGAACTCGACTGCTGGGGTACTTGTCGCGGCTCAGCCTGGGCCCCTGAACCTTCCACCCCAGCCCCGACATGGGAATGGAGATTCCATAGCTGTGGTCAAAACCGCGACCCCCGCCAAAGCGAGTCGGGTAGTTGAAGTCCCAAGCGTGCGCGCGAAAGTATGCCTGCGGATCCGGTTTCTTGTCTGACGGGCAATAGCCCACGTTGATGTTCTGCGTGTACTTCATCGCAAACAGAACATCCAGCCATGTCGCCACGACACGATGCTGGCCGGGAAGCGGTGCGCTGTCATCCCAGGTGGGATATGCACCGTGCTCCGTCACACACAACTGGAGCGCCAAACCGATTTGCTGCAGTCCTGCACCGCACTTCACCAGCTTCGCTTGCTCCCTGGCTTCGCGCAGCGAAGGCAACAGGATTGAGATCAGCAGCGCAATGATCGATACGACGACCAGCAACTCGATCAGCGTAAACGCAACTCTTCGTCGGTTGTCTTTCATGCGTTGCTCCTCATGACAATACGCACTTCATCACTGGGCACCGGCTTTCGCAATGTCTGATTCGGCGGCGGGCGAAGCCGCCTGCCCGCAGGTCGGACATGAAGGAATGATTGGCAATCTCGGCGGATCACCCACCGGTTCCGGTACAAACGTCTTCTTACACTGCGAGCAATTGAACAGTTGCCATCCTGCGGCCTGCCCGCACTTGGGGCAGACGAACGGCGAGTCTGTCTCAAGGGTCACTTTCTGCACCCACTGGTGGCCGCACGAACGGCAGCCCACAACCAACTCCATCGTAGACTCATCAGTAACAGAGCCCTCGCCGGAAGATCGCCAAACATAAAGAACGATCGCGAGAACCAGGATCACTCCGGCGGCAGCGGCTTTGACGGTGTTGCTCACTGTGTCTTGCCTTTCCGGGCCGGGT
This sequence comes from Phycisphaerae bacterium, assembly GCA_016929015.1. GTDB lineage: Bacteria > Planctomycetota > Phycisphaerae > UBA1845 > UBA1845 > JAFGJQ01. Next base: position 9,234 of record JAFGJQ010000031.1, on the reverse strand, counting down.
GGAGTGCGTCCACCGACGACCCGTGGGGTCGGCACCAACCGCCGACCCAAACGACCCGAAAGGGCCTTGCTGAGACGATCCCATTACTAGGGATACATCTTATAAGATTCTACCCATATGTCCAGGGCGACGCAACCCTAATTTCTCCCTGCGCACAGGGTTACCTTCCGTTTGGCGGAGCGGCCGGCGTCCCGTTGTTCGTACGATCTACCCCGTATTCGATTGTACCTTCCTGGGTTATCGGGTCAAACCGGGAGGATTTGCCAGCGTTCCAAGGGCGAGTGGTTCCGAACTTGTTACTTCTTCTGTTACTTTGGGTTATGAGCGTGACACACAAGCCGTAATGTGGGATTGGGCGGCTGGATCCGGCCGAGAACGCCGGCGAAAACCCGGCGGAAACCGGCACGGCGTTACGCCGAAGGCATGGACCCACGGATGGCTTCGGGGCGGATGTGGAACGAAATAGGGGTTCGGACCGAGATGAGAATCTCGGTCAAGCAGGCCAAGCGAGCAGGTGCGGGCTATGGGTGGCTGTGGTTTGCCCTGAAAACGCGGTAGAAGCAGAAGCCCGTTAGCAGCACGACAAAACTGATCGACGCAACCATCATGACCCAGCCGGGTGTCGTCATGAGTCGATCTCCTGGACCTCGCGGCCTTCCTGCGTCCACTTCTGATTTGCCAGCCGTACGAGTACCGCAAAGAAGATGAGCACCAGTACAATAAACGCCACAACAAAGGTGGCCGTGCTGTCCGTTAGAACGCTCTCCACGTAGCTGGTCGCGTTTTCCCGCACCCAGAAGACGAAAATGATCAGAAGGTACGTGGGCGCAATATACTTGATGACGGGCAGGAACAGGCGAGGCAGCTTGAGTTCCGCACCCTGCCCGGCCAGCTTGATGCAGCGTTCCGCGCCGATGACCCACGAGAACAGGATCACCAGCGTGCCGGCCATCACGAAGATGCAGAGGTTCCCCGCCCAGAAATCCATCGTGTCCAGCCCTTTGAGACCCTCGCTGAAGTACAGGACAACCAGGATGCCGTTGGCGGTCAGTAGCCCGAGGAGGGCCACCGACCCCCGACGTGACAGGTTGAACCCCTCTTCCAGGAAGGCGATGGCCGGCTGGAGCATGGACAGCGAGCTGGTCACCGCCGCCAGAAACAGCATGAAGAACCAGACGAAGCCGAAGAACCGACCGGCCGGCATCTGCGCGAAGACGGCGGGCGTGGTGAAAAACCCCAGGTCAAACGTACCCGCGCCCTGCAGCGATCCGAGGCCCAGGAAGATGAAAGCGGCGGGGATCGTGATCATGCCGCCCAGGCACACCTCGCAGAACTCGTTCGTGGAGGCGGCAGTCAGCCCGTTGAGCACCACGTCGTCATTGCGGCGCAGGTACGTCGCGTACGTGATGATGATGCCGAACCCCACGGACAGGCTGAAGAAAATCTGGCAAGACGCCTCCAGCCAGACCTGCGGCCTGGAGAGGGCCGCCCAGATGCTCCGGCCGCCCTCGGCCGTGAAGGGGTTCCACATGTAGCCCAGCCCGTTGGTGACGGTTCGATCCAACTCGGCCACTTCGGCCGCCGCCGCCCGAAGGTGGGGATCATGCGTGTCGCGCACGCGCTCGGCCCAGGGCGACAGGCCAACCTGCTCCATCAGGGCGATCCGATCCGCCCTCTTCTGGCGGAGTTCCGCCTCGGCAACACCCTGCTGGGCCTCTGTCGCTTGCGCGTCGGCGAGGGTGTTCAGATGCTTCGCCTCGATGGCCTCGAAGTGCAGCAGGTCCCACACCTGTTCACGGGTGAGCTGACGCCGCGTCTGCCGCACCCACTCGCGGTGGGCGTCGGCGTCCTGCGGGTCGTCCAGTTGGCGAAGGGCGTAGCGTACGCCGTCGACGGAAGCGAGGTAGCCGTAGGGGCCGGTCACAGGCACGTCGGCCCGGTACCCCTCTCTGCGGGCAATAATGCCCTTGTAGTAGTCATTCAGGATCTTTTTGAAATCATCGGCAAACGTCTCCGCCGCGGTTGCCCGTGCCAGGGCAATCGTATCTCCATTTTCCGTGTCCTCGACGGCGCGTAGCCGGGCATCCGTGTTGCGCAGGCCATCCACGAAGGCGGTCCACTTTGCTTCCGGCAGGGCGTCGGCCATGGCGAATTGCCAGGGTTCGGGGACCGGCTGGGGCGGCAGAGTCAGCACGCGACCGAGCACGATGAGGGCGGCGACCACCAGCAGCGGCATGGCATACTTGCAGAAGGTCTCAATTCCCTTGGTCACGCCGCGATAGATCAGCACAAAGTTGATGAGAAAAACGATGACCAGGAAGTACACGACGCGGCTGAGGATGACGTTCGTCTCCGACCCCTTCGTCACGGTACGCATAAAGCCGTTCTGGTCGGCCCCGACGAACTGCTGGAAATACTGCTTGTAGGCATCCACCTGCATGCCGAGCGAATCGAGATTGCCCACCGCGTAGTCCCAGGCATAGCCCAGGCACCACGCCTCGATGTAAACGTAGTACATGTAGATGACGACGGGGATCAGGATCGCCAGGGCCCCGAACAGCCGGAGCACGGGGTTGCGGGTGAGGGAGTAGATCACCCCCGGCGCGCTGTTGAACCCCATCCGGCCGCCCTGCCGGCCGAGGGTCCACTCGGCCCAGCAGATGGGGATTCCCAGGATCAACAGCGAGATGAAGTAGGGGATGAGGAACGCCCCTCCGCCGTTGGCGGCCGCCTTGCCGGGAAAGCGAAGGAAGTTGCCCAGCCCGACGGCCGAGCCCGAGACGGCCAGGATCACGCCGAGCTTGGTGCCCCAGTTTTCGCGGGGCCGCCTTCCCCCTGTCGGTGTTTCTGCCATCGATTGTCGCCGCTCCTGCCCTCCGGAGACCGCGTCCACCGCGCCGGTGCGATCAACAGTATGTGCAATCGCGGCCCGCAGCGCGTTACCGCGAGAAGATGGAGGATTCTGACGCCTCGATCAGGTTCAACCTGCGGTTCCAGTCGATCCGCGGACCCTGGTACGACCGGAAGGACCCGCCCCGCTCGTCGTACAGCCGCGCGGGCGAGCCAAGAATGGTCAGCAACGTGTGCGTCTCGTCGTACGTGATGCGAGTCGCGGTGACCGAGATGCCGGAATCCACGAAGTACACGTCACCCTCGGCCTGGAACTTGTCCAGTGAGAACCCGCTGAGCGAGCCGATGCCGGTCCGGCCTTCCGTCTTCTCCCGGTCCGCGAGTTCTCGTGCGAACTGGATGAACAGCGACTGGCACTTCAAGTTCGCGTCTCGACCGGATTCCTTGTCGGGTTCCCGGGCCTCCTGTGAGGGCAGCAGTCGGTCGGTGAGGACCATCTTCGCGCCACTCTTGTGCCTGAGCTCAACGTCGCGATCGAAGCTGGCCGTCTGGTAGCGCAGGTCGAACCGCATGGAGCCGCCCCACTTCATTTGGGTCTGCGACGGCTCGTCGCCGCCCAACATGCCGAACGGATTCGTTCCCTGGTTCGTCTCCCCCCGCCGGCGCGACTTGCGGAGCCGGTAGTCTTCAATAAACAGTTCGCCGGCGTCTTCAATCGAGACCAGACGGCCCTCGAGGTCCAGGTCGATTCGCGACGAGGACAGCCGGGCCCGACTCAGCACCGCCCCCGTCTCGGCATCCTGGTTGCCCGTCAGGGCGATCGCCTTGCCGATGGCGGAGAGCCCGACCAGCCGCCGCCGTACCCGCGGACCCGAAGGCGTGAACCCGTCGTCCTTCTCCTCCGGGCGGATCAGCGGGGCGAAGATCCACCATTTCTCCTCGGCGTCCAGGCCGGCGGGCTGGTCCGACTCGGCCAGATCCTCAAAGGCCAGCACCATGCGGTCGCAGTCGAGCGAGCTGTCTTCCGACGCTCCGTGGACCGCGCCGTCAAAGAACGCCCGGTTCGCCTGGCCGCGGAACGTCATGCCCTGCGTCCAGGTGATGGCGATGGGCACCGGCTCGTTCAACTCCCGGCCGTCGAGGTCGCTGCGGCTGGTGAACCGAAGGCGGCCCGCACCGGGCACCTCCGCGTCCTGCCGGCCGGCGTCCAGGTGAATCACCCGGCCCTGGATGCCGAAATCATCCAACTCCACAGAAGCGGGCGAGCCCGCCGGGTCGCCTGCGATCCGGGCCTTGTCGATCCGGGGCTCGCCGCCTTCCTGCGGGTCGGGCGCAAACGAGCAATCGACGTTGGCCGCCGCGATGTTCAGACCCTGCTTGGGATCCTGAATCTCCACCGTTCCAAACGCCTGCATGCGGCGCAGACCGGGCTCATAGTCCGGCCTGGCCTCATAAGCGGCCCGCCGGGCGTCCCAATCCACGGTGTCCGGGTCAACCCCGCGCGACACGGCAATCGTCCGCGCCGCCGCCAGATCGAACGGCGGCCTGGGCTTCTCATACAGCCGCAGGTCGACGATCATGGAGTCGGTGGCGGAGATGCGCCGGCGCCCGCGGCTGGCCACCACGTTTCCCTCCGCCCGGGCGTACCGCGGGGAGACGGCCCCGCGTTCGTCCGGGCCCATCGTCACGTCCATGGTGTCGCAGGTGATGGAATCACCGCCGTGCGCCAGCCGAACGCCGCCCCGGGCGGAAACGCGTTGGATCGCCGCCGCCTGTGCCGCTTCCGGCGCAGGCAGCCCGAACTCGATGTCCACGCGCTCAGCCGCAAGCGAATCGTGGCCCTGTGCCATCTCAACGCGACCGCTGAAAAACGCTGATTCCAGGACCTCACGCTTGCGCACGACCGGCTGCCCGGTGACTGGATCGGTGGATTCGTAGATGTCCGAGCCGAACGTCGCCTCCATGGCGGTGGCGAATCGAATGCTCAGTTCCTCCTCCGGCTCGGCCGCAGGCGATTGGTCGGTCGCCGGCCGGGCCAGCATGGAAGCGGCGGAGCCCCGACCCTGGAGACTGCCGGGGCCGGTGACGCGCAACACGCCCTCCAGACGGTCGAAGAAGATGTCCTGCCCGCCGATCCGGCCCGCCTGGGACGAGGCCACGTGTGCGCCGTCGCCGCCCGCCGGCGAGCGCAGCCACACCCGCTCGGTCTCCTTGTGATACTCCAGCTCCGCGCACGACACCTCGCCGGTTTCGCTGAACAGCCGGACCGGGTTTCCCGTCGCCTGGACGTGCATGCGATCACCCGTGGCGTCGGCCGCGCCGGCCACGAGGAAATCGAGGGAGAACCGGCCCGTCCAGGTCAGGACGACCTCGGACGACTCGTCCGGCTCGCCGACCGGCGCCGATGGCGCGGCAACGGGTTGTCCCGGCGTCATCGTCTGGCCCGCGACGGCCCGACGCTGCTCGCCCACGTCAAACAGAAAGGCCAGCGTATCACCGACCAGGCGGGAGGTGACCACCCCCGCCCGGGTCTCTTCCACCACAACGCCGTCCTCAAACCGGGCCGTGTACGTTTCGATCGGTCTGGCGGCCGGCGGTCGATGGGGCTTTTCGGTGATGAGGAACGGGATGCCGTCCTCATCCGCGTCCGGCGACTCGGATCCCGGCGTCCGGGCCGGATTGGTGGCGGCCACTTCGGGCAGAACGGCGGCGGACGGCACGACCGTGTTTGTCTCGGACGCATCCCCGGGCACGACGATCCGGATGGACGAGCCCATCCGGTGCAGGACGATGCGTTCGCCGCGCTGAATCTCCAGGCTTTCCACGCGGCCGTTGACCTCGTCGTAGCGGATGGAGAGCCCGGTTCCTTCGATCGAGCCCTCGTACGCATCGGCCCGGAAGGGCCCGTCGGTCTCGATGTGTGACGCCTCCAGGTCAAAGCGGAGGGAGTCCACTTCGGCCCGCACCATGCGGTGCGGATCGGGCGGGGCGTTCTGCTCGTCGAGCGGCAGGGCCTTACGTGCATCGCCGGAGAGGCGGTCCATCTCGAGAACCACGTGTCCCTCCAGGCGTCCGCGCTGCGGGTCAAATTCGTTGCGCGAGACGGATCGTCCAGTGATGACCGCGAGGTCGGCCGTGACCCGTATTTCGGGTCCGCTGGGCGTTCGCAGCCGAATCTCCGGCTCCGTCACCTGAATCTCGTTGGCGTCACCGGCAACGGGGTGCCATTCACGAGCGAGTATCTCGGTTCGGGCAACGCTGCTGTCGGGCGAGTAGATGCGGATGGACAGTTTTCCGCCCTCCGGCGTGCCCGGCATTCCCTCGCGCCAGGAGATCGCCTTTCCGGACGCGGGACGCGTGGTCGGCGGACGTACCACTCGGGGTTGCGTGGTCGCAGGACCGGGCGGCGGGGTGACGCCGTCGGTGCCCGAGTACTGCACGATGGCAAACAGGACCCCGACAATCGCCAGCGCCGAGGAGAAGAGAATTACCGTCCGAATCAGGCTGCTGGCTCGCTTTTTGGCGTCTGCAGGCATGGAATCGCCGGCCGTTGGCGGCCGCCTACTCCCAAAGTTCTCGTAACCAGCGGTGCTGCTTGCGCAGCACCAACTCGACAACCTCCGCCACCGCGCCCTCGCCCCCGCCACGATCCGTCACGTACCGGGCGACCGTTTTGACCGCGGGCACTGCATTCGCGACGGCCACCGGAAACGCACATCGCATCATGGGCGCCAAGTCGGGCAGGTCATCGCCGACGTAACAAACGTGGGCATCCGACGCCCCGAGCGACTCACAGACGGCCCGGTAGCCCTCGCCCTTCTTCCCCTCACCCTGCCTCACGCATGCGATGCCCAGTTCCGCCGCGCGCCGCTCGACGGCCGGATGCCGTCGTCCGGACAGGATCGCCGTTTGGTACCCCGCCCGTTGCCACAGCCGGATGGCATACCCATCCTGCGCGTGAAACATCTTGACGTCTTCGCCGTCGGGGCCGAATCGAAGTCGACCGTCGGTCAACACGCCGTCGACATCGAGAATCAGCACGTTGATCGAGCCAAAATCCATGCGCGCCCCGCTCCGAGACGGGGCAAGTATGCGACCGACCGCCGCGCCGGTCAAGAGTGGGAGCGGCAATCACAGAACGGCCCGCGGCCAGCCACCGCCGGTGGAGCTTCGAGGCGGATGGTCCTCCCACACACCCGCGACGGATTCACCGCAGTCCGGACAGGCCGAACCCCTCATCCGGTTCTCCTCGACGAAGAAGCCGCGTCGACGAATGAGCGTGGCCCCGCAGCCGGGGCAGTGCGTGTGCTCGCGGTCGCCCACGCCGCCGGCCAGGTTGCCCGCATACACAAAGCGCAGCCCGGCGGCACGGCCGATGTCGTACGCCCGGGTCAGGGTGGAGGCCGGTGTGCGCGGGGGGCCGGTCATCTTGTAGTCCGGATGAAACGCCGTGACGTGCCAGGGAATGTCCACCGACACCCCGGCGATGAAGCCGGCCATCCGGCGCAGCTCATCGTCGGAGTCGTTGAACGTCGGCACGACCAGCGTGACGATCTCCACCCAGAACCCCAACTCCTTCAGCCGGACGATGGAATCCAGCACGTTCCGGAGCACGCCGCCCAGCTTGCGATACTGCCGGTCGTCGAACGTCTTGAGGTCCACCTTGTACAGGTCCACGAATGGGCGGAGGTACGCCAACACCTCCGGCGTCGCGTTGCCGTTGCTGACGAACCCGCACCGGATACCCCGCTTGCGCGCCGGGGTGAACACCTGCACCGCCCAGTCTGCCGTGATGAGCGGTTCGTTGTACGTGCTCACGATCACGGGTGCGCGATTGGAGACCGCCAGGTCGGCCAACTCCTCCGCCCGGCATAGGGATATCCGGCTGACGGCTTCGTCATCACGCAGCGCCTGGCTGGTGATCCAGTTCTGGCAATAGCTGCAGTGCAAATCGCAGCCCAACATGCCGAACGAGAGGGCGTCCCGGCCGGGAAAGGCATGATAGAACGGCTTCTTCTCGATCGGGTCGATCTGAAGCCCGGACACGTATCTGGCGGGCACACGCAGCTCACCGTCCCGGTTGAACCGGACGCGGCACACGCCGGCGCGGCCCGCGGGAATCCGGCATCGGTGCGCACAGGCCAGGCAACGTACGACGCCGTCCGGCAGCGACTCAACGAGCGGCGGCGCCGACGGCATCGTGTTCTCTTCCAGCACCTGTTTCAGCGTGCGAGCGGGCATGGCCTAACCCCGGAGTCGGGCGGGTGTCCCTTCTGAAAAGAGGATTGTACTCGCCGCGGGGGACATCGTCGAATCTGCGCGCCTCGCCGGACATGCGGCCGGTCACGGAAAAACGCTTGGGGCAGGCCGCGGGTTACAGTACAATCCGCCCCGCCGGGCGCAAGCCCGGGCTTTGTAGCGCGGTCAAAGGGTCCTGTGGGAGACGCTCATGAAAGACGGCGGCATGTCCATCGCTGCCCCGGTGGAGGCCCAGGCGAGCGGAAGACAGCACTCCGGGCAGCCCGTCCGACCCATCCAGTGCATCCAGCGCACGCCGGTGAGCGGGACAGACCCGTGTACGCCGCTGGAGCGATACAAGCTCTCGCTGCGGCGGTTCCACCCGGCCGATCGGGGACTGCCCTGGGCCTGCCAGTCCACGTGCAGTCGATGCGGGCAACCGGTGCCCTCGCAATTCGTGTACGAGCCGGCCGAGGACAACGTGTACCTGGAATATGCCTGTCCGGCCTGCGGGACGTATCGTGAATGGCACGAAGACATCCTTTTCTGCACCCGGCAGCCCCAGAGCCATCCGCGGCAGCCGCAGGAGACCCACACCGGGGGCCGCATCGCGCCCGTTCTTCGCACGCTGCCCCGGACGGTCGAGACGCTGTGCCCGGAATGCTCGTGCATCATTCTCGGCCGGTATTTTGAGCGGGACAACAACGTTTACATCGAAAAGACCTGCCCGGAGCACGGCTACGTCCGCGACAAGGTCTTCACCGACGCCCGGCTGTACCAGCAGGCCGCCCGGCACGTCTTTCAGGACGAGCGAGGCGTGCTGCGGCCACAGGTTCGCGGGGGCCGGCATTGCCCCAGCGACTGCGGCCTGTGCAGCCGGCACCTGTCCACGTCGTGCCTGGCCCAGATTGACCTGTCCAATCGGTGCAACCTGAGCTGCCCAGTGTGCTTCGCCAACGCGAACGCCTCCGGCCGGGTGGCGGAACCGACGTACGAAATGGTCGTCGAGATGATGCAGGCCCTGCGCGAGCAAAGGCCGTACCCCCCGACCGCCATCCAATTCACCGGCGGCGAACCGACGATCCATCCGGAGTTTCACCGGATCGTGGCCAAAGCGCGGGAGATGGGGTTCACGCACATCCAGAT
>JAFGJQ010000375.1 GCA_016929015.1 Phycisphaerae bacterium | reverse complement strand
TGCCCGGCCTGGTCTGCAGGTTCGTTGCACACGGCCATTCCGTTTGCGGGCCACTCGACCGTGCCCGTGCCGCTGACTTTCTGGGCGTACACGTTGTAATCACCGGTCCGATTGTCCGACCAGACGGCCACGTAAGTTCCCGGCGCCGTTCGCACCAGTCGCGAGGACCGGATCGACGTCAACGAACCGTTCGTGCATACCGGCACGCCGCCGGCCGCCCAGGTTGGTGTTCCCGCCGCGTCAAGATGCTGCACCCAGAGGCGCCCGGGGGCATGGTCATCCCCGTAAAGCACGGCCGCGCCGCCTGTGCCGTCCGCGGCCACCCGCGGCCGCGGCCTGACGAGAAACAGCTCGTCGAAGCTGGACGGCAGAAGCACGCCCTTGTTGCCCCACAGCCGGGCGCCGTCCGCGCTGATACGCTGCACCGACGACGTGTGGGCGGAGGCTCCATAGACGACCTGTGCGCACAGGATTCCGCCCTGCTCGTCGGCGCACGCGTCGACCAGGTTCGCGACAATCGTGTCGGCGACCACATAGATCAGCCAAAGATTCGTGCCGGTTTCCGGATCCAGGCGGGCGGCCCGCATCGACTGGACGCCCGTGCCGGAGGTCCAGACGGCGACGACACCGTTGGTCCCAAGGCTAACGCCCGTTTTCGTGCTATCGTACTTGAGTGCTTGCGGCGCTATCTCCACGCCGTCCGGGTCCCAGAGCCGCTCGCCGGAAGCCGAAAAACGCTGCGCAAACATCCGCGCCCAAGACGCGTTATCCGGATGGAGCGCGCCCCAGAGCACGACGACGTCTCCCTCGCCGCCCGGGAAACTTTCGACAAAGTGATAAGACTCGCTCATCGTAGTGGAAAACCTGGCGTCGCCGCCGACACAACAGCGGATGCCGGCGCCGCTGCTTGTCCACATGGGTCGGCCAAGGCCGTCGAGTTTCTCGATCACGGGATACCGGGCGGAGTCGACCCCGACGACCAACGCGTCGGTCCCGTCCACCGCCACATGCGCGTAACGGGCTTCCGGAAAAACGGTGTTGCCCGAGTTGCGATCCCACAGGTACTGCGCCGGCGCCGGTCGGGCGGATCCGCTCAGCAAACCGACAAAGACAATCATACGACCTGTTGCTTTCATAGCCACCTCCAAAGAACGCACACACCCCGCACACTGTTGCATGTTCCGCTTGTCCTTTCAATTCCACTCGCCAACGTCATCCATCAGGCGCGCCATTTGGCGGCGCCTCGATGGATTGGTCCGAAGTGGTTTCCTTGTTTTCTGCTCTGACGTGTTCCGTCAGCGCTGCCGACATGGGCCATTCAAGCTGCACATGTTGTTTGCGGAGCGCGTCACGAAGCGCATCCGGTGCGACCTCGGGCAGCGTCAGGCGGTTTTTTTGGGCCAGGGCAGCTGCCGTACCCACGGCCTGGCCGAGCTGCATCATGGTGCGCGACAGACGACAACTCGAAGCGGCAATGCTCGAGAACCCTGCGGACCGGCCGGCGACCAGAAGGTTGACCCAGCCTCCCTTGGGCACCAGGCAAGGAAAGGGCACGCCGTAGGGCTCGTTCAATTCCTGGCATCCTCCGCCTGCCCCGTGTCGGTCAAGGGCATGGTCCGCAAGGGCAATGATGTCCGGATCGCGTTGCTGACTGAAGCCACGGCGCACATCGTGCTCCGTGAGCATCCTCTCACAGACCACGCGAAGCTGCTCTCGGATGCCCAGCATGGGGGCAATCCAAGTCATGCGATATGTACGGAATTCCGGCCAATGGTGCTGCACGAAGTGCCAGTGTGCCTTCACTCGCCGCCTGCATTCTTCGTACGCCGCTTGCTCTCCCAGTTTCGAGAACTCCGCGCCCTCCATGGTCGGCAGCATGTTGCAGTGGCGTCCCATGTCCGGATACTGAACGCAGCTCATCGGAGGGAAGTGGTCTGCCCACCAACAGCCCTCGGCAGGGACATCGTCCGGCAGCGGCTCGACGGCCTCCGGATATCCGGGGTCGATCTTGTAAATCAAAGAGACCGCGTTCAGTCGATCCGATGACGCTTGCGGTGCGGAAGGTTCGTCGAACCGCTCCTTCGGGTCGACCCCCTGTAACGTCTCACATCCGGCAGCATCGCAGAGGCGCCCCGCGCAGGCATCTACCCAAGCGGAAGCCCGAAGGGCGGAACCGTCAGACAGCCTGACGCTCTCAATCCGGCGGCTCCGGGATGACACGGTGCCGATCGCGCTGCCGAGACGGAAATCGACGTTGCCGGTCTCCTCGAGCATTGCGGCAACCGTGTCGGCCATCGCCTGGGGGAGGAACGAGACCCCATGCCAGTGTTCGCGTTTCCAGTGTTCGTCGGGAACGACGTTGCAGCCTGGATGGCGGCGCAGGGAATCGGTGTATCGGCGACCGTGATCAATCAGGTGTTCGCCCCCCGGGAAGTTGACCTTTTCCAGGTCATGTGGCCAGTGCCATCCGTCCTGCCAGGCGAAGTGGCGTCCAATGGAATAGACGCCGATGGCGGCCGGGCAGTCGCGTTGCACACGCCGGTAGATATCGAATGGGACACCCGTCCCGCCGACACCCGCCTCCCAGCAGTTAACGCCGCCCTGCGTAGCCGTGCCGCCGAACATGGCCCCGCGCTCAACAACCACGACACGCAAGCCCAAACGCGCCGCAGCGAGAGCGGCGGCAACCCCGCCGCTGCCGCCGCCCATCACGGCTAGATCGTATGCGGACCGCCCACTCACAGGGGCATGATCTCCTGCACCATGGGCACGACGGTATACTCCAGGATCTCGAGATGAGGGGGCAACGAGCAGATGTGCGCCACGACGTCTCCCAGCTCTTCAGGCGTCGTACACTTCGCTCGAATATCCGCGTCCCGTGACGGCGCGTCGCCAAGGTCCGCTGTTGTCGATGTGAACTCGGTCGCACCCCAGGACGGCACGAGCGTCGTGACCCTCACACCGTGTTCACGCAATTCCGCGTACAGACACTTCGAGGCCTGCGCCAGGCCCGCTTTGGCTGCGGAGTAGACCGACCAACCCGGCCAGGCATACCGTTGACAGACGCTCGACACGTTGATGATGGTGCCCGAGCCTTGTTCCTTCATAATGGGGGCTGCCCGACGACAACCCAACAGGCTCCCTGTCAGGTTCACGGCGATCGACTGCGCGATGTCATCGTCCGATTGCTTTTCCAACGGCTTGATGGAAACGGCCGAGCCCGCGTTGTTGACAAGGACATCAAGTCGACCCGTTGCGCCAAGCACCTGTTGGACGATGCGGTCCCAGTCTGTTCCCCTGATCACATCGCCGGCAACGGCATGCGCGTTGAGCCGCTCAGCGGTCTTCTCCAAGGCGGATCTGTCGCGTCCGGTGATCCACACGTCTGCACCATGCTGTCGCAGGACACCCGCGATGCCCGCCCCATAACCCTTCGACCCACCGGTGACAACGACTGTTAAACCATTGAGTGATGCCTGCATATTGCTCTCCTTTTGTTGTGACGCCGAGCATGAGCCGCAAGTGCATGGCGCGTCGGCGCGGTTTTCACTTGTCGCGCTCGATGCTCTTGGGAACATCCTCGATATACGCACCATCGGCACGCAGCGTCTCCTGAAGCGCGCCCACATCGATCCCGGCCAGGTCCGTGCCGCCGTCCAGCGCCATCGCCGCTGCCGTGCCCACGCCCTGGCCCATGACCATGCAGTGCGTCTGCACTCGTACCGAGGAGTGGGCCTCATGGGTCGATGATGCGCAACGCCCCACAACAGCAAGATTGGGCACTTGCGGGTTCAGGCACATGCTCAGGGGAATATGGTAACTCGTGCCAGCCCGAAGCCGGTTGTGATCCCCGGCGTCCGAGAACGTCGTGTGCCCGCTGCCCTTGGGGTCGTGGATGTCCACCATCCAGACCCCGTGTCCCACGGCATCGGGCTGTTTGGCGGCACCCAGCACCATCTCAACCGAAAGCGTCGTCAGGCCGCGAATGCGACGAGACTCGCGCACGCCGAGAGCGAACCCGGTCTGTTCAATCGCGGCCGTCGCCATGCCCGGCATATCCGACCGGAAGAACTCGATGTAGCGCACCACGTGTTCATGTGCCTGGGCGTGCAGGCGGGATAATTCCTCTTCGTCAAGTGGATTTCCCGCCACCGGGCAAACATTCCAGGGCATGTGATTCGGTGCACCCCAGTACGTGAACGTACCGCGCATGTTGCCCTCGTTGAACGGGGCCATACGGCCCTGCTTGCGGAGTTCAACCATGCGGTCGATGACTTCGTGGATCCGTTTATGGGGGGTGGTCCGGACGACGTCCTCGTTGATACCCCGCAGGGCGAACACGAGGGTCATTCCCTGAACCAATCCGTCCGATTCCCGCCCGTAGTCGAAGGGTATGCCGGCTTTGGCCGCCACATCCCCGTCGCCGGTCGCGTCGACCACGATCTTGGCCAGCAAAGCTCGTCGACCGCGCTTGGTATCCACCAGCACGCCACGGACAGTTCCATCCTCCAGCACGGGATCGCCTGCCGTCAGATGACATAGACAGCGCACGCCTGCCTCGTCCAGCATCCGCTGCCAGACCATCCGCATGCCCTCGGGTTCGAACCAGTGCGTTTCGTGGGCGCGGGGAAAGTGCGCGACCTGACGTATCCACCCCTGTTTCGCGGCGCGCTGAGCGGATTCCTCCACCAAGCCGTCGATCACCACCTTCTCCCGATCGCTTCGGTGCCAGCAGTTGACAAGTGCGTTGGTGGCCATCCCGCCGATGGTCGGCCAACGCTCCACGATCGTCACGTCACAACCGTGTCGGGCCGCGCTGACCGCCGCGGCAATCCCGGCAGAGCCGGCCCCGCAGACAAGCACGTCACTTTCCGCCAGAACAGACACTTGCTGACTCGGCACCTCGATGTTCACCTTTTGCGCTCCTCGCAAGTTTCAAACGCTTGCGTCAGCCGCGGCCTTTAGGGCGTCGGCTGGACGCCGTTCTGCGGCTGTGAGCCGTCGCTGTGCGACGGCTTGGTCGCAGATGGCGTGTCTTCAGTCAAGGTAGAAGGCATATATCCGGCTGGTCTCTGAGCCCCATGTTTCGTCAAGCAAGACCCGAACGCCATTCAGGCTGGACTCTATGGGGAAGCGGCAGAGTCTCTGGTGATTCTGCTCCACACGAATCAACTCGTCCCATTTGCCGCCGTTCAACCCCTCGATACGGAAGGCCTTCGGCATCACGTCAGGAGGCGAGGTCAACGGGTTGTCCTTCTGGTGATAGCTCAGCGCTACATTCTGATCCAACCCGCTATCGAGAACAACGGTCACGTGTTTCACGTCTGTCGTCGCTTGGAATTCGTAGGCTATCCAGTCTCCAGGGCGGCATGTCCAGCCATTGAGATCGTCGCCAACCGGCCGATTCATTCCATTGCGAACCGGCTCCGGATCTCCCTGTGAAGATGTGAGCGTCGCGCGGGTGAGCAACTCGGAGAAGGCCTGCTTGTGGCCGGGCAAATACGCATCATCGTGAATAAGCGTCTGCTGGAGTTCCGGAACGTGGTTGTCTATCTCCGCGGGTGAGAGCCCCTTGGTCACGGCGATGGCGGCGGCGACTCCAACGGCTTGTCCCATGCTGCAACCCGTGCCCATGACGCGCGTGGAACTCATGGCCGCATGACTGCAACTGGCGTCCCGTCCGGCAAACATGAGATTGACGATGTTCCTCGAATACAGACAGCGATAGGGAATGCCGTATGGCGATGGGCCGTGGTGGAAGACTGTCGCCGGGGCGCCGATCTTGACGGCCTCGAATCCAGCCGGATGATGGTCATCCATCGACCAGCCACCATACGCAACGATATCTTCGAAGGGGCCTCCGCTTTCGATATCGTTCTGGGTCAGTACATATTCACCTACGTAACGTCTGCTTTCCCGCTTCGCGGGCAGAAACTGGATCCAGTCCAGTGCCCAGTTCTGCACCTCAGTCCGATTTGGGCAGCGGTTCTTGATGTGATCCCACACACCATACGTGATCCTCAGGAGTTCATCACGCAAGGTTTCCGTGTCATGAATGCTGTCGTGCTCTCCACCCAACTCGATCCACCAGTATCCCATCTGCCACCACCGATGCCCACGAGGCCCGTAGGGCAACGCGTCACAGGTGTCGTAACGGTGAGCCCATTCAGGCGGTATGAACTGCTGTGCCGTGTCATACTTCCGCGACTGGAACAGGCATGTCATGCCCATGGTCCTGGCGTCGGCTTCCGGTGGTGCGATGGACTCGCCGTATTCGCTGCGTGCATCCCGCCCGATCCGGAACTCTGCGCCGGTGAGCGGTGCAAGAACGGCATCCCCGGAGCAATCCGCAAAGATACGCGCGTGAACCGTGTGGTACGTCTGGGTTGTAAGTTGCCAGCCCGTGACCGTGCGAAGCGAATAGCCGTCCATCTCGGCGTTCAGGCAGGAGCAATTCAGAAGGGGAGTGATACTTGGCTCGGCCAGCACCTTCTCGTACAGAATGCTATCCCAGATCGAGAAGTTACGGTTGGGGTTCCGATAGAGGTTCTCCATGCGGAATTCCTCGAGAATTCCGGTTTCCCGCATGTTCTTGACGTGGTTGTGCCTGTCTGCACCACAGATGTGGACACGGCATTCGCTGGATGCATTGCCTCCAAATACCGGGCGGTCATGCATCAGGACGACCTTCGAGCCATGTCGCGCGGCAGCAATTGCCGCGCATAGGCCGGCCATGCCGCCGCCGACCACGCAGAAATCAACATTGTGCGTCTCTTGCTTGAATGCTGTCATCTACTCTCCCTGCGAATGCGGCGCTCACCGGTCGGAGTGGCCGGATCGTCCGAATGCGCCTCCGGTCCGACGAAGCGTGCGACGAAGATCGGCGACGAAGTGTCTGGTCGTCCGTAGGCAACACTTCGTCGCTCCACTTTGCTCCCACACTTCGTCGTTTACGCTTCGTCCACACATTTCGTCGATCTTGTTCTCCCGTGCGAACAGTCGAATAGATGGAAATAATTCTACCTATGAACCCTATAGAATGGAATATAAAGATACCCGACATGTTGAGTTTCTTGACCACGGCTGGCAGGAACGCCGCTTCGGCCTGATCGCGGTGAGCGGCCGCATCGAAGCCGGAACCCTGCATCGACGGGCACTGGAGTTTCAAACCCCCGCACTCATCGTTGCTGACAGCTCGCACGCCGGGAGCGGTCCTCGCAGTTTCACCGGACACTCGATCGTACCCGACAGCATCGCTGTTTTTGCAATCAAGCCCGGAAAACGTTCAGGACTTATGGGCGCTGCGGCCCGGCCGGGTGCGAAACGGTTACGTTATCGCACCAGGCCGCAAGTTCGGTCGGCATGGGTATGACCGGATCATGATATATATTGACCTGATCTTGTCTTGCGCGAGGC